>CAZNDS010000023.1:0-20813 GCA_964571865.1 uncultured Ignavibacteriaceae bacterium | reverse complement strand
TGCATTCGGCGCTCATCCGGACGATGTTGAACTTTCGATGGGTGGCACGATCATCTCACTCGTCGAACGCGGATTGAAAGTTGCGATCGTCGACCTGTCGCAAGGGGAATTGGGGACAAGAGGTAGCAAAGAAAAACGAATCAAAGAATCACTTTCTGCAGCTGAAATTTTAGGAATTGAGTCCCGCATTTGTCTTAAACTAAAAGATGGTGCCATCGATGCGAATGATATATCAATAAAAAAAGTGATTGATGTTATTCGAACTTATCAGCCCAAGATAATCTTTGCTCCATATTTTAAGGACAGACATCCCGATCACGAGGGTGCCGCACAGCTTATAAAAAAAGCTTTTTTCTTTTCGGGATTGAAAAACTTCCAAGGTGTAAAAAAAGGATTGCACCCTTACCGTCCGAAAAAATTATTCTATTACATGCAGAGCTATACATTTGATCCGACTTTTATTCACGATATATCTAATTATTTTGAAGAGAAGATGGAGGCGATAAATTCTTATTCGTCTCAGTTTTATAATCCGGGAAGTAATGAGCCGGAGACTTTCATCAGCCGGCCTGAATTTACGAATTACCTTAAAGCACGTGCTGAATTTTATGGCTTTCAAATAGGTAAATCCTTCGGCGAACCGTTCTACTGCGAAGAACAGATCGAGTATGATTTTGGAAAATATTTTTAGTTGGGAAATAGCTGCGAAGCCCAACTTTTTGGACTTTGGTTGATGTGCTAAAAAGTCGGGCTTCTATAGAGTGATTGATAGAGTTTGAAACAACAAAGCTTGATTTCCTTTAAGGAATGATTTAAGTTAGCTGCAGTTAATTACAACATAGAGAGGATAATATTTTTATATCCATATTATTTTTTTGCTCATTTCCAGACTTGTCCACCGACTTTTAGGTGGATAAAATTCTTTAATGTTATGTGCTTAATTCTTCTTAAAAAATCATTATTATAATTTGTATTTTAACATAAAGAATGATTCGAAAAATGAAGCGAATACTAAAAAGGATAACCACAATAATGACCTACAAAACTCAAAATTTTAAAAAACCCGAAGAAATCGCAGATTACAAAACCGCTTCTGACTATGCCATCAAATCAATTGAAGCCATTGTTGAAAATGCTATTGCAGAAGGTGAAAATAAAATTATTATTAATACTAACCTGAAACTTGGGCTACCGATGGAGAATATCAACAAAATAGCTGGACCCTTTGTTGAAGCGTGGGCTTTTGAAACTTTCAAAAATGTTGTTGATGATACAAACAACAAATGGAATCTAATCAATGTTGAAGCATTAGCAAGATGAAATAGAGCTGATTTGCTATTACAATTTAAAAGAAAAAGTAAAATAGAAACTGCTGTTACAGCAGAGGTCGATGTTAAAGCAACCGCCGAAGACTTCGAGTCTTCCGGTAAATCCCCCAACATTACTTCATTCGCCAGAATCAGAAGTGCATATATTGAAGACCCCGATTATTTGTTTGTAATACTTTCTTTAAAACATAAAGTCTATTCTACAAAGAATGATAAAACTGGTTTAATGGATGGTATTATGGAAGTTGTAAAATACAATGCATACGATATAAAATATCTATCTGATGAAGACATTAGTTATAATCCTGCATTAGGAACTGGACAAATTCAAATTAGAGATATTCATTATGTTTCCTTAGAAGAAAGAACTGTTTGGGAATTTTGCCAATTATTAGACAAAAAATACTTAGCTTCAAGTAAACGAGATTTTAAATCTTGGTTAACATTAGCGAAACAGAATGGTTGGCTTAAGTGAGTAATGAAATAAAAATAATATGTGGTGATGCAATTGAAAAAACGCAAGAATTGAAATCAAAATCGATTGATTTAATTATTGCTGATCCACCATATAACTTAGGTAAAGATTACGGAAATGGTTCAGATAAACAAAGTTTTGAAGAATATATCCATTTCACTAAAAGTTGGACTAAAGAAGCAACGCGTGTATTAAAAAGAAATGGTTCAATGTATGTTTTTATGGGTTTCCGGTTTATTTCATACTTGTATCATATACTTGAAAAAGATAATTCACTGAATTTTGTCAATTGGATTTGTTGGCATTATACTCAAGGAATTGGGAAGAAAAAAGGATTTTCACCAAGGCACGATGATATTCTATTGTTCAGTATATCCGATAACTATACTTTTAATCTTGATTCGATTAGAGTTCCTCAAAAATTTTATCGCTCGCGAAATAATATGCGAGGTGCCAATCCTGGGGACGTTTGGGAATTTTCTCATATACATTATTGCCAAGATAATCGCCAAGAACACCCAACTCAAAAACCTGAGGGTCTAATTGAAAGAATGGTTTTAGCTTCTTCAAATGAAGGCGATTTAATTTTAGATCCGTTTTCTGGAAGCGGAACTACTTTAAGAGTTTGCCAACAATTAAATCGTAATTGCATTGGTATTGAGTTGAATGAGGATTATGTCCAAATGACGATGAATAGATTATCTGAAAAATTTTCTGGATTTGATAGCATTGATCCGCGGATGGAAAGAGTTCCTAATGATTTGAATGATGAAAAAATAAGAGAAGAATATTTAGCTAACCATCTAAATTGGTTTTTTAAAAACCATAATGGGGCAAAAGAAGTATTCTTGGAAGAAGTTGAAAAAAAATATGGAACAAAAAAAAGATACCTCACAAAACAATCAGACATCAAAACTTTATTTGATTAATAAAAAATGTTTATAAACACACCGCATATAACCCGCCGCTCAACACTGACAGCATTTTTCAGTGCGGCATTGGAGAATTAATTTGGTTTGATTGCAAAGTGAAGTAAGCAATAAAGGTAGTTATAAAAAATAAATCAGATAAAAATATTTGGCAGTGGTTCTTCGTTTCGTCATTGCTATTCTTGGCGGACGGGTGAAAAGCCATGCCGTTATACACCATAATTTTTATTATTGAATAAGGTTGTAATTTGTTTCCGTTTTCAATAACATTTGATATAATAAGAAACTGATTATTCTTAGAAAGAATGTATACAAAAGAGCAAATAAAAAGCCACGGTGCAACTTTTACTCCGCAGGGACTATCTGATTTTTTAGCAAACAAAATCATAAAATATCTTAATAATTCTTGTCAAGTTGTACTTGATCCTGCATGTGGTACGGGCGAATTATTATTATCCCTTGGTAATAAATTAACTGAGTTAGATTTTGATTTTTCTATTACGGGTTTCGAAACCAATTCGCATTATTTAAGTATAGCAAAAGAACGAATGCTTGCTTTTGAAAAGAATAGAATAAATTTATTGAACCGTGACTTTTTAGAAGCTATTGAAATTTCTTCTAATCCAGCTATCAGTGATCTTTTTGAAGTATCAGATTCAAAGTATAACAATAAATTTAATATAGTAATAGCAAACCCCCCATATGTTAGAACTCAAATATTAGGTTCTAAAAAAGCCCAATACTACTCAAAAAAATTCAACTTAAAAGGAAGAGTTGATCTTTACTATCCTTTTTTGATTGGAATGACTGAAAGTCTTGCTAAAGATGGGATACTTGCTGTCATTACATCTAATAGATATTTATCAACAAAAAGTGGTGAAAGTATCAGGAAATTCCTTGCAGCAAATTACGAAATACTTGAAATCTTTGATTTAGGAGATACTAAGTTATTTGATGCTGCTGTGCTGCCAGCTATTTTTATTGGAAGAAAAAATAAAGAAGAGAAAACTTCGAATGCAAAATTTATCAAAATTTATGAATCAAAAAATGATCCTAAGAATGAAGTGTTTTCTTTTGAGAATATATATGATATTCTTTCGAGTAATGAAGCAGGTTTCTTCTCTGATGGCGTAAGGTTTTACAAGAAGTCTATAGGCACTTTAAAATATTCAATTTTATCTGAACATTCTTGGGAAATGCTATCGGATGATGAGGCCAAATGGATTTCTAAAATTGATAAAGCCTCAAAATATAAGATCATGAATCTTTTCAAGGTACGGGTTGGCGTTAAATCTACCGCTGACAAAGTTTTTATTAGTGATAAATGGGATACCCTTGGTGAAGAAAAACCAGAGGATGAACTATTGAAAGATTTGATTTCTCAAGAAAATATAGAACCTTGGAGTGCAACAGAAAATTTTAATTTAAAAATTCTTTATCCTCATGTTAATGTTAATGGAGTGAGAGGTACAGTTGATATTGAAAAATATCCAAAGACATATAAATATTTACTACTTCACCAAGAAATCTTAAAATCAAGAAAATATTTAATTGAAGCAGGCCGAAAATGGTATGAGCTTTGGGTACCACAAAATCCAGCTTTCTGGAGATTGCCCAAACTTGTTTTCCCAGATATAAGTCCATATCCAAGGTTCCATTTCGATGAGAAAGGAAAAATTGTAAATGGAAACTGTTACTGGATTGTTGCGAGTAAAATGGAAGATGTTGGTAAACTTTTATTTGTACAAGGAATTGCCAATTCAAAATTGATGACAAAATATCATGATTTAGTATTTAACAATAAACTTTACTCAGGTAGGAGAAGATATTTTACACAATTTGTTGAAAAATACCCATTACCTGATTTTGATTCATTTTATGCAAAGGAAATTATTGCACTAGTTAAAAAATTAAATCAATGTTCTGATAAACCAGCAATTGACATTTTAGAAAAACAATTAGAAATTAAAGTTGCTGAATCCTTTAATGTAGAACCAATTATTAGTCTGGATTAAAGACAACTTTTCCATAGTATCTATTAAAGAAGGTCATTGGTATTGATCTCTGACATTTATAACTTTCATTACTAACATAGGAGAATAACTCACCAAGTTTTTCACCAGGTGAAAGAATTATTCCTTCAATAATTTCTGTTTTGGGATTCGTTAATGCTATTAAATAACGTACATCAAAAGTTGTTAATTTTGATTCTGCAATTACAATTTCTTCTTTTTCCGGTGAAAATTTCCCTAAATCAACAGTTTGTGTATCTTGAACTTTAACTTCTAAGAGTTGATTCCTTATATCTGGAAATGCTCCATATAACAATTCATTTTCTTTAGTTTCATAGCCTAACAATTCTAGAACTTTTTTTCTAATGCTTGACCTCTATTTTTTGTTGTAGCTGCATTAAGTTTTAAACCTATCAGCTTATCTGCTACGATCTTTTTTATTAAAGTAATCGAAAATAAATTTTTAATATCTGGTTCAGTAACCATTCCAGATTTTGGTGTAGAATAGTCATGACGAATAAAATATGTTAATTTTTTAGAATCAGGAAACAATAATATTTTATCGCTACTTTCATATATTTTTTCTCTTACTTTTTTCGATATGAGGAGCTGATGTTTTATAGTTGGTTTCCCAAATTTCCCAAATTTTTTCTCGATATAATCTGGTGTAAGAATTATTATAGACGCTATAACATTTTTTATTATATCAATTCGGACTAACACAAATCTTACATCAGAACATTTCAGGCTTTCACCTGATTCATATTTTATCAATAAAGATTGGCTAGCGGGAATTCTATTCCAAACTTGCAGGTTATAAGAATTACCACTTGTAACAATATATGTATCAATAAATTCCCTTGTAATCTTTGGTACACCTTTACCTTTTGGTGGAACTATTTCATATTCATCTCTTTCTGCTATTTCTGGTAATGCTTTCAATTCTAATGTGGCCGCTATTAATTTTCTAATATTTGATCCGTCAGTACGAGTTTTACCTGTGAGAATAAAACTTCTTCCTAACAATTCAGAAAGATATTCCGTTAATTTTTCAGGCTTAGTTAACAGATTAATTTTTTTCGGTGGTATACGAAATTCTTTTTTCATCCTATAGATTCACAATTTCATTAATATTTATAGAAAGTGCTTTTGCAATTTTCCTCAGATTTAGAATGGAAATATTTCTTTCTCCTCTTTCAACTGAACCAATATATGTTCGGTCGAGATCACATTTGAATGCTAACTCCTCTTGCGATAAACCAGATTCCGTGCGAAGTGCTCTAATTTGTGAACCAATTTTTTTAAGAAAATTGTTTTCGTCTTTTGAATAATTTCTATTCATTGTATTTTTTAATAATTGTTGTAAAAAATTGCTTAAATGATGTATATAAGTCTACGGACTATAAGTATCAATAATTATTGAGAATTAGTTGGTGTATAACGAGACCGTCGAAAAAGTCTAAATCGAGGCAATAAAAAATCCGCCAGAGTCGGACAAGTTTGGAATCTGAAGATAAAAAGGAAAAAAGTATTAATGAGGTGAATCTTACATGCCCCAAAAGGGTGGCTTGCCACCGTAGATCCAATAGCCACAAGTGAATTCCCATCGGTTGACAGGGTTCTCATTGTTTATATCTTTTTTGATCGGAATCTTTATTTTTGGTCTAAAATTTTTTGGTTATTTTAGGTTACTTGCAAAATTTTAGACTGTCAAATTGTTAGTTAATCCTCCGATTGAAAAATCTTAACAATCTCGGTAACTATTTGAGAATAAATCGAGTACAGCCATTTTTGCCGTCGAAAAAGGTACGTTTTCCCAAGCCTTCATCTGGAAGCTAAAAATCGGGCTTGACTCGGACAATTACCTAAACTGATAAAGATTTCACTAAAAATTTCTCAACCATATGTGTTTCCACTTGATAGTCATATATCAATTCCCTAAACTTGCCAACACTTATGAGCTTTTATCCCCAGCCGAATGAATGGACTTGCGGTCCGTTCGCCCTGAAATACGCATTGGTCATGCACGGAAGGTTCGAGAACGAAATTGAAATTTCGCGGTGGGCAGGTGCACACTGGTGGAACGGAACGAACGAAATTTCTCTAGCAAGAGCTGCACGTTATTATGGATGCACATTAAAGTCGATTAGGCGGACTCAAGTTGATAATGCAAGAAAGACATTAAATAAATATCTCCGAAAAAAAATTCCATGCATTCTTTGCGTAGATGAATGGAATCATTGGGTTACGGTTATTAACTACAATCAGCAGAAGTATATTGTTGTGGATTCTGAAGAGTCACCAGTAATTCAAATTTATTCGTGGGCACAATTAAGACGCCGATGGGTGTATGACGATGATGAGGCAGAAAAATTTTTGTACGACCTTTATCCGCTGATCCCGAATTTTAAGCGGCTTTCGAAACCTCGTTTTACTCTTCATACTGCACAAGAATTAAGGAAAGAGAAAAATCAAGAGCTTGCCAAAAATTGGGATCAATACTTTAATGACTTGATCACTATCTGCACGCCGCGCACACCGCTTTCGATCAATTACATTTCAATGAGCGAATTTCTCCGCAGACATTCAAAAATGATGATCGAACAAGTGGAGTATTGGCACGGTTTCCCAACCAAAAGTGAGTTGAGAGACTTATTAAAGCGATTCGAATTTGTTGCGAAAATTTATGACCTGGTAATTGCAGAAGAAGATAGACTGCATGCAATATCTTCTCTATCATCAATTTTAATGATGTACGCCTGCGGTAAATACGGTATGAACAAAATTTATATTTGAGCGATTAAATGAAACGCCATCCCAAAATTCTTCAAAAAGATAAAACCGGTTTATTGGTTATTGATATTCAAGAACGAATTCTAAATGTAATGATGAATCATGAATCGTTAGTTGGAAATGCAAACAAGCTCATCAATGGTTTTAAAATCTTAAACCTTCCGATTTACTACACGGAGCAATATCCAAAAGGATTGGGTCCGACGACAAACCTCATTTTATCGAATCTCCAGCCACTCGAAGCAGTTCAAAAACTCACATTCAGCTGTTCTGGAGCGGAAGGATTATTTCAGAAAATGGAAGACGATAAGCTTGAACAAGTTGTTGTCTGCGGAATCGAATCGCATGTCTGCGTTATGCAAACGGTTCTCGATTTATTGGCAAATGACTTTCAAGTGAATGTTCCAATCGATGCAATTTCTTCTAGAAAAGAAGCTGATTACAATGCAGCTTTGATGCGTTTTCAATCTGAAGGGGCGATCATTACTTCGACTGAATCGGTTCTGTTCGAGCTGTTAGAAGAATGCCGCTCGGAGGAATTCAAGCAGATTTCGAAGCTTGTCAAGTAGCTGAAACTTTTATCCCGCCTCGCATTGTTTATTCTTCATAAGTGATTGCACTCAATTAGCATTCTAATTACTAAAGGTTTGAACATAATCTACGATGTAATAATAATCGGAGCTGGACCGGCGGGCATCAGCACGGCGGTTGAAGCAAAAAATGCCGGCATTCAAAATGTTCTGCTGTTTGAAAAAGGAGAATCCCATTCATTATCAATAAGAAAATTGTATACTGATGGTAAACGGGTCGATGCAGTTTATCGCGGTGAAAAAGCTGAGTGCGATGGAATAATGTGCATTCGTGATGGTAATAAAGAGTCAACTCTCGAAATTTTAAATCAATTTATTTCAGATTATAATTTAGAGATCAAATACAACTCCGAAGTTGAGAAGATCAACAAGGTTGATGATCTTTTTAACGTCAAGATATCGAATGGCGAAGAGTTTACAACTAAGACGATTGTCGTTGCAATTGGAGTCTTCGGCAGACCAAATAAGCCTGAATACAAAATACCAACCGAACTAAAAAAAAATGTTTTATTCGATATCACTTCACAGTCTCTTCAGAACAAGGATGTTTTAGTCGTCGGGGGCGGGAACTCTGCATCTGAAGCGGCAGAATTTCTTGTAAACCAAAATAATAGGGTCTACTTAAGTTATCGAAAGTCTGAGTTTACAAGAATGAACGAAGTTAACTTGAAGATAATTTATGAGCTGTTTGAGAGCAATTCAGTCCTGCCAATGTTGAATACAAATATTAAAGAGCTTGCAGCCGATAGAGATAAAATCAGAGTTAATTTTTTTGAACGTGAACCTTTGAAAGTTGATAAAATCGTATTCCAAATTGGAGGGACTACTCCCGACAATTTTTTAAAAGCTTTAGGGATAGAATTTTCAAACGGCGAGGCAGCAATCAGAGAAAACTTCGAGACAAATATTCCAGGATTATTCCTTGCAGGTGATCTTGTTGCTAATAAAAAAGGGACGATCATTAAAGCTTTCAATACAGGGAAGAAAATAGTCCAAGAGGGGATATGCAACGATTATGTTGAATGTGAATTACCTGGAAACGAAAAATGATTTACAAGGATTCGTTGAAACTTTTTTATCACTGCAGCATGTTTAAAAGTAAACATTTCATATCAAATATTTTGGAGAAATAATAATGAGATTATTCATATTGTTTATAGTTTTTACAGGATTAATATTTTCAAGTTGTGGAGATAGCAATCCAGATAAATCAATGGAACTGGAATCTACAATGCAAACCGAATCGTCTGAATCGACTAAAACAGTGGACTCTGCACAAGTAAAATCGCCAGAATTTACACAAGGAGAGAACAGTCCTACCGCTTTAGTTTGTGTCGTTACTGGAGAAGAAGCTGATCCCGAAATGTATGCCGAACACGAGGGACAGAAATATTACTTTTGCTGCGAAAAGTGTCAAAAATTATTTAACAAAAATCCACAGAAATATATAAGCAAAAATTAGAAGTAAAAAATCCAAGGCATAAAAAACCCAACTTTACATCACGTAAAATTGATGTTAAAAAAAGTTGGGTTTTTAATTAAAGTATCTTTTTAATTATTCGATTCTTTGCTTCTTCTGAAGATTGAAATTAGAAATCCAAGAGATAGAATGATAGTACCAGCCCATACTAAATTTATGAACGGTTTAGTGCTTGCATTCACGGCAAGAATTTCTTGCTTTACAGGCGTCGGTAATTTTTCGACCGTGTATGGTGAAACAACAATGGTTGCTTTACCTTGATCAGCACTCAGTGAGGCAAAAGTGATCGAAAGGTCCGCGTCTTTAATATCTGCGGGTATATCCTTACGTCCTCCTTCGTTACTGATGAACTTTGGAGTGACTTTATATACTTTACCGTAATGCTTCACTTCGAGTTTGGCGCCGATTGAAAATTCTCCGCCGGTCATCATAGTGCTTCTCGCCGATTCGTCGAACTCGTAATCGACGAAGAGAATTTCTGCTTCACCAAATTTTACGGTCTCGCCGCGGCCTATATCAAAAGTCTTTGAATTGCCATGATCCGTTTGAGAACCATCCTCGTAAGAGATCGGGGAAACATAAAAATCACGAGTCCATTTCTGCAGGATGTCCGGATTTCTCATCAATCCCTGGTTAAAATCGCTGTAAAACATCACAGGCTGGACTAAATACTTTTTACCATCTTTTTCAACATCAATGTTAAAAGAGAATTTTCCATCTTGAGTCGGTTGGTAACCGGTAAATGTCAATTTATAGCCGAGAGCCTCAGCCGGTTGATTTTTGATTAGATCAATATCTACGCTTGAATCGTATTTTGCTGATGCAATTACGCCTAAGAATAAAATTGCAATTCCCATGTGAGCAATATAAGCTCCAGCTTTTTGATAATTTCCTCTGAAAACTTTATACGCGATCTCGGCATTTACAAAGAACGCGAAAGCAGATGCGAATGCGAAGATAATCATCATCAAGTCATGAACACCGAATATTATAAATAGAATTGTTGTAACTAAAGTCGCAGACAAAGAGAAAATAGATTTTTTGAAAATCTCCTGACCTTGCGTTTCATTCCATTTTAATATCAAACTAAATCCATTCAGCAGACCGATTAAAATTGCGAGCGGAAGATTCATCTCATCATAAAAACTGATTTGAACAGATCTTCCAATAATCGGGGCAGACGTACCGACAAAAGTAACTGCCGCTGTAGCTCCGAGCGTTACCGCACCGGTGAACAGCGCCATTTCACGGGAGAGTAAATTTTCATACGGTTTTGTCTGCTCTTTCAGATAATTCCATCTGTACATTAGCAGCCCGCCGCCGAGCAGAATAAATGTCGCCATGAATATCATTAGCAGGAGATATGCGAAATAACCCGGATCAACAAAGCTGTGAACCGATGCGTCACCTAACACGCCGCTTCGGGTTAGAAAAGTGCTGTAAAGAACTAGAATAAAAGCAAGAATGCACAAGACTAAATTTGTTTTAGCAAATCCACCAATTCCCCCGGAAGCAGAACTTTTCTTCTGGACAAGCATCGTATGAATTGCGGCAACGCCAATTATCCATGGAATTAGTGAAGAGTTTTCAACCGGATCCCATGCCCAATAACCACCCCAGCCAAGAACTCCGTAAGCCCAATATCCGCCTAACATAATTCCTAATCCAAGTGACATCGAAGCAAAAAGAAGCCAGGGGAATGACTCCTTTACCCAGGATACATATTCGTTTTTCATTAATGCAGCGAACGCAAAGGCAAAAGGAACGGACATTGCAGCAAATCCGACAAATAAAATCGGCGGATGAATTTGCATCCAGAAATTTTGAAGAAGGGGATTTAATCCCTTTCCGTTAATAATAAAATCGTTTATTGCAATCCCGTTAGATTTGAGAAGTCCAATGAGTGATGCGTCTATCTTTACAAATTGCTGACCGGTTGCATTGTCACTGAAAAAATAATTTTGCAGAAACGGAAGGTTAAAGAATTGAGAGCTGATCGATCTAGCATCCGCAAATATCGCTTCGGACCAAATCATGGCAAAAGGATTCTTAACCATGGGTGTTATCATCAGCAGCAAGAATGTTTGAACCAAACAAAATACTGACATCACCCGCGGTTCGAGATCATCACGTTTGGCGGTATACTGCTGAAGAAAAATCCCAATTATAGCAGTAAAGAGCGCCCAAACTAAAAGGCTTCCTTCCTGACCGGCGTAAAACGTTGACATTAGCAATCCCAGCGGAAGTGTAGTATCGCTGTAGTTGTAAACATATTTGTATTCAAATTGATGAGTAACGATTAAATAAAGCAAATATGCACTTGCAAGAATCGTTGAGGTAGCCATCAAGTGAAATGAAATACGAGCGATTCCTAAAGTATTTTTTGCTCCTCTAAAGTTTAAAAAGTACATCAAAGATGCGACTAACGCCGATAAAAATCCAAGCGTTGTTAAAATATTACCGAACATATAATCTCCTAAAATTAAATACTGCTGTTTTGACCGCCCGCGGTGGGTTGTCCTTCATACTTTGATGGACATTTGGTCAAAACATCAGAGGCATGAAAATATCCGTTTTCAAATTTTCCGGTTACAACTACACTTGTTGCGACTTCAAAATTATTTGGTTTGATTCCATTGTAGACCACCTTCATTTCATTCTTGTGAGCGTCACGCATATAGAACGAAAAAGTCCTCTCTGCTCTATTCTCTTCAAATGATTTTTCTCTTACCCAGGTACCTGTGGCTTTGCAAGTTTTTCCATCTTTCATAATGGCAGTGAAATTGCTTTCATATTCAATGTCTGTTTGGGTAAAATTATAAACCAGCACGGCGAGAAAAATAATTATAATAGCTCCGCCTAAATAATATCGTGCTTTCATTAACTTTGTTCTCCTTCTTCAAGTTTCTTGACTTTTTTGTCTAACTTATAAATAAATAAAAAAATACCGAGCCAAACTATCAATACAATTATCAATACAATGTAAAGAGAGTTGCTGCTTAGAAAATTATAGATTCCGTCCAATTGAACTCCAACTAATTTCTTTTTGTGAATTAAATTCCAATTTTAAGATACGATGCGAAAGATTCCACATCCAATAAAAAAGAATTGTGAATGCGAATAATGAAGTGAAAAAGACTACTCTCATGTTCGGTGCCATTTTGAATTCTACCACAGGATTGGCGCTTGCGGCTATCTGTCCAGTGGCAGCATCGATTTCAAGCGAACCGGGATGCAGTCCAATCATTATCCTTGGCATGATGAAAATGAAAAATGGTGTTGTTAAAAACGCAATTATCGAATAAATCGCCGAGAGACGTGCACGTTTTTCTTCATTATCCAATGCCGAACGCAAGGCGAAATATGCACCGTAAATCAAAAGCAAAATAAAAATACTCGTTTCGCGGGGATCCCAATGCCAAAACGATCCCCAATTAAATTTCGCCCAAACAGATCCGGTGATTGTAGCTAATAAGCAAAAGACTAATCCCAGTGCTGCGGCAGAAACCGATTTTATATCATCATAAAAATCTTTTTTCCTGAGAAATCGAATTCCGTAAAACATTGCCATCAAATATGCCAGCACGGTCAGCCATGCGGTCGGTACGTGAAAGAAAATTATTTTTGCTTTGTCTTCAAGTCCGGGGATGAGCGGGAATTCCCAAAATGATCTTGGCACTTCAACAATTTGAGGTGAAATGCCTGCAATCATCACAAGAGCGATTAAAAAGAAAAGTGTAAATTTCCACCAGTTATTTTTCATAATTTTTTCCGACAAAAGTAATCCTTTTGATTTGAAGTCGCAATCCTATTGCTAATCTCTCCAAATTATATCGAAGACCATTATCGATGCCGTGATCATTATTACATTGTATGAAATCAAAACAAGAAATTCTGCAGAAGCTTCGCTGACTGCTGTTCCTTCAACTGAAAATTTAGTTAGTTCGATCAGCATCAGAATTAATGGTAACAGAACAGGAAAAGAGAGAACAGGATAGAGAGTTCCTTTTGCATTTGCCTTGGAAATTATAGCAGCAATAATTGTAGAAGAAGCGGCAATACCAATATTTCCAAGAACGAAAGCGTAAAGAAACATCTCGAAGTTGCGAATGACAAAATCGTTGAATAGTGTATAATAAAGTACTGTAATGATAGTATTGATAAAGAAAATCAATACAAGATTAAAAAGAAATTTACCCAAGAGAATAGAAGTTGGATGTGCGATCAGCGAAAGTATTAAAGTCGTTCCACGTTCTTCTTCAGAGACGAATGTGCGCGAAAGACCCGACATAGCGGAGAAGAAAATTACAACCCAAAGCATGCCGGCAAAAATATTCTCAGGTGCTTTTTCGCTTCCAATCGAAAAAAGAATAATACTGATTGCAACAATGACGAACATTATCAATGCATTTATTGCATATCTAGTTCTAAGCTCAGATGAAAAGTCTTTATAAAATATGTAGAATACTTTTTTTAACAATATTAAACACTCAATTCTTTTAATATTGAATACCGAACAAGGAATTTTGAATGATGAGGATATCTCATATTATTTAGATTTCATTTTATTGAGTTTAGCTGTCGAAATGCTTGCGACAAAAATTGCAATTAGTTCATTGACCTCCGCCAAAGCTTCTTTTACTAATTGATCAGATTTTAAGAGTGACTTTTTCTGAATCAAAATTAACCAAACATTAGTTTCTCTAAGTTCTTATAAGCAGATTTTCATTTTATGAATAAAATCGACTCTGGATTCTGCGCTCGTAGCTTCTGCGTAATTTGCAGTCGGTGAAGTACCGCATCGTATAAGTTGGTTACTTATATGTTTTGCGATCAAATTGTTCGGAAGTTCTTCGATTATTTTGAGCACGAGCAAAGAAAAATTGATCAGTCTCTCCTGTAGATCGAAAACCTGTTTTCTGTTCTCTCTATTATTCGATATTCCTTGTTCAACGTTCATTATTCGATATTCCTTGTTCAACGTTCATTATTCGATATTCACTTATGTTCATCAAGATTAATTACATTATCTCCAAATCTAAAATCATCGTTTTCGTTAGTTGCAACAATCACAATGCGGTCTTTGCGATATTGCTCAATAAGTTTTTGTACAAACTCTTTTCCGGGCAAATCAAGATTCGATGTCGGCTCATCAATAATCAGAATGTTCGGTTCATGCAGAATTGCCGATGCATATTTCATTCTTTGTTTCATTCCAGATGAAAATGTTCGATATAAATCCTTTTTTCTGTCGATCAATCCGATTGCTTCAAGAATAGATTCTATTTTTTCTTTCTTGATGTCGATTCCACGAATACGAGAAAACATTTCAAGATTCTCAAAGGCACTGAATTCGTCATAAAGCACAAGATAAGGTGAAACCAATCCAATCTTCTCATAATATTTTTCTTTATCTATTTCTTTGCCGCCGATTTTGATGCTGACCGAACCTGAGGAATATGACAGCACCCCCGCTAATATTTTTACGAGTGTTGATTTACCCGAGCCGTTTTTACCAGCAATTATCAAACACTGAGCTTGACTTAAAGAAAAAGCGATGTTCTTGAAGATTAATCTTCTGTCGAAAACTTTTTTTAGATTTTTAACTTCAATTCCGATTTTAGTCATTTAGAATCACAATCTTCCCAGAAAAAGTATTTGAATCATCTGAAATAACGTAAAAATAAATGCCAGTCGACAATGTAGAATTATTATTATCCAATCCGTTCCACGTAAAGACCAATTTGTCATCAAAGGCTTGAACCATTTTCTTGTCGGAAAAAACTAATTCCATAGCAGAGCTGTAGATATTCACTTGGGCTGCTGAACCAAAATCTCGCGGAGAAGGAATTTTTAGAATTTTATGTTTTGAATAATAAAAGGGCATTGGGTATGCCATGGAATTATAATTGTTTGCAATAGGATTGATGCTTAAAGTATCATTGATTATAGAGTGATCTTTCCAATTTTGAAGATCAGAAACTTCCAGTCTGCCGAATAATGCATTAGAAATTCTTTTGAACGAAGGATCGTTAGTTGAATTTGTAATTCGATATACAAAGCTCGAAGTTTTTGGCGTGGTTGACCAAACAAGCGCCGAGTCAACATTTGAATTTACTATAATCAAAGTGATTGTATCTTTCTTTCCACTGACACTTGAAATTGAATCGACAACCTGAAAATACTGTGCAGCACAGGGCTGGGATGAACCGGTTATTACCTTCACTGGCGGACGAAAATCTGTAGTGTAACTAACTCTAACCAAAGGATAGTTTGCACCTTCTTTATAATATTTATCTGGATTGGCACGATGTTTAGTAAAATAATTATATAGATAGAACTTAGAAAATTCATTTCTGAAAGTTGAGCCAGCATCTTCAATTGATTTTTTGATTGAGAGAAGAGCTGGATATGAACGCATATTTTCCCACTGTTTTACAAGAATCGAATTACCAAATTCTTTTTGAAGGAATATGTTCCATATAGCTTGGGAATAGCCGTTGTAATTTGAGAACACTTTTGATGGATTACTAAAAAAGGACGGAATATAGGCATAGTAATCATTAATTGAATCGTAAACGAATTCCTCCATCGAGGTTGAAGTTAATTCATAAAAGTATATATCTGATGGACGGAAAATATAGTTCCCTAATTGAATGGCATGATGAAGCTCATGAGCCGCAGTTACTCGAGCCGCATCGATACCTTTTGTATAATAAACTGATTCTTGAAAATTGTTATCAATAACAATGTAGCTGGAATATTTTTCCGCACCTAAATTTGTTTCTAGTTCAGTGTAACCATACAGTGGATAAACATCTTGGATATAAATATCATATAAGTTATCGCCGCCTGCGCCCTTATCGTCAGGAGGCGGGGGAAATTTCAAATAGTTCACTTCATATTCGTAAGAAGAGTCGATTGCTTTTATTAATTCAGTAACAGAATATTTTATTGCGTGAACACCAATCGTGTCATAATGCACTCTAAACTTTCCTATTGGTGTTATGACTGAGACTTGGGTGGTTGGCCTGAGAAAAGCGCCACTCAATTTTTGCTGTTGAGTTAAATTATAATCAGTAAAATTCAGTTTAACGGTATTTATTAGTTCAAATCCACACTTCGTATCATTGATGTAAAAACCAGCCGGCAAAGGAGTTCTTGCTTTTATATGCATAAACTGATGATAAAGTGAGTCTCCTCTGTTTTGAAAGTCAATCTCTGTTACATCGTGGGTAATTGAGAAAGAAGTACTTGTATTAATAATAAAAGTAATAAGTGAAATTATTGAAAATCGAAGTCTGTGGATCAAAAACTCTCCAAATAGATGTAGGGTGTATTAAAACGCAAAAAAATCAATTCCTTCTTTTCGCTCGGTAAAAGATTAATAGAAAATTCTCGAATTCGGGGGTCCTCTTTAATTTTTTTGGTAATAACTCTTTTATTTTTTCTCAAAGATAGCAAAGATTCAATAGATTTAGCATTCTCATTGTAAATGTAAACCTCGGTTGTTTTGCTAAATTCATTTTTTACAGTTCTAATCTTATTTTTATCTCGAACAACAATTTCATCTTCTTTCGTGTCAAGAGAATAACCATCTTCACTGTAAAACGATGCAACTAAATGACCTTCATTTTCGGAACTGAAAAAATTTAATAAATCGTATTTGTTCATGCCCGTTTTATCATATGCATATGTAATTACTCGAAATCCTTTTCCCACTTCAGTTCGGAAGTGGTTTCTTGAATCACTCCGAGAATAGGTTGGATTAAACTTCTTACTTTTAAATTCAAAGATTGTATCTGCGCTTAATGGCTGCATGTAATACAGAGTTCGTTCATCTTTTGCGAAATAAAAATTTTCAACGCTTGAACTTACTATCGGTTCATCGATAATAACTGGATTGATTTTAAATGGATTAATAACTGTAAGAAAATAGGAATCTCCCCGTTCATTTAAAGCAATAAGATTCGGCGTGTCATGATCCGATCGAAGAAAAAATAATTCAGTTATTTTACCATAGATCGTTATCGTTTTTCTTGATAATGTTTGATCATTCAGATTGAATGAAACATGGTCAAAATAGTTGGCATTTTTATTGAAAAAGAGGACATCAAATTTGTTTTTTGACACTTCACTTAAAACATAAGAATCAAATTGCCGCAATAATTTAAATCTGTAAATGCTTGCTGGTGTGTTGTACTCGTTTCTTTTTAAAATGATAAAGTGATTATCAAATTTATCAATCCAACATAATTCATTCAGCACTTCATCCGTTTTATTGAATTTATCTATTGAAATAGGTTCTGATGATAAGCTGAAAATATTTTTTTCGAGAGATAAACTCGAATTCAGGATAGAAAAAATATTTCTTTCAAAAGCTTCTGAGCAAAGAATTCCTATTTGCGATCTTGTCCGGTACAAACAAAACGATATTAAATTATTAAATTTAGTCAGAGGAATAGAATTGCCCCATTCGTGTTTTTCATTTAAAACCTTAACAAAAATATTTTTAGTAATGTAATCAATGAACAATAGATCAGGGATATTATCCTTTGTGAAGTCTTGCACTATGATCTCATCGGCATTATACTGTAAATCGAACGGCATTGCAGACGTGAAACCGCCTAATCCATTCCCATAAAGAATTGTCATTTCACTTGTTGAACTTGAGATTATACATAAATCATCAAATCTGTCCTCATTGAAATCGGATGAAACAAAGTGCGAAATCCTCTCCGTAAATTTTTTAACAACCGATTTAGAAAATTTCAAACTACGATTTGTGAAAATATTAAGTTCTTGATCTTTTAGATTAATTGCCGCAAGATCGAGAAACTCATCGGAGTTTAAGACTATTGGCGTCAGAAAAGAATATGCGTTCTCAGTTTCGATCTTTGCGATACTGTACTCTTCATTCTGAAATGTGATTAATGTAATACCACGAAAATTTTTTCCGTAACAGATAATCTCTTTAGTTCGAGTATTATTAAAGTCTCCGAAGATCAGATTTTCCGGATAGTAACCAACTAAGATGTCTAAATTTCGAGTTAACCTGCGATTTGTGAATGAATAAATCTCTATTCTTCCAGAGAGTTTATTCAAGCTTACAAGATTCGGGATAAATTTCTTAAATAAGTCTGCAGAATATAATTTGTCCGACTTATTCAAGAGCCAGAACCTTGTTAATCCATGAAACTGATTAGCACCTTTACCGAAATAAACTAGTAAATATCTTCCTGTACTGTCAAGTCCAGCAATATCAATAAATCCATCGCTGTCAAAATCGGCTGAGATCATGCTGTACAAACCGTTGGTCTTCTCGAATTGAAGATATCGTCCAAAACCGTTTAGTTCAGATTGAGAATAGAGTAATGCGCCGCTGAATATTAAATCAGCAACTAGAAACAATTTGAGTGAAGAGATCAAGTTTGTGAACGAACTATTCCCCAATTTTATCTGAATGTAACCTCTTATTCCTTCGAACGAGAGCGGCTTCATATCTTCTTTTTTGATCTTGGGTGGATGGTTCCACTAAAGGAGCCAAACAGGGTTTTCCAGTATCATCCACACTTACAAACGTTAAATACGCTGAGTTCGTATGAGTAATTTTTCCGCTTTTTGTATTTTCAGCAAAAACTTTTACTCCGACTTCCATTGATGAATTAAAAACTCTATTTACCGATGCTTTAAGAATTACTACTTCACCAAGCCGAATAGGATTATGAAAGTCAATTTTATCGACTGCGGCAGTAACACACACATGATTGGAATGACGTGCCGCAGCAGTCGCTGCGCAAATATCAAGCCAATGCATCAATCTTCCGCCAAGCAGATTGCCAAGCTGATTTGTGTCATTCGGCAATACGAGTTCGGTCATTGTGGTTTCTGACTCGTCAACACTTTTAATTGGTCTTTTCGGATGATCTTTCAAAATGAATATTATTTGTTGGGGTGTAAAAAAAGAATCATGTTGAACTCATAGTATTAATATCTAATAAAACTTTCTGACTTAAATGTTTGAAGATTTAATTGGCAGTGATAGACAACTCTATTTTTAGAACAATAACTCACCCTAAATCCCTCTCTCCCGCCACAGCAACTATATTCAGTGGCAGGTAAAAAGAGAGGGACTTCATCACTCCTTCTCTTTGTAAGAGAAGGAGCTGGAGGATGAGTTTCGTTACCAAACATGACTCGTTTTTATACCCCTAATTATTTAATTCGAGGTGACTTTATTATTCAAATTCGAAATGATGGATTGGACACTTTTTATATAACTGCTGTTAGGATACTTCTGAATGAATCTTTTGGCTTCGTTCAATGCATCTTCATTTTGTGATTTCTCCACCATTAATGTGATCTTATTGTACAATGATACGTCCGCATATTTACTGTCGGGAAATTTTTCTAATAATAAATCGTAATAAATGATAGCACTTCTTGCATTGTTCAATTTTCGATACTGAATTGCGGATGAGAATATCTTTTCGGCAAGCTTATCATTCAGCATTGCGATTTTTTTCTCTACAGTTGGAACCCTTCCATCGGTTGGGAAGAAATCAATGAATGCTTGGTATTCTTCGATTGCTTTTCGAGAGAACCGCTGATCGAGAAAATAATGAGGTGATAGCTCAAAATATGATTCACCGAGCATATATTGCGCATCTTTTACAAATTCACTTGTTGGATAGTCTCTAATCAATTTGCTGAATTCAAATGCAGCTCGAATATATTCTCCTCGGCTGAAATGACACATCCCGAGATAATATTGGGCGTCATCTATGATCGAAGTACCAGAAAACTGTAGAATAATAGCTTGAAGTTCATTAAGTGCATCTTCGTAGTCACCATCTTCATACTCAGCTTTTGCGAGAGTAAATCTCTCTTCTGGTGAAAGTCCAATAGTATCACTTCCGCTTGAACATGAAAAGTATACACTTGAAATAATAATTAGCAGGAATATTTGGATTATTTTCATTGAACAAAATTATGATTTATTTAACATAAAAACTAAACTAATTGCTCCGTAAAGAAAAGAATAAATAAATAATCAAAGCAGACACACCTGCAATCGATACAGGTTCGATTAAGGTGCGGAAAAAATTTTCCTTGGGTAATTCGGCTTTTAAAAATGTGTCCTCAGAATCTTCAATGTGAGCTAACTTAGAAGAATAGATGGAATCAATTTTGAAAGAATTAAACT
>CAZNDS010000022.1:0-21506 GCA_964571865.1 uncultured Ignavibacteriaceae bacterium | reverse complement strand
AATGTTTGAACACGAATAAACTCTATACAGCTTGAATATATAGTAAGTCTTGTCCCCCACTGATGGAAGAAAGTAAAAAGTAGTAAGTCTTGTCCACCGCAGGTGGGAGTAAGTAGAACTCTCCTCTTAGAAAATTTTTTCAGACCGTAGCAGGTGTCCCAATGGTATTTACTTTCAAGACCCGAAATCATGTTAATTTCCACTTACTCTACACGCAAATTTAATTGTTAAAAATTAAAAGTCAAGAAAATTTTATGAAATTTATAAGCGATTGTGAATTCTTAAATTTACTGTATTAGTCTTTTGCACAACTCAACCGCATCAATTGCATTTTTCGCGTAACCGGCTGCGTGAATTGAATCGGAAAAATTTTGACTTACAGGCGCTCCACCGACAATTATTTTCTTTTCCGGAAATTTTTCAGTCAGCACTTCAACTGTCTTTTGCATTGAATCCATTCTACTTGCGAAAGAAAAAGACCCAATCCGCCGCAGCGAGTTGGGTCTTCTAAATATTACTTTGAAAGAATCATCTTCTGATTCTGAACAAATCCATTCACACGAAGCGAATAGATATAGACTCCACTTGGCAAGCCCATCGCATTAAAATTGGTAGTGTAATTTCCTTCTTCTTTAACTTCATTTACGAGTTCGGCAATCTCCTTACCGAGTATATCAAATACTTTTATTAGAACTAATCCTTTTTCTTTAATGTCGTATTGAATAGTTGTTTGAGGATTAAATGGATTCGGATAGCATTCATAAAGTTTATACTCGTATACAACATTTATCCTATGGTCGGCAGGCGACTTTTGCTGAGATAATCCCCAAGCTGTTCCAACGACATCTGAATAAACGGAAAACAATCCCTGAGTGTCTTTTGCCCTTATTTTATATTCAACATGATTTGGTCCAGCACCGGCACCATATATTGTTATATCAGTGAATTCTGTTATTGAACCGTTAACTGTTCTCACTGTATCCCAATTGCTCCAGCTTCCATAAGAAACACGTTTCCAAATTTCATATTTGCCATTTGGATTTACATCAGGTTCAGTATTTACCACCCAGGTGAGTTTTGGGTATGATTCACCATTTTGCTGAATAATGGATAACTTAAAGTTTTGCGGTTTGGATGGAGGCGCATTAATAGCTCTGTTAACATAAATATCTAATGAACAAACACCAGCAGTAAAGCTATTGATCTTAAATCCAATTCCAGTTTCATTTCGATTAGCTCTTTGCGAATTAGGATTGCTCCAAGGACTAAACACTTCATTATAACCAGGTCTAAATGCATCATATCCATAACCAATTCTCATTGGTTTTAATATCGTCTGCCCACTTGGACCATCAATAAAAAGTATTTCATAATTTACTAATTCCCCGGAATATGGATAGTATAATAACTGATAGTCTGTAGGCAAAAATCCGGTTTCTCTATTTGGAGAACCTTTTTTGAAAACAGGTAAGTAGCCAGATCCCCATAAGCTTGGTTCCCAGCGTGGTACTGTCCAATTAAATCTACCTTCTGCAGGAACTAACCAAATCCAATCAGCAGACATCCAATTCGATGAGCTTGCTCTATCTTGCCGCATAACATAAATTCCTTTTTCATTTGGGTTCCATTGTGAACAAACATCCCAGTATGAAATCCTTTGATGGTTTTCTATATAGAAATATTGATTAGTTGTTGCATCAATTTCTATTTTGTATGACCTTCCAGTTGTTATAAAATCTGACAAAGTATCGTTTACTGTTTGGGTGGTTTTGCCAACTGTTACTGGATTACTCCATCCGAGACGTTGTCTTTCCCATGAGTTCACCATAAATGAGCGGACTTCGTATCCAGAAAGCATCGCCCAAAATGCATGACCATTGTGATATTCGTTTCCGCCAAGTAAATAGTGTGCGAACTCGTGAATTGAAAATCGAAATGCATCTTTAAAGTAATAATCTCCAACTGTACAGCCAGAACCATAATCACCAAGTTTTATAATTCTTTGACCATTATCTACAGAATAATCTGGACCATGCCAGCTTTTAGCAATCGAACCCCACCAGCCCATATCAAGTTTTATCATTATATCTTTTCTAGTAGTGTCAGGAAATTCCATAGCAATGTTTCTCCAAACAAAGAAAATAAAATCAACTTTACCGTCGGGATTGTTTGAGTGAGTATAATTACTCACTTTTGTCCATTTATCAAATTCAGCAAAATCCCAGGTTTGGTCTAACTGCTCGATAATTTCTTTATGAATGTGATATCTTTTTTTGTTATTAACTATATACCACTGTCTTGTATTTGGAGTAGTTACCGATACAACTTTCCCGGTTAATTTTAATTTGTTAAAACGACATCTGATTAAAATAATCTGTCATCGAGTATGGCGTCGGGTTTTGGCTCCAGGTTTGATCTACCCACTGATTCATGTTCCATGGGCTGCCACCTTTAGGCCAGCTTGAATTACCAGTATAATTGTCATCGGGAAACTTAACGAAGATAATTAGAACATGTATATTCCCTTCAGATGGAAGAGCTAACCCACCTATCTGTCCGCTGTAGGTTACGTTTGGTACATCACCATGGAAATATTTGTATTGTTCTTCAGAAGCTTCTGATTGACTGAATGTGTTATTGAAAAATATTATAATAAATAGTAATGCCAGCCAAAGACAGATGCACCTATGGCTCAAGAAATAAATCATATTTTTCACTTTTAACTCCTTAGGTTTTTATTGGTTTATTTACTATTACGACATTTGTCGTTATTTGATGTAAAGCATTTTTTTAGTTATTGAACCTTTTGGAGTTAATAGACGATAAAAGTATGTACCCGTTGATAATCCCGATGCTTCAAATTTTAGTGTACAGTTACCTGGTTTTAATAATTCGCTCTTAAGCACTTTTATTTTTTCGCCCAGACAGTTATATACGCTTAACTCAACGAATTCTTCTCTAAGGATTGTAAAAGATATAGTGGTCGCAGAATTAAATGGATTGGGGTAGTTTTGGTATAATTCAAATTTATCTAAAATATTTTCTTTTTCTTCATCAACATTAACAATAATTCCAAGTGTATCGCCATTTATTACACAGCCGATTAAAGTTTTGTATTCTACTTCCCAACCCCACCAGTATAC
Organism: uncultured Ignavibacteriaceae bacterium; assembly: GCA_964571865.1. Classification (GTDB taxonomy): domain Bacteria; phylum Bacteroidota; class Ignavibacteria; order Ch128b; family Ch128b; genus JAHJVF01. Next base: position 18,363 of record CAZNDS010000022.1, on the reverse strand, counting down.
TCCAATTCCATCTGCTAAAAATTCTGTGTGATCCCATTCCTGATTATTCCATATTGTATCAGCACCGCCGTGATATCTTATGTCTACTGATTTTACAATTCTATTGAAAATAGATATATATCCTATCTGAAATACATAGGCATAAAAATAACCGTAGGGTAATTGTTCAACTATCCAAATCTGACCAGGGTATGTTATTGGAAATTTGTAGATTAGCCAATCAGGGTAGCCACCGCCAAGAATTCTGAAGACGCTATCTCTTGTTGGATTTACTTTATACTTACCATAGTTACTTGAATAATATTTATATCCTAAAGAATCAGTTACTAAGCTATGGACATATATCTTTTCCAACGTTCCATCATTATACATATACTGCCATACATTTCCCACAGCAAGAGGGAAGAAGTTTTGTGTCGTATCTATCCGGGCGTAAGTAATACTAATTAGTGTTAACAACGTGACTAAAATTTTCATTTTTAACTCCAAAAGTTTCTATATTTTTTTGAAAGAAACTATAAACTCCAATGCATCCGCAAACTTTTTCGCTTCATATAAAGCCCGTTGTATACCTACTGTTTCTAGTGGCATACAAACAACAAGCATTGAATCGCCCTATGATTTGGAGTAATAAAATAATAGGAATAATTTTTCCGAAGAACCCTTTGGAAAAGTGATAAGAAAAAAGCCAACTTCGAACGTAAACTATACGAACATATATATAATAGTAAGTAGTAAGTAGTAAGTAGTAAGTAGTAAGTAGTAAGTAGTAAGTAGAACTCTCCTCTTAGAAAATTTTTTCAGACCGTAGCAGGTGTCCCAATGGTATTTACTTTCAAGACTCGAATTCATTTTAATTTTCTTTTTATTCCGAAAGCAAACTTAATTGTTAAAAATCAAAAGTCAAGAAAATTTTATGAAATTTATAAGCGATTGTGAATTCTTAAATTTATTGAATGAGGCGAGAATACTTTTTTAGGTAATCTTTTAATCACTACTGCAAGAGTAATAAAAATATTAAATAATAATTCCTAGTCGTCTTGTATGTGACTCGGCATCATACCCGAATTAATTAACCCGCTTAATCCAGATTGCGCTTGTATCGTCGTCGAGTTTGAAGTTAGTGAAATTAAGGAGCTTCTCTTTAAGGTCGTTTAGGAAAGCATCGGATTTGCTGTTCGCATAAACCTCTGTGATTCTATCATGTCCAAATTGCTCGCCGTTTTCATTTTTCGCTTCGGCTACTCCGTCTGTGAATAATAAAAGTTCATCGTTAAGTTCAAGTTTCAAATTAACATCCTCGTAATCGCTCTCTTCTATAAATCCCAAGAGCAATCCTTCGGACTCAACTTTTACAATCTCATTTGATTTAGCTTTTTTCAATAAAACGGGAAGATCGCCAGCTCCTGTATATTTCATTTCGTTTGTAGTTGTGTTTAGGACAATTAGTGAAAGTGTTGCGAAGATTTCAGAGACTTTCGCGTCGTCATAAACTGCTCTATTTACTCTCTCCATAATTTTTGCAGGAGAAAATTCATCTCCGCCGCTGTGTGCAACGAATCGAATTGCGCTTCTAATATAACCTGCATAAGCAAATGCAAAATACCATGCGCCCCATTTTTTCCCCATTACATCTCCGAATACAATTGCATAAGTATCGGCATTTAATTTAATATAATCTATGAAATCGCCCCCCGGAATTCCTTGATAAGCGCTATGCCATTGATCAACCGCATAACCATTGAACTTTGGAGCTGTATCAGGTACAACTTTCATTTTTATTGAGTCCGCTGCATGGTGCAATTCATCCACGACTTTCTTTCTCTCACGCTGCACAGATTGTATGATCGCAGAAACTTTTGCCACTACAATATTTATTCCGGAAGTTTTTAAGACATAGTCCTGCACTCCGACATCGTAACCTTTAAGAATATCAGCTTCTTCGGTTTTTGATGTAAGAAAAACAAATGGAGTTGATTTTAAATCGCTGTCAGCAGATAATAATTTTTTGAATTCGAATCCATCTGCATCGGGCATTAAAATATCAGAAAGAATCAGGTCAGGCCGAAATTCTTTTGCAGCATTAAATCCATCAAAAGTATTATGTGCAAGCTTTACGTTATACTCTTGTTTGGTAAGACTCTTCTCAAGCAGGCGGGTAAGCGCCGGATCATCATCCACAATCAAAACTTTTGCTTTGAATGGTTTTGTTTCCGCTTCAAAAACTTTTTTTGCACCATAGGATTTGTAAATATCCGATCGCTTCAGTACTGATTTTATTTTTAATAGTAATTCTTCAAGGATGAATGGTTTAGAAATAAAATCATCGGCTCCTAATGCTACGGCTCTAGATTTATCTTCTATCGAGCTTTTTGCCGAAACGAAAATAAAGGGGAGTGCTTTGTATTTTTCTTCTCCACGCACCTTTTCGCAGAAATCAAATCCGTCCATTCCGCTCATCATAATGTCGCATAATACTAAATCGGGAGTAGTTTCTTTAAGATGAACAAATCCCTGATCCGGTCCATCAGCTTCCTTAACGTCATAACCGACTTTCTTCAAATTATATGCAATTAACTTTCGTATAGTCGGATCGTCGTCAATGAGTAGTATTTTCTTTTCTTGCGAAGTCAATAAGAACCTTTCTTTTTCAAAACGGATTTAACTGTATCTAAAATTAATGAAATATAACCTTTAACTGAACGACTTTTTTTGTATTCACCTAAATGTTTTGAGAGAAGCTGATCGTCAATATCCGAAAGTGATTGAACTGTATCGTGTACAATTCTTTCTTCTGCGGTAAGTTCCGAGCGGCCTCTGGACTGCCAATATCCTGCAAGTCCCAAATTACCTTTGAATCTAAATTTTGCAGTTTCAGAAATTTCCAGTCCTTCTTCTGTAGAATCACTGGATTGTAAACCTTCTGCTTCTTTCTGCGGTAATCCCCATATTCCAACGAAGCTCAAATCTCCTTTAAGAACATTTATCAATAGTGGAAGTTCATCTAAACTTGCCGCTCTGAGGGATTTACCGACGCGAGTGATTCGTGGATCATCTTTAGCTTTGAAGAAAGGTCCTCCTTCATATATGTTCAGATCGTTGAGTGAGCTTTTGTATTGATTTTGATCAACGATCATAGTACGAAATTTTAAATATTCAACAATACTTTCAGGCTGATATTTGTACCACTTTTCTGTCTTTTGAATTATTTGCGGTTCTCGAATTCTCCTCGAGCGATAAAAAATTGGGCCAGCAGAATCCAGCTTTATCAAAATGGAAATAAAAAGAAAAAGAGGAAATAACAAGATCAAGGCGAAAAGAGAAAGAAATAAATCAATGATCCTAAAAAAGATTCTTTTTGCTGAAAACAAACGAGGATTTTTTTTCTGCTCTGAGATTATAAACTCATCGTTAAGATAAAGACTGTAATCATGCGTGATACTTAGATGAAGATTTTTATGAACAATTGAATTCTTGATTTCAATATTTTTTCCGATGTATGAATCGTCAAGAATTAAAGAATCTGTAACTACCGCAGCGTCATCAATTCGTACGTTATTTCCAATAATTGCTGGACCGAGAAACTCAACATTTTTACCGATCACAGTATAGTCGCCAATAAGTATTGGTTTTTTAGTTGATGAAAGAACACTGCCGTGAATTTTTGAGCTGTCTTGAAGATGAACTAGATTATTTTGGTCGAGAGTTAATTCCTCCAACAGTTTAAGATTAGCATTCAATAAGTCGCTCGGTGTGTGAATTCTATAATAATCTTTCTGGAAGAAATACCCATACGCATTAATTTTATCACGCAGAAGTAAGTTAATTAGGTCTGTATCCAGATTAAATTGAGTTTGATTAGGAATTAGTTTTAGAATTTCCTTTTCGATAATATAAATTCCTATTGGGACAGAACTAAACAATGAATCTGTTTTCGAAACGCGATAATTTGATTTACATATTTTTCCATTTGAATTAATTTCATACTCTGCAGTCAGTCCTTTGGTAGAATCTTCGGTGACAACACAGGTCATCAAGGAGTCTTTACTTTTATGAAAGTAGAAAAGGTCATCTAAATTTATATCAGCAATACAATTACCAGCATGTACGAGAACTGAATCATCGAAAAAGCTTTCAACTCGTTTAAGAGCCGCTGCTGTACCCAAAAGATTTTTTTCAAGTGAATAAGAAATCTTAACATCAAACGGTTCGCCGTTTTCAAAATATGAATCAATGTACTCGGGTAAGTGATGAAGATTAATTTTGAAATTTTTAATATCAAATTTTTTACAGTGGGTGATTATATAAAGCAAAAGAGGACGGTTTAGGACGGGCAGCATCGGTGCAGGAAGTTCGTTCGAGAGTGGCTGAAGCCGCTTTCCTCTTCCAGCACCGAGAATGAAACCTTTCATTTAAAAACCGAATTTAAATTACGTCGCTTAATTGAATTGACAATTAAAATCTGCAAATTGTTATCAATAATATTCACAATAAAATGTTTGCACAGAGTTATTTACTGGCAAAACTATTTACAGCGTCTTCAACCGATTCGAATACTTCAAAAACTTTATGCATACGAGTTAGTTCGAACATAGAACGTACTGGCGGACGAAATCCAACAAGTCTAATATCTCCTTTTACAGCGGTCATCCGTTTAAGACTTACTACCAGTCCGCCTAAAAAAGTGCTATCAACGAAATCGCACTGAGAAAAATCCACAATAATTTTTCTCTCGCCATCATTAATAGCTTTTAGAAGCATGTTTTTGAAATCCTCCGCTTCTTTCAGTGTTGCCCTCGAAATATTAATTGTTTCGATTAGAACATTATCTCTTTTTTGTTCGATGAAATTCATCTTTTACCTCATATTGATTAATAAAAACTTTTTCAAGAATTCAGAAAGCTATTTCACGCTGCGTCTTTTCCCAAATATTAGACTGAAATGAAAATGGATATGTAAAGATCGCAATCAACGCTCCTAAATTCATTAACGTAAAAGAAAAAATCAAATTAATTCCAGGAATTTTCAATTTTATGAACTCAAGAATCAATCCAACAAATCCTAAAGTGTAAAATACTACTTGAATTGTAAACAATTCAGAATAAATAAATTTAATTTCGGATTCAATCAATAAATAATTACTTACAAATGCAAGTATTAAACAGATTGGTGCAACTGCCCACCTCAATACACGATGGCTGATAAATTGGAACGATAAAAATTTTTGTTCTCGGAGCCGCAGCAGCTTTTTGAAATATACTATCGATTGAATTCCTCCCCTGCAAATTCTCAACCTTCGCTTAAAGTCATCAATAAAAGTCCTCGGAGGAGATTCAATAGAATATGCTTCGGGTTCATATACTACGCGATATCCACTCAAAGAAACTTTAAGTGAAATAACAAAATCCTCTATTATAGAATCTTCAGGAATTTCGGGGAAAAGACTTTTTCGGACGGCAAAAATTTCACCTGCAGCGCCCACAACTGAGTACAATTCCGAATCTAATTTTTTTATAAAAGATTCATACTTCCAGTATAATCCTTCAGACGAGAGTGTTCCGTCAAGTTTTGAAATTCTTTTTTCGCCTGATACACACGCAACTTTTGAGTGCACAAAATGTCTTACAATTTTTCTTACAGCTTCTTGATTATACATTGCATTAGCGTCTGAGAAAATAAGTATATCTCCTTTGGCAAATTCCACTCCTCTCTTCATTGCATGAAGTTTGCCGAGTCTCTGCGGCAAAAATAGAGAGTGCAAATTGTCAGTTTCATGTTTATCTAGTATGCTGTTGGAATTATCGGTTGAACCATCTGTAACAAATAAGAATTCAATTTTTTCTTTTGGGTAATTCAATTCCAAACAGTTTTTGATTTTACCAACAATGTAGTCTTCTTCATTATAAGCAGAAATAATAATACTGACATTTGGTTCAAAGTTTTTAGCAGTAGAAATATCTTGGTAAGCTGCGTACCCGCCTATTTTTGGATTAATTAAAATCCTTCCGAATCCTTCGGGCATTTTTATGATATATTTTACGAAGGGAATTCTAGCTAAAAGACTTATCAATAACGGATAGCCGAAATAAGTATAAAACATAATAAAAATTGAAACCCAAAACACAATCTCTATGAACGTGTTCAATCACTGACCTCAATTTTGTATTTACTTATTAACCTGTAAATAGTGGCTCTGCCAAGCTTTAGTTTTTTCGCAGCTTCGACAATGCTACCGTTTGTTGCGCGTAGTGCATTTCGAATCGCTTTTTCTTTTATTACCTCAAATGGAAGAATCTCATTTGCTTGTTCACTTTCTATTAAAACATCAGAATTTACTACCTGCTCACTGGCGAATGCTTGCATTGGGAGTGGAAGGTCTTTCACTTGAATCTGACTTGCTTCAGCAATGATCACAGCACGTTGAATAGAGTTTTCGAGTTCACGAACATTTCCCGGCCATGGGTAATCAAGCAGAATTTGAATCACTTGTTTGGACAAGGTCGGAATTGGAATTTTTGCTTCGTCAGCAAATCGCTTAGTGAATGATTCAGCTAAAAGCAAAATATCTCCCTTGCGAGTTCTAAGCGGCGGAACTGTTATTGGATAGGTTGAGAGACGGTAATACAAATCTTCGCGAAAAAGTTTTTCATCGACAGCTTTTTTCAACTCGCGATTTGTTGCGGAGATTATTCTAGCATCGGTTATAATTCGCTCAGTACCACCGACACGCTCAAATGTCTTGTCTTGCAGCACACGAAGTAATTTCGCTTGCAGACTAAACTCCAGTTCACCAATCTCATCAAGAAATATTGTTCCGCCATCAGCCAGCTCGAATTTTCCAATTTTACGAATATGTGCACCAGTAAATGCACCCTTCTCATGACCGAAAAGTTCACTTTCCAACAAGTCTCGGGGGATTGAAGCGCAATTCACAACAACGAACGGTTTGTTTTTTCTTTCACTATTAAAATGAATAGCTCGAGCAATTAATTCTTTCCCAGTTCCGCTTTCGCCATAAATTATCACGTTTACGGAAGTGTTCAAAACTTTTTGCATCAGTCTAAAAACTTCTTCCATTTTGTTATCGATGGCAATGATATTATCAAAACTATACGAGCGTTGTTTTTCTTCTAATAGGCTTTTTAATTCACGCGCAAGATCATAATTCTTGATGGCATTTTTTATTGTTATTTCAAGTTTCGGAAGGTCAATCGGTTTTGATAGATAATCAAAAGCACCGAGCTTTAATGTTTCAATGGCAGTTTCAACATTCCCTTGCGCCGAAAGCATTACAACCGGGAGGTCATAATTTTTCTCTTTAATATTTTTCAGTATTTCAATTCCATTTGTACCGGGAAGCATTATATCAAGCAAAACTAAATCCGGCACAGCTTCATTATACGAAAAGAGAGAATTCGCATCCCGAAAAACCTTTATTTGATATCCCCATCTGTCAGAAACCCAATGAGAAATTAATTTCGTAAAATTTTCCTCATCGTCAACAAGAAAAATTAATTTATCTTCCATGTTTAGTTAATTCCTAGCTCATTAATTGCTTTTAAAAAATCTTTTATCCTAAATGGCTTTGTCATGAATAGATCCGCACCAGCAGATGCAGCACCGTCACGATAAAAATCATAATCCACGGACGAAAGAAGAATGAAAGGGATGTCGGATATTTTTGAAGTATGTTTTACTACTCTGCAGAAATTAATACCATTCATGCCAGGCAGCAGCACGTCGGATATAATTAAGTCAGGATAAGTTGTCTGGTGATTAAGATATTCAAGCGCTGATTCGGCATTATCCCTTAACTCAACTTCTATTCCAAGCTTATTAAGGTTATAAACAATTAACACTTGAATCGCTTTTTCGTCTTCGACTAATAAAATTTTTTTCCGGCTCATCTTTCACTTCCTCCCTCACCGAGTCGAATAGGAATTCTTACTGTGAATAACGATCCAGAGTTTAATTCGCTTTCAGTTGTGATATTTCCGCCGTGAAGTTGAACAATGGCTTTACAGATAGTTAATCCTAGTCCCGTCCCTCTGAACTCAAAGCCAGGTCTATAAACACGATAGAATTTATTGAAGATTCGATTTAAATCTTTCTTCGGGATTCCAATTCCCGAGTCGGATACGGTAATAATAAAATCAGACTCGGCACTTTTTAATTCTATATCAACTTTTCCGCGAGCAGGTGTAAATTTTAAAGCGTTGCTGATAAGATTTGATACAAGCTGTTGGATCTTATCAGAATCGACCAGAGAAGAGATTGCTTCATTTGGAAGTGTTAATTTGAAATTGATATTTTTCTCTTCTGCGATTGATTTATAACTATTATAAGCTGCAGATATAATGTTATTAATTAAATGTTCCTTCAGATTGAGTTTGACATTTCTTTTCTCGAGATCAGAGATATTTAGCAGATCATTAACAAGTGAGGCGAGTCGTTTGCCCTCGTTAAAAATTATATCAATAAATTCACTTCTCAAGTTTGACGGCATCTCAGGATCATTCTTAATTGTTTCGGTGAAACCAATAATAGAAGCAAGCGGAGTGCGAAGCTCGTGCGAAACACTCGAGAGGAAATCATCTTTCATTCGTTTAAATTCTTCGTACGGCTCTATTGAAAAATTTTCGTCAGCAGATAGTTCGGTTGTTTCGACTTCAGATGGTACTGGTTCGTCTTTTTGAGCGATAGGATCTCTTTCGAATTCTTCAACCTCCACAAATTCAAGTCTGAACAAATATTTTAGATTTGAGTCAGGTTGTGCAGAAAGTAAAGACACACTAGCATTAAATGGAATTATCTGATTGAAATTTAATATAAAACTAAGTTTCCCCGACCAATGTTTATTGCTTTCTACTGAAGCAAATATTTTTTTTAAATCATTTCCATCAATTTTGAAAAGCTTTTCTATCTCTACTTTGTTATTCAGAATCTCGTCTTTATTCGCTGAGTTGCATAGCTGGGATAACAGATAGTTATAGAGTTCAATCTTTCCTTCCCAATTGGCTATTATAATTAGTTCATCATCTCTATAATTTGAGAAGAGATTAGTCAATAAATTTTGATTTTCATTCTGCGCGTTGATCATTACTTGCTTTCATTTCTGATTTGATTTCACCATTGAGATAAACCTTAAACTCGTTAAATGCAACAATTAGTTTTATCCCTTCAAAATAAAACCTAAACATGTATTTAAGAATTCGAATAATACTCACACCCAGTTCTCGTTTAAGCATCCAGTAGCAAATACAGGCACCGATGGATAACGAAATTAAAGATGAAATTGCTGCACCAATTAATGCATACATCGGAATTAAAAATAGGTTAAGAATGAAGTTAAAAGCCAATAGCGACATAACTAACCAAAAGTGAGTGCTAGGTTTAGCGAGTGTGTCCATGCTAAGTCCAAAATACTTGATGAATGGTTTAAAGAGACTAAACAACAGGATTAAGTAAATAACAGGAAGTGCATCTTCATAACGTTGTGAAGCTATAATGTGAACGATATCTTTTGCAAAAATTGAGAGAACAATTATTCCAGGGACCACAAAAGCAAGAATCACTCCAACAGAACGTTCATATAAATGTCTTAGTGATTTATCACCAATTTGGTTCAAGCGTTGAGTCGATTTTGGATATACTATAGTTGCAACGGAAGTCATTGGAATATCAGAGAAATTACCGACTCTCATTGCTGTATTGTAGACAGCTACATAGGTCGTATTTAAAAAGTAACCTAGCATTATTTGGTCGATATTAGTAAAGAGTATTGAGAGCACGTTCCCGCCTAAAGCATATTTGCCGAAGCGGTATAATTTTCTAACCCATTCCCAATTTATTTTTTTCGTGAATTTCAAAAAATCCTTAGCGAAGGCATAAATGACAACTCCCGCACCAAGTACAGAGATTGCTTGAATAACCGGAAGCATATAAAGAGGAAGATTTTTTAGAATGATGGTAAAATATGCAATAGTTCCGATGAAAATGAAGTTACGAACAAGATTGCTGTAATACTGTCCACGGAAATTGAAACGAGCTTGCTCGACTGCTGACATGAAAATATGTGGTACTTGACAAATTGCATATGCTGGATACAACATTAGGAGATAATAAAAATCGTTGCTTGCCCAGACTCGACCGAGTGTTGGAGCGAGAGTGATAATTAACGTAATTCCGAGTAATGTCATTACTGAATGCAAAAACAATGATGATGTTAATATCTTTTTGTAGTCATCGGTGTCAGCAGATGAACTGAATTTTATTAACGCATTATTTACAAATCCACCCCTTGTAACATCAGCGAATGTTGTTACAGCGAGATACAGAGCCCAAGCACCAAATTCAGACTTTGAATAAAATCTGACCAGAAGAATAAAACTCGTAAATCCAGAAATGAGCAGCACTACATTTTGGAGAAAAGAATATATTCCGCTCGGAAACCAATATTTTTTTATTTCGGATAAGTTATTTTGCGCGTGCATTCATCATCAATTTTAAGTATACGTCTTCAGTTTTACTTATCATTTGTTTCAAATTAAATTTTGAAACAATTGTATGCCTTCCATTTGTGGAAATATAAGAATAAAAATTATTATCAGTCTTAATTCTTTCAACCAGTTGAGAGATGGTTTGGTAGTCGTATGGGTTTATAAGAAATCCATTTATGTTATCATCGATTACTTCCGGAATTCCATCCACATTTGAGGCAATAGATGGAATGCCAACGGACATAGCTTCCAGTAATCCATATGGTAATCCTTCCCAAAGGGACGGTAGAATGTAACAATCAATCGCATTAAGAAGATTAGCGATATCTGAGCGATAGGGAAGAATAATCACTTTTTCATTTATGTGATTTTGATTTATAAACTTCATCACTTCGGTCCGTAGGTCTCCTTCGCCGACAATGAGAAGTTTAACGTCATCATATTTATCAACTAACAATTTAAAAGCTTTTAAAAGTGTTAATGGATCCTTTTGATGAGTTAATCGGACAAGGAAGCCAATTACAAAAGTAGTTCGACCTATACTCAGTTCTTTTCGTACTTTTTTTCTGTTTTTAGAGCAGAATTTTTCAGTATCGATACCATTATATATAATATTGAAGTTGTTTTTGTCAGTGACAGGTGCAGAATTGTAATTAGCTTTGGATACACAGATGACTTTGTTAGATTTATTGCATAAGATTGTTTCAATTCTCTGGCGAATTTTTAAGTTAATTTTTCCGATTCCTTGATGCGTTGACCAGCCATGAACGGTATAAATTAATGGAAGTTTGTTTGCTTTTGCACTGAGTACAACATTTGTTGCTCCTTTTGTTCCGTGCGCATGAATTAAATCAAATCTTTCTTTAGCAATAATTGATTTGATTTTATTTGTTAATCTGATATCAAAAGGAATTTTTGATTCGAGACAGTATGTTTTTATTCCATCATTTCTCAATTCCGTCAGAAGGCTGCCTTTTGCAAATGTTAGAACCACAGACTCGAATTTTCTATTATCTAAGTTATCTATGAGATTACGCAGGTGTGTTTCGCCGCCGCCAAAATCCGCCTGTCTTATTGCATGAAGTATCTTGATCCTATTCAACGTTTCTCCATTGATAAAACTTCTTCAATTGTCTTTAAAGAGGAATGTGACGTATGAAGTGAATCACTTGATGCTTTGTGAATTCCTATTAATGATAGTAAGTGATTTACAAAAAGAATCGGTGACGTAACGAGTGAGAGATAAATTCTAATATTAGACTTATTTAAGAAAAGAGTTAGAAGAAGAACTGAATTATATAAAAACAACACTGCTAACCATAACCAAGCTGTTATGTAAAATCCTAAAATGAAATTCAATACTGAAAATGAGATAGTGAGAAACATGATAATAGTTAAGGGTGGTCTCAGTTGAACAAAAAGAAGATTAAGTTTATCGAACGTAAAATCATTCATTAAAGACCTGAGTATTTTTATTGAATGCTTGAAGATCATCTTAACATGAGCAAACAGCCAGCGTCTTCTTTGTTTTATGAATTCGGCTGAGGTGGAAACTTTCTCGTCATAAACTAAAGCATTCGGATTGAATTTAATTTTGTGACCTTTGCAAATTAGAATCATTTGCATCATTTTATCGAATCCGCCAAAAACATTTATTTCTCTGATAACAGAAAAGAATAAATCTCTCTTAATGGCAAATCCTGATCCGCTTATAGTAGCAGATAGTTTTAATCTGCTAGGAGAGTATCTATCAAGAAAATTATAAAAAGTATCTGTTAAGGAGTCCAGCCGAGAAAAATTTGTTTCGAGATTTTTTGCAATTCTCTTCCCTTGGACAATATTATTCCCATTAGCTAACCTTAAATTTATTTCATCTAAAAAATTAGGATGAATTAAATTGTCTGCATCTAAAACTATGACTGCATCAAATTCGCTCCCGATGTATTTTTCTGTAGCTTGGAGCGATTGAACTTTTGAGCTTCTATTAAAATTCGCATCGATAATTTTTATATTATTTCCTTTTAGTTTTTCGATAATAGAAGGTTCGCATTTATCGTTTATTATAAAAATGTCAAACTTATCAGTTGGATAATTTTGTTTTTGTATTGAGTCAATGTTGTTATTCAATACCTCTCCCTCATTATGCGAAGGAATTAAGATGGCAAATTTTTGTATCAGGGGTGCAATATTTTCAGAAGAGCTTTTACCAAGAATTAATGAGAGTAAAGCTAATCCAATTGGATATAGAAAAACTATTAGAAAAAAGAGTTCAATAAAAAGTAAAGTTAAATCCATGAGACTCGTGAAGTTTATGTTATCAATCCATTATTTTATAATTATTATCGGATAAAAAGGTAAAAATTTCATTATGAGAGTCTCAAATTGGGAAGAAAAAGGAGAACTGCAGCCGAAGGGAGCTAAGCGCTGCAGTTCCGGGATAAGGGGCCGGGAAAGCCCCCAAATGTCAATTAATCGAGTGAAGAAAAAAGTGGACTGCAGCCCAATTATGGGGTTCGGCTGCAGTTCCCGGATAATAGAATACCTCCCCCGAGGGTATTCTAATATCAATGCATTCAGCAGAGGACAAACTCGTGCAGGAGGAGTAGTTACTTAGTATTTTTTGGGTGGGGGTGTGAAGGATTTTTAGGAAGAAATAATGAGTGTAAGTTCTCTCTTTAACCAGGTTCCCTAGTCCCAGTTCAAACAATGTTTCAATTTCATATCTATCAATTTTCATTTTTATGTTAAGTTTTAGTAATTACGTTCAATTAATATGCCAGTAAAAAAACCTCAAAATTTTGATGAAATGCAAGCATTACTTTTTCAAAATGAGACTCTGATCTATTATGAGATTTTCATTTTGAAAAAACTGATATTCTAGTTTTTGGAGAAGTAAGTGAAGAAATTGAGGGTCAGTTAATCAGTGCGATAATATCGGAAATGTTGCTCTGAGATGGAATAACTGTTTGAATTGGTAGTATTTCCATGATCGAACTGAAATCGTCATTAATATTTTCGGCAAGCCCAATAAGTGGAATCCGCGAACTCAAAAGTGAACTGAAAACTTTCAGAAGAAAAACAATTTGAAAATTCTTTATTACATCAAGATTTACAAATGCTCTATGAACTTTGAACTCTTCCGAATACTTGCTCGCTTCGAAAATATCCGACGTGACAAACATGTAACTTTCAGGGAGAAGCGAATCGGCGAATTTTTTAAGTTCACCTGTGGAATTATGGTCATCAAAATATAAAATATTGGTTTTCGGCTTGAGGAATCCTAGTTTAACTGTAGTCCCTTCATTCGACGATGAATCGACTGTAAGCCGCCCATGGTTGTTAGTCATAATATCGTAACATAATTTCAATCCAAGTCCAGTTCCTTTTTCCCCGGCAGTTCCAGGTCTCGAAAGATTTTCTTTCGAGACAAAAAGATTTTTTAAATACCTTTCGGAAATTCCAATTCCAAAATCTTGGATTTTAAGCTTAATATATTCATCACCATCCTCTGCCGAGATAATAATTTTCCCATTTTTATGAGAGAATTTTATAGCATTGGAGATTAAATTCGAGATGACAACTTTAGAATAATTCTTATCGAAAAAAAGATGAAGGTGTTTGTCTATCTTGACCTCAAATTCGATTTTCTTTTGAAATGCCTGTCCTTTGTAACTCATCAATACTTTATCGATTATTTTCTTAAGAGAAAGATATCTTGGTGAGAATTCTAACAAACCCGATTCGACTTTTGACCAATCCAGCAAATCATTGATGAGTTCAACTTGCCGCTTTGAGGATTCATAAAGGAACCTGAGATAATCAGATTTTTCAGTTGCTTCTAATTCTATATCATTTGATAATAATTCGATGAATCCAAGCATTGTATTGAAAGGAGATTTAAGATCGTGCGAAACAATTGATAAAAGCCGATTCTTATCTTCGTTAAGTTTTTTAAGACGTTTTTCGCCAGCTTTGAGTTCGGTAATATCTTCACCTGTCCCAATTAATTTGGAGATATCATCTTGGGAATTATAAAATGGTGTAAGTGTAAAAAGAAAGTATTTTGAATTTGAATCGTCGTTTATTTCAAACTCAAACCGAATTTCTTTTCCTTCTCGCAGGCATGTATTTGAATTGTGAATTATTGACTTGATAATTTCATCATCAAACTTTTGAAGCGGAACCGAAGTTATCTCAATCGGGCTGTATCTTAACAATTTTCTAAATTGATGATTAACATTTTCAAAATATAGATCCTTACCCTTCAATTCGATGAAAAACATTAGATTTGATGAAAGATTAAAAATCCGTTTGAACTTATTTTCCTTCTCAATGACTTCTGTTATGTCTTTGATTATTCCGTCAATTCGGATCAAGGAATCTGTCTCGTTAATTACTGGGACAAAAATATCTTTAATCCATTTTAACTCGCCGGTTTTGGTTCGAATTCGGTAATTGGTTTCCACCACAACTTTCTCTTCGGTGATTTGAAGCATGGCGGATTTACGTCTATTAACATCTTCTTCAACGAGAATTGACTTCCAAAGGGAATTATTATTGTAAAATTCACTTGAAGAATATCCTAAAAGTTTTTTGCAAGAAGGGCTAATAAAAATCAGCTTATTTTCAATTGGCGAATAAGACCATATTACATCCGGAAGAGAATTCAAGATGTTGACTATGTGAGTTGATTCTACCGGTGCGTAGATATTTTTTTCAGAAGATTCCAATATTTTTATATTACTCAGACTTATTTAAAGATTATTATCGAAAAAGAAATAAATTTGTTTAGCGAAAATTCTATGTTTTTTATATACTTCTCAGCGTGATTTTGGTTGATTGGTAAAAATATATTTTTCTATGAGCGTTACTTTTGCTCAATTTTATAGTCTATTAATACGGATGCATGAAGCAAACTATTAAACTTGAAGGACACCTTAACTCAACTGTTGCACCTCAGTTGATTTGTGTTCAGTCTCTCCTGAGTGCGAGGTGTCCTTTATTTAATGCATTTTTATGTTTCATTTATGATTGATTACAAAAAATTAACAGATATTGATCTCGTTGAAAATTGTAAGCGCGAATTACCCGAATTAGACTATGCTTTCGATGAGCTTGTTGAAAGATATAAAAATTATGTCTTTACAATTGCATACGATAAGTTGAATAATCGAGAAGATGCGGAGGATGCAGCTCAAGAAACTTTCGTTCGGCTTTACTTTGGAATTCATAGGTTTCGCGGTGAATCGACATTTAAAACCCGGCTAACAAAAATTGTCCAAAATGTGTGTATAACTGTTTTATTAACTCGAAAACGTAAATACTGGAAATACCACATTAATTTAGATGCTGAAGCAGATATTGAAGGGATTTATTCATCTTCCCTTACAGTCAAACAAGAAATGAATTTTTGGCAGCAAATAGGAGATATCCTTAAAAAAATGTCAGTCGTTTATAGGAAGGTTTTTATTTTAAAATATTTCAAAAACCTTTCAATTATTGAAATTAGTGTGAAAATTCAAACAACACTTGGCGCAGCAAAGATGAAGGTAAAAAGAGCTAAGGAACAATTTTTAAAAATATTTATGAGCGAATGATGAGCAATCTAAAACCAACCTTGTCAACTGACTTTAATTATAAGCTCAAAAAGAGTATTAAGAGAAATCTGCTCTTCAGGAATATAATGGCAGTAACGGTAAATAGTTTTTTGAAGTCATTTGGAATTATTCTTGAGTTACTTTTATTGTTACCGCGCTCAAATAAAAACCTGAAAGATAATTGAACAATGTTTAAGGAAAGAATCAATATGCTGAAAATGTTAATACTGGATGCTGACGCCTTAGCTAAATTATTATACATAGCTGGAAATCCAGCCCTAATTCCAGGAACAAATTATAAACCAAAAACCGACCTAGCCACAAGCGTTACGTTGCAGTACAATTTGTTCTAAACACTAACATATTTTTATGAAGGCTGCCTCTAAACGGCAACCTTTTTTTATTTTAAATCTTTCCACTAATAGTTTGAAAAAATTTTTCATTTAATTAATTTGAATCAACGAAATGAATCTATGAAAGCATACGAAAAATCCGGTGTAAATATCCAAAAAGCTGAAGAACTTGTCAGTAAAATTAAAATTCATGCAAAGTCAACTTTTACTCCAAATGTTCTATCCGAAATTGGACACTTTGGCGGTTTCTTCGATGCACGTTTTGAAGAATATAATGAACCTGTACTTATTTCAAGTGTTGATGGAGTCGGTACAAAATTAAAGATTGCGATTGATACAAACCGTCACGATTCTATTGGACAAGATTTAGTTAATCATTGTGTTAATGATATTCTTTGTGCAGGTGCAAAGCCTCTTTTTTTTCTCGATTATCTTGCTTTCGGTAAACTTAACGTTGAAATTGCGGAACAAATTATCAAAGGATTCTCAAATGCCTGCCGGGAAAATGGTTGCGCACTCATCGGAGGTGAAACCGCTGAGATGCCCGGACTTTATGCTGAAAATGAATACGACATTTCAGGTACTATCGTCGGTGTAGTCGAAAAGAATAAAATTATCGATGGTAAGCAAATCTCCAAGGGAGATATTCTAATCGGATTAAATTCAAATGGACTTCATACAAATGGATATTCACTTGCCAGAAAAATCCTTTTGAATAATTATTCTCTGTCGGATTATTTAGATGAACTTGATTCGACTTTAGCAAATGAGCTCCTAAAAGTGCACAAGTCCTACCTAAACACAATTTTTCCTCTTCTTGGCGAATTTGATATAAAAGGACTTTCTCATATCACCGGCGGCGGAATTATCGGAAACACTAAAAGAATTCTGCCAAATGAACTAAAATTAATTATTGATTGGAATAGCTGGGAGAGACCTGCGATTTTTAATCTTATTCAAAAAATTGGCAATATCGAAGAAGAAGAAATGAGGGAAGTATTTAATCTCGGTATTGGAATGATAATCGTTATTTCAGAGAGTGAAAAAAATAAATTAATATCCGAATTAAACGCTAATGGGGAAACTCCCATTTTAATTGGAAGAGTTGAATGAATTTCTATTTTCACTTGATACTGCTGATATTTCCGATGTCACTTCCTGCACAAATTTTATTTACAACAATTGATCACTCGGAAAATGACGTTAGAGCCTGTATGCTTAATGATTCAACACATGAAATAACTGAAATTTCATTAAATAGATCTTATTTACCAACTTGGATGGGGGATAAGATAGTTTATAATTATGGCAATCACATCTGGATATCGGATAAAAGTACTAAAGAACAACGAATCATTTTTGAAGGACTTAAACCTACCGTGTCTAAATCGAGTGCTTTGATCGCCGGGTATTCGAAGCAAGGTATAACAATTGCCGATTCAAGCGGCAAAGTTCTAAAGAAACTTGAAGTTGATTATTGGGAAAAAGTTACACCGACTTTCTCTTTCAGTGAAGAAAGTGTCTCCTATTTCGATAAAGATCGTGAAGCGTGTTTTCTCTTTAACTGGAAGAATGAAACAAATCGTCTATTTGGAAAGAATATTTATCATCCAGTTTGGTCACCGGATGGAAGACAGATTTTATTCAATATTGGAAAAATGGATTCAAACTTTCGCGTTGCGGTTGTTGATTCTTCATGGAAAGAAGGAACGCCGGTTAATTATATAACAGGTCTTAATGAAAACTCCGTACTTCCGATTTGGTCACCGATGCAAAACTATATCGCTTACATGACACTTCACCCTAAGAATTCAAATGTTGAATCTGATCTTATAAGCAGTAACATTATTTTATACAACGTCAAAACAAAAATTAAAACAATCATCGCTGAGGATGCCGGTTTTACAGAAGGAG
>CAZNDS010000021.1:0-22013 GCA_964571865.1 uncultured Ignavibacteriaceae bacterium | reverse complement strand
GTGTTTGAAATGTCATGCCTCAGGATATGATGTTGACGCAACTTTACTTGGGAAGAAATTCAAAGTTGAAGATGGCGTTCAATGCGAAACTTGTCATGGCCCCGGAAGTGATTACAAAGACATGAAAGTTATGAAAAGCCGAGATGAATCGGTTAAAAATGGCTTAATAGTATATGAAAAAACTGAAGAGCTTTGTGTAAAATGTCACAATTCCGAGAGTCCGACATACAAGGAATTTAACTTTGAAGACGCTTACACTAAAATTAAACATTCTGTTCCTGCAGCCAAAAATTAGTAAATAAAAAAACGGGTGGAAAAATGCGTTCGGAAGAACTCGAAAGTACGGCTTCAAATCTTGCTGAATTAACATTCAGATTGCTTGCGAGCTGTCACGAAAAAGAAGAGAGGTTAGCTAAAAATCACGGGCTTACTCAAGCCGAGTTTCGTTGTTTGAGACTAATTCAAGCTGGAGAAAATGTCAATAACCGAGAAATTGCCGAAAGAATGAAACTAAGTGCGAGCAGACTTACTCGCATAATAGATGGTTTAGTTGAGAAAGGATACGTCATGCGTGAAATCGAACCAACCGATAGACGTAATATGCGTGTCTATCTTTCTAATAAAGGAATTGAATTCACTCAAAGACTTAATGGAGATTATTTAAATATCCATAAAGAAATTTTGAGCGATATCGATATGGTGCAGCATAAACCATTGATCAGTGCAATGACTCATTTACTTTCTGCCTTGGAAAAGTGGATAGCTAAAAGCTGATTTTTACTGGAAATCTTTTAATGAAGTAAGGGCAGGGAATTTTAATTCTCCGCCCTTTTTTTATGAAATCAATTTATGGCGAGTGTGACTTTTTCAGCCGCTTCTTTCAATGATTTTGCAACGAGAAAATTCAAACCTGAATTGTCAAGTAGTTCTGCGGCTTCTTTAGCATTTGTCCCTTCTAACCTTATCACAACTGGAATTGAGACATTAATTTTCTTCGAAGCTTCGATCACACCCTGTGCAACTCGATCACATCTGACAATCCCGCCAAAAATATTAATGAGTATAGCTTTAACATTTGGATCTGAAAGGATTATCTTGAATCCATTCTCAACGGTTTCTGCACTTGCTCCTCCGCCAACATCCAAAAAGTTTGCAGGCTCGCCTCCAGCTAATTTAATTATATCCATTGTAGCCATTGCAAGTCCAGCGCCATTCACCATGCAGCCGACATTTCCGTCAAGCTTAATATAATTTAAGTTGTACTTAGAAGCTTCAATTTCAAGCGGAGCTTCTTCATTCAAATCTCGATAAGCGGCAATTTCAGGATGACGATAAAGAGAATTATCATCGAAATTCATCTTCGCATCGAGTGCGACAATCTTATCGTCATTTGTGATTATCAATGGATTGATTTCAAGCAATGAAGCGTCCGTTTCTTCATATGCTGTATAAAGCTTTAGAAGAAATGGAATAAAGTTTTTATAAGCATTGCCTGTCAGTTCTAATCCGAATGCAAGTTCTCTTGCTTGATAAGCTTGCAGACCTATTGATGGATCAATCCATACTTTTAGAATTTTTTCTGGAGTTTCTTCTGCAACTTTTTCGATTTCAACTCCACCTTCAGTCGATGTCATTATCACATTTTTTGAAACACTACGATCAAGAAGAATACCTAAATAAAGTTCTTTCTTATAATCAAGCCCTTCGGCGATGAAGAGAGTTTTGACTATTTTTCCCTCTGACCCGGTTTGATGAGTTACGAGTAAATTTCCCAACATCTTTGAAGCTTGCTCTTTAGCTTTTTCTGCTGATGTCGTAAACTTTACGCCGCCTTCAAGAATCATTTCATCTCGATTTTTCGGATTGAAAAGTTTCCCCTTTCCTCTTCCCCCTGCATGAATCTGAGACTTAACAACGAATTGGTTAACACCTCTTGATTGAAGCTTGCTTATTGCAGCAACAAAATCAGACATATCGTTAATCGCATATCCATCCTGAATGGCAACGTCGTATTTTTTTAACACCTCTTTAGCTTGGTACTCGTGAATTTTCATTAATTCCTCTAAGAATAATTAGAATCATATTTTTTGTTTATACTTTTTCACTCCACAATTTTGCCTGTAAGAAAAGCAACAAATAATCTCTGCCGCCGGCTTTAGAATCTGTACCGCTCATGTTAAATCCACCAAAAGGATGTCCGCCGACTAAAGCGCCGGTACACTTTCTGTTGAAGTACAAATTCCCAACATGAAATTCTTTCTGTGCACGTTTAATTTTCTTTTTGTTATTTGAATACAATGCGCCAGTTAATCCAAACTCTGTGTTATTTGCAATTTCAAGTGCATGATCAAAATCCTTCGCTTTTATAACTGCAAGTACCGGTCCGAAAATTTCTTCCTGAGATATTCTTGCCATTGGATCGATGTCGATGAATACTGTCGGCTCGAGATAAAAACCGTTCATGTCAATTTTATTTCCGCCGTTAAGAAGTTTGCCCTCTGTTTTTCCAATTTCAATGTAATTCCAAATGCTTTCATAAGCACTTTTACTTACAACCGGTCCCATTGGAAAATTATCTTTTGCTACTCCAACTTTTAGTGCATTAACTTTTTCTTTCAGTAACGTTACAAATTTGTCGTAAACTTTTTCATCGACGATTGCTCTCGAACATGCTGAACATTTTTGCCCTTGGAAGCCAAAAGCGGAAGCTACTACGCCATCAACTGCTTTTTTAATATCTGTTTCGTGGTCAACAACAATCGAATCCTTGCCTCCCATCTCTGCTACTACTCTTTTAATCCAGATTTGGCCTGGTTGATGTGTCGCAGCTAATTGATTAATGTGCAATCCAACTTCCTTCGAGCCGGTGAATGCAATGAATCGGGTTTTAGGATGAGCAACTAATGTATCTCCAACTTCGCCGCCAGAACCAGGAACAAAATTAAATACTCCTTTCGGCAATCCTGCCTCTTCCATAATTTCGTGGAAAAGCCAGCCCATCATTGGAGAATCGCTCGATGGTTTTAAGACTACTGTATTACCGGTGACTATTGCAGCGGAGGTCATCCCGACTAAAATCGCAAACGGGAAATTCCATGGTGGAATCACAACGCCAACTCCTAAAGGAATATAAACAAGCTCATTTGCTTCACCTTTAACTTTCGTAAGCGGCTGCTTCTTTGCATATCGAAGCATTTCTTTTGCGTAGAATTCGAGAAAGTCGATCGCTTCTGCTGTGTCTGCATCTGCTTCGACAAAGTTCTTTCCGACTTCCGAGATCATCCATGCATTGATCTCGAATCTTC
This sequence comes from uncultured Ignavibacteriaceae bacterium, assembly GCA_964571865.1. Lineage (GTDB taxonomy): Bacteria > Bacteroidota > Ignavibacteria > Ch128b > Ch128b > JAHJVF01. The sequence continues at coordinate 18,708 of CAZNDS010000021.1, read as the reverse complement.
TTCTTCGCACAATATTCGCAGCTTTGAATAAAACTTTCGCACGCTTCTTCGGATCTACATACTTCCAGCTTTCGAATACGTTGTTGGCGTCTTGAATTGCTTTGTTCGCTAAATCCTTTGTCGCTTTTTGAAATGTTCCGATTACTTCGTCTTTATTTGACGGATTTATCGAGGTGAATTTTGAGTCAGTAAATACTCTTTCACCATTTATGATTAATGGATATTCCTTCCCAAATAGACTTTCTACTTTTTCGAGTGCTTTTTTTATTTTGGAAAGATTTTTCTTGTCTGAATAATCGAATATTGGTTCATTCTTAAAATTTGTCTTGGGCACGATTTCACCTTAGAAATGTTAATTTTTGTAAAAAACTAAACAAAATTACTATATTTGGCTCGGAAATACAATTTGATAGATTAGTATTATTTACTTCTTTTTTAAAAGTAGTTAAAAAATAGATATGACTTCAAGGGAAAGAATCCTAAAGGCAATGAATTTTGAAATTCCCGATCGAGTGCCTGTGATGTGTCAAATGAGTATCGGTCACATGCTGCAGCAGCTTCTGCAAGTCTCACCCATAGATTTTTGGTTTGATGTACAGACTTTTGCTAATAGTCTGATAAAACTAAGAGAATTATGTAATTTCGATGGGATACTAGTAAGTCTTCATGGGCACAACAAAGATTGGGAAAAAGATTTCACTAAACGGTCAGAAGAGAATGGCAATGAGGTACTGTATGGAAAGGATAGAAAGTATATCTTCACACGTGAGGATTTACCATTTCCGGAATTTTTTGAAAGAAGGGAATTTGTCGCGGTTGAAGATTTTGATATTAATTCAATCCCAATCGAAATTGATTACATCCCTGTTTCTGCAGGACTCCATTTTAAGATTGATCTAAAAAATAAGTTTGAAATTTTCGATTTGCTTTATGATAAGGTTGGCGATGAATATTCCATCCATGGTGAAGTGGCCTCGCCATTCGACTATCTTCTTGATCTTTTTTGTTATGAGAATGCTCTAATCGCACTGATCGAAGAACCTGAAAAATGTAAATCGATACTTCAAAAATTCACCTCGGGGATTGTAAAACTTTCAAACGAAATGTGTGATCAAAAAATCGATGCGATAAAAATCTCTTCGCCATTCGCCGGAGCGGGATTTATTTCACCTGAATTTTATCGAATGTTCGTTCTGCCATATGAGTCGCAAATCATAAAAGCCATAAAGAAAAAGGGGAAGCATGTTTACATTCACACTTGCGGTGCGATCAACGATAGGTTAGAAATGATGATTGAATCCGGGGCAACTGGACTCGAATGTCTTGACCCAAAACCATTAGGAGATGTTGATCTCATCGATGCGAAAATCAGATTGCAGCGGAATGCTTTTATTAAAGGGAACATCGATTCGGTAAATACACTCTTGTATGGTGATGAATCGAAAGTAGTCGATGATGTGAAAGAAATAATTGAAATTGGTAAGAACAACGGCGGGTTTATACTCAGCACTGCATGTTCAATTGCACCAATGGTTAAACGAGAAAATGTACAATTGCTTCATAAACTCACCGAAGAATTTGGAGCCTATTAAAATAAAATTCAACATTTGAAGAGTTTGTGTGTCCGATGTAAAAACCAATAAAATTGAAATCATTTTCTTGCGACTTGAAATGGTTATTTATATTTTCGCACTCTAAGAGCAAATGATTTCTCTTAGTAACATTTTTCTAATAGGAGAATCAAATGAAATATCCGGCAGTTGAAAATTTTATTGGCGGTTCATATTATAAGGGGAGCCAAGGCAAGTTAGATGTTACTTCCCCAATCGATGGCAAAAAAATTTCCGAAGTTCATCTTTCTAATTATTCCGATCTTGATAAAGCTGTCTCGGCAGCAAAAAATGCATTTGAAAGCTGGTCGGCAATACCGATCAAAGAACGGGTACAAGTCTTATTCAGATATCGGTCGCTTCTCGAAAAGAATATGAAGGAATTGATGGAATTGGTCAGTGAAGAAAACGGTAAGACGCTATCTGAAGCTCAAGCGGAAATTGAAAAAAGTATTGAGTTAACCGAGTTCGCTTGCTCGATGCCCCAAATTGCTTCAGGCGAAGTTCTCGAAGTAAGCAAGGGTGTTGAATGCAGAGTTGAAAGATATCCTGTCGGAGTAGTCGCTTCGATTGTACCATTTAATTTTCCGAATATGGTTCCAAATTGGACGATCCCAAATGCAATTGCACTTGGTAATGCAATGATCTTAAAACCATCAGAATTAGTTCCGCTTAGTGCTAATCGAATAGCTGAATTGTTGAAAGAAGCAGGTTTACCGGATGGAGTTTTTAATGTTGTGCATGGAGCTAAAGAAACAGTCGAAGCAATTTGCGATCATCCCGGGATTGATGCCGTTTCATTTGTCGGTTCAACTAAAGTGGCAAAATTGGTTTACATTCGTGCAGCGTCAAATTTAAAAAGGGCTTTGGCTTTAGGGGGAGCAAAAAATCATTTGTTGGTTCTTCCCGATGCTCATGTTGAAATGACAGCTACTAATGTTGCCGCATCTATGACAGGTTGTGCAGGACAACGATGTATGGCAGCCGCATCAATGATTGCCATCGGTTCTGTCGATCACATAATTGAAGAATTATGCAAAGAAGCAAAAAAAATTATTCCTGGCGTGAATCTTGGCTCTGTGATTTCCAAACAGGCGAAAGAACGAATCGAGGGTTACATCACCGAAGCCGAAAAAGATGGCGCAAAAGTTTTAGTCGATGGAAGAAATTATACTGTCAAAGGAAAAGAAAATGGATTTTATGTTGGTCCGACCGTAATTGATTTTGTCCATCCCGAGATGCGAATTGCTAAAGAAGAAGTTTTCGGTCCGGTCATTGTGATAATTCGAACTGAAAATATTGATGAGGCAATAAAAATACAGCACAGTTCACACTATGGGAACGCATCGTCAGTATTCACTCAAAGCGGCAGCCTTGCACGTTCAATTTCTGAAAAAGTAAATGCCGGAATGATCGGTGTGAATATCGGTGTCCCGGTTCCCCGCGAGCCATTCTCTTTCGGGGGATGGAATGAATCGAGATTTGGTGTCGGCGATATTACAGGAAAAAGCTCAATTGAATTCTGGACCAAGCTGAAAAAGATAACTACAAAATGGAATCCTGAAGCAAGAGTAAACTGGATGAGCTGAATTTAGTAAGAAGTAAGTAGTAGGGAGTAGGTAGTAAGAAGTAAGTAGTATGTAGAACATTGCAAGAACTAGAAAAGATCGATTATGGAGACAAATAAAAGTTATAGAGGATTCAAAAATCTGAAAGTATATCAATTGGCTTATCAACTTGCTTTGGAAATTTTTGAGCTGACAAAATCATTCCCAAAAGAGGAAAAATATGCCTTAGTAGATCAAATTAGACGATCCTCAAGATCAATATGTACGAATATCGCTGAGGCTTGGTATAAAAGAAGGTTTCCGAAGTCCTTTGTTAATAAACTAATCGATTCTGCTGGAGAAACTGGTGAAACAGAAGTTTGGATCGATTTTTCATTCGACTTTAATTATATAAATTTAGAACAAAAAAAAAGTTTTTTAAAAAGTATTCTCAAGTAGGTAAAATGTTAAATAGTATGATTAATCAACCAGAAAAATTTTTCATTAATAACTGCATACTTCCAACTACATACTACTTGCTACATACTATTTACTACAGTGTTATTAAAATAAAAGGATTTTAACATGTCAAGAATTATAAAAGGCGGTTTAATTCAAGCCACATTATCTATTTCATCGGAGCAGCCGATTGAAAAGATAAAACAATCAATGATCGATAAGCATCTTTCTATGATTGATGAAGCTGGAAAAAAGGGAGTTCAAATCCTCTGTCTGCAGGAATTATTTTACGGTCCATATTTCTGCGCCGAGCAAAAAACGAAGTGGTACTCACTTGTAGAAAAAATACCAGAAGGACCAACAACCAATCTCTTCATGGAAATTGCAAAAAAATATAGCATGGCAATTGTCGTCCCGATCTATGAAGAGGAAATAACTGGTGTTTATTACAATACGGCTGCAGTTATAGACGCAGATGGAAAATATCTCGGAAAATACCGAAAGCATCATATCCCTCATTGTGATCCGGGATTTTGGGAAAAGTTTTATTTCCGGCCCGGCAATCTCGGGTATCCGGTTTTCAAAACTGCCTATGCAGACGTTGGTGTCTACATCTGTTATGATAGACATTTCCCGGAAGGAGCGAGAATTCTTGGTTTAAATGGTGCAGAAATAATTTTTAATCCTTCAGCAACTGTTGCGGGACTTTCTGAATACTTATGGGAACTCGAACAGCCTGCTCACGCTGTCGCAAACGGATATTTTGTTGGTGCAATTAACCGCGTTGGCAAAGAAGCCCCCTGGAATATTGGTGAGTTTTACGGCAAAAGTTATTTCTGCTCACCCCGCGGGAAAATAATTTCACAAGCAAGCCGCGATAAAGATGAGCTTGTCGTGGCAGATTTGAACTTGGACGAAATCCAGGAAGTTAGAAACGTATGGCAATTTTTCCGAGACAGAAGACCTGAATCATATGAAAGAATTACGAACATATAATCGTTTCTTTTAGTCGTTGTAAATGAAAGCGTTAATTCCATCTGAAATAATTGAACAGAGAATTTTTCTTATTCGTGGTGAGAAGGTGATGATTGATCGTGATCTCGCTGAATTATATGAAGTTCAAACAAAAGTCCTTAATCAAGCTGTGAAAAGAAATATTGAGCGATTCCCTGATGGGTTTATGTTTAAGATTTCAAAGCAAGAGACTGATGAACTGGTCACAATTTGTGACCGGTTTAAAACATTGAAGCATTCCACAAGTTTTCCATTTGCTTTTACAGAACTCGGTATAGCAATGTTGTCGAGTGTTCTTAAAAGCAAGCGAGCAATTCAAGTGAACATTCAAATAATGAAAACCTTCGTATCCCTCAGAAGGATGTTCGCCGAAAGCACTGAGCTGGCAAGAAAGTTAGCCGAACTCGAGAAGAAGTACGATAAACAATTTAAAATAGTTTTTGAGGTTTTAAACCAGCTAATAAATCCACCTGAGCCGCCTAAACGGCAGATCGGATTTTTAGTAAAAGATAAAGCAGAGAGATATTCTGTTAAGAAAAAAAAAGGTTTATAGTTATGGCAAATCAAATTAAAGAGCAGCTTTCGATTTCTGAGATAACCGCTAAATACACTTATGGTACCTGGCGTTATCAAAAAAATTGGAAACCGCTTCATGTAGTCGATGCGGAGGGATGTTACTTCACTGACTCAACCGGAAAAAAATATTTGGATCTCTCCTCGCAGTTAATGTGCGTTTCGCTTGGTCATAAGAACCAGGCTGTTATTAGATCAATTGAAGAGCAGGCAAAGAAACTTCCATATGCGGCACCAGGATTTGCAACTGATGTAAGAGCTGAACTAAGTGAACTTCTTCTACAGGTTCTGCCGAAAGGATTGGAAAAATTTTACTTTTCTACTTCCGGTACAGAAGCAAACGAAGCTGCAATCAAAATTGCGAGGATGTATACCGGAAAATATAAAATTATTTCGCGTTACAATTCTTACCATGGTTCGACTGCTGCTTCGATTGCAGCAACAGGCGATCCGCGTCGATGGGCGGTTGAGCCGGCAGGAAAAATCGATGGAGTGATATTTGCCCCGGAATGCAATTGCTATAGATGCCCTTTGATGCATACTTACCCTGAATGTAAAGCTGCATGTGTCGAGTATATCGATCATATGATAAAAAACGAAGGGAATGTTGCTGCTGTATTAATTGAGCCTGTTGTTGGAACAAACGGAATTTTAATTCCACCTGACGAGTATCTTCCCAGACTGAGGAAAATATGTGATGATAATAATATTCTCTTAATAGTAGATGAAGTGATGAGCGGCTGGGGAAGAACCGGAAAATGGTTCGCGGTTGATCACTGGAATGTGTTGCCGGATATTTTGACAACAGCGAAGGGAATCACTTCTGCCTATATTCCGCTTGGATTAACGGCAACAACAATGAAAATCGCCGATTACTTTAATGATAATTATTTTTCACACGGTCACACCTATGAGGCGCATCCATTGACGCTTGCCCCCGCAGTTGCAGCAATTAACGAATTGAAAAAGAATGAACTCATAAAAAGATCAAAAGAAATGGGGGAGTATTTACTTTCGCAACTAAATGAGCTCAAGCAAAAACATCCATCAGTGGGAGATGTTAGAGCAATAGGATTGTTCGCCGCGGTTGAAATTGTGAAGAATAGAAAAACGAAAGAGCCGTTTAATATTAAACCGGATAAGATTGCCGGTACTCCAATGCTTGTAGACAAAATTGCACTCGAATTAATGAAAAAAGGAATTTTCCTTCAAACTTGGATAAGTCACTTTATAATCGCTCCGCCGTTAATAATCAAAAAAGAAGAAATTGATTTTGCCGTATCTGAACTAGACGAAACATTGAAGCTCGCAGATGCAGAAATTGAAACTTAAGTTTATAAACAACTGTTGATTTGAATATGATTAATATCGCACAAAAACTAACTGAGCAGGAATACGAAAAGAATTTTGCTGAACTTCATCCTCCCTTCAGCAAGAACTCGGCGGTCGCTGAGGCGAACAGGTGTCTATACTGCTACGATTCGCCATGCACAAAAGCGTGTCCAACTCATATTGACATCCCCGGTTTCATTAAAAAGATTGCTACCGGAAATTTAAAAGGTTCGGCTAAAACCATATTCGAATCAAATTGGGTCGCGTTGACATGTGCGAAAGCCTGCCCGGTTGATGTTTTGTGCGAAGGGGCATGTGTATTCATCGAAAAAAATGAAAAGCCGATTGAAATTGGACGGCTTCAAAGATTTGCAGTTGATAATTATTTCGAAACCGGAATGCCAAAGCTTTTTTCTTCCAAACCAAAAAATGGAAAGAGTGTAGGAATAATCGGTTCAGGTCCTGCAGGCCTGGCTTGCGGCGGGGAGCTCGCATTGCTCGGTTTTGATGTTACGATTTATGAGGCAAAAGAAATCCCCGGAGGTTTAAACACTTGGGGAATTGCGCCATACAAGGCCCGACAATCTGACAGCTTAAAAGAAGTCAAACTAGTTGAAAGCTATGGTGTAAAAATCAAAACTAAAACCAGAATCGGAAAAGAAATTTCATTTGAAGAATTATCTTCAAAACATGATGCAATTTTTATAGGGATAGGTCTCGGTGAGAGTTTCGATTTGAAAGTTAAAGGTGAGAATTTGAAGGGAGTAGTCGGCGCCCTCGAATTCATCGAAGAGGTTAAAGCAGAAAAATGGTCAAAAGTTAATGTTGGAAAGCGTGTAGCAGTTATTGGCGCTGGGAATACTTCTATCGATGCAGCAACAGAAGCAATACGACTCGGTGCCGAACAAGTCATGATCATTTACAGACGAAGCCGGAATGAAATGCCCGCTTACGAATTTGAATTTGAGCTAGCACAAAAAGATGGTGTAGCATTCCATTTTCAAACTAATCCAGTTAAAATTATCGGCAGCGAATCGGTTGAGGGAATCGAATGTATCAAAATGCAGTTAGCTGAGCAAGATGAAAGAGGAAGACGCAAACCCCAACCTATTCCGAATTCAGAATTTGTAATTCCTGTTGATATGGTTATTAAGGCAATCGGTCAGCAGACAAATACAGCGCTGCTTGATTCAATCCCAAACTTGAAGGTTGATAACGGGATGATTGTTGTGAACCCGGAAACTTATCAGACCGTAAATCCAAAAGTTTTTGCGGGGGGTGATTGTATTAACGGAGGGAAAGAAGTTGTAAACGCAGCTTACGATGGTAAACAAGCCGCCCACGGTATAAATAAATTTTTAATTAAAGAATAGAACACGGAAGAACGCGGATAAAACAGATGGACACTGATTAATGCTTCATGAAGAATTAACGAGCAAGATCATTGGCGCATTTTATAAAGTGTATAATACACTCGGATATGGATTCCTTGAAAAGGTTTATGAAAATTCTATTAAAATTGAGTTAATGAAACTGGAATTAAAGGTTGAACAACAAAAAAATATAAAAGTCTTTTATGATGGATATGATGTCGGGGAATATTTTGCCGATCTGATAGTTAATGATTTAATAATCATTGAATTAAAAGCTGCTGATGCAATTTGTGAAGAGCATGAAGCACAATTACTAAATTATCTCAAAGCTACAGATAAGGAAGTTGGACTGTTGTTCAATTTTGGTAAGGAGGCCAAATTTATTAGGAAAGTATTCTCAAATGAAAATAAGAAATCTGCGAAAATCAGCTAAATCAGCGTTAATTCGCGTTCTATTAATTTTATTGAAATAGGAAAAAATATGATCGATCTATCAATAAATTTTGCAGGGATAAAATCACCTAATCCATTTTGGCTTGCGTCTGCACCGCCGTCGAATTCTGCATATCAAAACTGTAAAGCATTTGAGCAAGGCTGGGGAGGAACCGTGTGGAAAACAATCGGAGAGCCTGTAATGAATGTATGCAATCGATATGGCGGATTGGACTATAATGGGCAGAAATTGGTCGGAATAAACAACGTCGAGCTGATCAGTGATCGAAACATCGAAGTTAATTTTAAAGAGATTGCCGAGACAAAAAAACTCTGGCCTGATAGAGCTGTGATAGTTTCACTCATGGTCGAATCAAAAAGAGAAACATGGCATGATATCGTTAAAAGAACTATCGATACCGGCTGCGATGGACTTGAACTAAACTACGGATGTCCGCACGGAATGAGCGAACGCGGAATGGGCTCGGCTGTCGGTCAAGTCCCTGAATATTGTAAAATGATAACCGAATGGGTAACCGAAGTCTCAACAATTCCGGTTTTAATTAAGCTTACCCCTAACGTGGGTAATATTCAAATCCCGGCTCGTGCGGCAAAAGCCGGTGGAGCCGCTGGACTCGCACTCATAAACACAATCAACAGTATCATGGGGGTCGATCTTGATACTTTCGAACTGAAACCAAGCATTGCAGGCAAAGGGGGGCATGGAGGACTTGCAGGTCCGATCGTGAAGCCAATCGCCTTAAATATGGTTTCTCAAGTCGCAGTTGATAAAGAAATCAATCTGCCAATATCCGGTGTCGGTGGAATAAGCAATTGGCAGGATGCTCTTGAGTTTATTTTGCTAGGTTCAACTTCCGTACAAGTCTGCACCGCTGTGATGCATTATGGATTTAGAATTGTGAATGATATGATCGAGGGACTGTCATTCTGGATGGAGGAAAAAGGATTCTCATCGCTTGATCAAGTTAGAGGAAAAGCACTTTCACGAATAGATGATTTTGGAAATTTCAATCTGCTGCATAAAACTGTTGCAAGAATTGATCAGGATAAATGTATTCATTGTAACTTGTGCCATATCGCTTGTGAAGATGGTGCGCATCAATGTATCGATTTAATTTCAGAGAACGGAAAAAGCAAAACCGTTGTTAGAGAGGAAGATTGTGTCGGATGCGACCTTTGCTCAATCATCTGCCCGGTTAATGGATGCATCTCGATGGTCAGAGTTGATAACGGTAAAGAAACTAAAACATGGAACGAGCTAGTAAATGATTTCAAAAAAGAAAAATCTGAATTAACTTGGGAGAAGCTTAGAGCATTTCAGAAAAAGTATGGAATCGAGATACATTAAGACGTTGAGAAAGATGTGGTCAGCGTTCAGCTTACAGCATTCAGCGATCAGCGTTCAGCATTCAGCTTTCAGCCATCAGCGGTGTAAAAAAATATGTTTCTGGAGAAATAGTTTTATGAAAGATTTCAAAAATCTGAAAGTATGGGAAATAACTCATATCCTTGCTTTAACTATTCATAAGTTGACCGAGTCATTTCCAAAAGAAGAGATGTATGGACTGACAAATCAAATTCGACGAGCAAGTATATCAATTCCAACAAACATATCTGAAGGATGCGGACGCGGCTCGGATGCCGATTTTAAGAGATTTCTACAAATTGCATTTGGCTCAGCTTGTGAACTGGATTATCTTTTATTTTTATCCTGTGAATTAAAATATCTATCCAAAATTGATTATGATGTAGTTATGTTACAAGTAATAGAATCAAAAAAAATGTTAAGCGGATTAATAAGGAAGTTAAAATAAGAAGCAATCAGCCTTCAGCGATCAGCAATTACGAACAACTGTCAGCCGATTGCGTTTAGCTTATAATTTAAGTTTCATACTGTCAACTGAGCGCTGACAGCTGACAGCTAATAAAAAGGAGTACACAATGTCAACTTTAATAAAAAACGGTCGCATCATTACTGCCGAACAAGATTACTTCGCAGATGTTTTTATCGAGAAAGATAAAATTTCACTGATCGGCACAAACTTAAAAATGGAAGCTGATTCAGTCATCGATGCGAAAGGAAAATATGTTATTCCTGGCGGCATTGATGTTCACACACATTTAGATATGCCTTTCGGAGGAACAACTTCGTCAGACGATTTCTTTACCGGCACTCAAGCAGCCGCATTCGGTGGAACAACTTCCATCATAGACTTTGCTATTCAAGCAAAGGGAACACGAATGCGAGACGGTCTCGATATATGGATGAAGAAAGCAGAAGGTAAAGCCGTTATCGATTACGGATTTCATATGATAATCACAGATTTACTGGAAGCTCATCTCGAGGATATGTCCGATTTGGTGCGTGAAGGTGTAACGAGTTTCAAACTGTTTATGGCGTATCCAAATGTTTTGATGGTTGATGATTCGACTATTTTTAATGCATTGAAACATACGACGAAAACCGGTGCACTCGTCTGCATGCACGCTGAAAACGGGAATGTTATAGATCAAATCGTGAAGCAAGCTGTGACAGATGGAAAAACCGCACCGATTTATCATGCATTAACAAGACCGACAACTACCGAAGGGGAAGCTGTCAACCGCGCCGTTGCATTGGCGGAATTGGCAGGAGCGCCGATTTATATCGTACATTTATCATGCAATGATGCACTCGAAAAAATTGAACAAGCCCGCGATAAAGGTCTGCCCGCATTTGCAGAAACTTGCGTACAATATTTGTTTCTTTCACTTGACGATATGGGGAAACCTGGCTTTGAGGATGCAAAACTAGTCTTCTCGCCTCCGTTGAGAGAAAAATGGAATCAAGAAAAACTATGGGCAGGATTAAAAAAGAATTCGCTTCAAATTGTTTCGACAGATCATTGTCCATTTAGATTTAAAGATCAAAAACATTTAGGAATTGAAAGCTTTACAAAAATTCCTAATGGCGGACCTGGAATTGAAAATCGTATGCAGCTTATGTTTGACGGCGGTGTAAATGAAAAAAGGATTTCTTTGAACCGCTGGGTCGAAATAACATCAACTGCGCCTGCAAAAATGTTTGGGATGTATCCAAGAAAAGGTACAATCGCCGCAGGCTCAGATGCAGATATTGTGATTTGGGATCCGAATAAAGAACTTATTATCTCAGCAAAAACTCATCACATGGCTGTTGATTATTCAATGTTCGAAGGGAAGAAAGTTAAAGGAAATGTTGATGCAGTAATTTCACACGGTGAAGTAATTATTCAAGATGAAAAATTTTTAGGAAAAGCCGGAAGAGGAAATTTCATTAAGCGAGGAACATACGGCTTAGCCTGGAACTAATTTACGTTATAGAGAATGTTTTTGAATATCGAATGATGAACTAGGAATGATGAATTCTAATTGATGAAAAAGAGATGATGAATTTTGAATATTGAACAAAGAATGTTGAACAAGGAAGATTGAACAAGGAATAATGAATATGGAATATTGAGCCAGGAATATTGAACCAGGAATAATGATTAAGGAATATTGAGCAGGGGAATGTTGAACCAGGATTAACGAACCAAGAGTTGGGATTTTTGAAGTTCCAGCTGATAGTAATTTTCATCATTCGTCATTCGTTATTCAATATTCATTATTCTATATTCTATCATAAAATAACTACGAAATAAATTCTGGAGGGTTATGAGTTTATCCAAGTACAACGAATTGATTGAAACGGATGTCAGCGATATTCACGACAGTAATCTAATAAATCACGACCTCGCACCGACAAAAATTGCTGAACGAACATGGGGAACATATAATTACGCTGCTCTCTGGATTGGAATGAGCGTTTGCATTCCGACTTATATGCTTGCAAGTGGTTTAATTGCCGGGGGAATGAATTGGTGGCAAGCACTTCTAACAATTACTTTGGGAAATATTATAGTTTTAATTCCAATGATCTTAAATGCGCATGCCGGGACAAAGTTTGGGATTCCATTTCCGATTTTGGCACGCGTTTCATTCGGAACGCTTGGTTCAAATATTCCTGCACTTCTCAGAGGAATTGTTGCCTGCGGGTGGTTCGGCATTCAAACCTGGATCGGGGGGCAGGCTTTGAATTCAATGATTGCAATTTTATTTCCGGCGTGGGCTAGTTTTGAATTTGGCTCAGCTATAAGCTTTATTACTTTCTGGCTGATGAATGTTTACTTCATCATTAAAGGAACTGAATCTATCAAATGGCTTGAATCACTCGCCGCGCCATTTTTGATTCTCATGGGATTGGTATTGTTGTACTGGGCATATCAGAAAATCGGGAGTTTCGGACCAATACTTGATCAGCCGAGCAAATTTCAAACGTCAGCAGATTTTTGGAAATTTTTTATTCCATCATTAACCGGGATGGTTGGATTCTGGGCAACGCTGTCGCTTAACATTCCGGACTTCACGCGGTATGCAAGAAGTCAAAAAGCACAAATGGTGGGGCAAGCAATTGGGCTTCCGCCTACAATGGCTTTATTCTCATTTATTGGAATTGCGGTTACTTCGGCGACAGTGATAATTTTCGGAGAAGCGATTTGGGATCCGGTCGTCTTGCTCTCAAAGTTCGATAGTCCGATTGTTATTTTCCTTTCTCTTGTTTCACTGCTTGTTGCTACTTTAACAACAAACATTGCAGCAAATGTTGTCTCACCGGCAAACGATTTTTCAAATCTTTATCCTAAAAAAATAAATTTCGTCCGAGGAGGATTGATTACCGCAGTAATCGGAATTGTGATGATGCCATGGAAACTTCTTGCAGATTACAGTGCTTACATTTTCGGCTGGCTTATTGGGTATTCGAGTTTTCTTGGTCCGATTGCTGGAATATTGATCTGCGATTACTTTTTGATCAGGAAAAGAAATTTAAATGTACGCGATTTGTATCTCCGCAAGGGTAATTATGAATACAAGAGGGGGTTTAACTCGAAGGCAATTTATGCGCTTGCAGCCGGAGTATTTGTTGCATTAATAGGGTTGATTGTTCCATCGCTGCGATTTTTATATGATTACGCTTGGTTTGTCGGATTTGCTGTTGCTTTTATTCTTTATTTTATCTTAATGAAGAGGAAGAAATAACAACTAAAATGAGAGTATATTCTTATTATTAGACATCTCTAAAAATTATTAATTAAAAGGTAACATAAAAATAGAACAATATAAACCAGATTCTAGCAATTTTTTAAAGTTCTTAGGATCGCCGTAAAAAATTTTTAAAGCATCAGAAATTTTTCTTGACATTTCACGCTTTCGAGTTTATCTTGAAACAGTGATTAATAAACTAACATATAATCATTTTTCTTATCGCTTAGTCTCCTTCCTCTGGTGGCCTCGCTGAGGCCTGACATATCTCGTTGACCGCATCGGCGGAAACAAAATATTTTTTCAATTTAACTCATAATAACTCAAATCAACTTTAATTAAAATTTAGAAGGAGACTATTTATGTCACAACGAAAATACATTTTAACAGAAAACGAATTACCCAAATTCTATTACAATATCATTTCAGATTTACCTAAAACTTTACCGCCAGTACTGCATCCGGGGACAATACAACCTATTGGACCTGCAGACCTTTCTCCATTATTTCCGATGGAATTAATTCTGCAAGAAGTAAGTAGTGATAGGTTTATTGAGATTCCTGAACCGATACACGAAGCGTATAAAATTTGGAGACCATCGCCATTAATACGCGCTTTAAATTTGGAACGTGAACTTGATACACCTGCAAAAATCTACTACAAATACGAAGGAACAAGTCCAACGGGAAGCCATAAACCTAATACTGCTATCCCTCAAGCGTTCTACAATAAAAATGAGGGGGTCAAAAAATTAACTACTGAAACTGGGGCAGGGCAGTGGGGTTCTGCGTTATCCTTTGCAGGTTCAATGTTTGGGCTCTCAGTTGAAGTTTTTATGGTTCGAGTAAGTTTTGAACAGAAGCCTTATCGAAAAGCAATGATGCAAAGTTATGGTGCAGAAGTTACAGCAAGCCCTAGTAAAAAAACAAACTCAGGCAGAAAAATTTTAGAGAAAGATCCAGATAATCCAGGGAGTTTAGGAATTGCAATTAGTGAGGCAGTAGAAATCGCAGCATCAAATGATGATACAAAATACAGCTTAGGCAGCGTTTTGAATCATGTACTTTTACATCAGACTATAATTGGTAATGAAGCCTTGCTGCAATTTGAGATGGCGAATGATTATCCCGATATTATTATTGGATGCGTTGGCGGGGGGAGTAATTTTGCTGGACTTACATTTCCGTTCATTGGAGAAATGTTAAGAGGTGGTAGAAAAATTCAAGCAATTGCAGTTGAACCGTCTGCCTGTCCAAGTCTCACAAAAGGTATCTACACTTACGATTTTGGTGATACAGGGCATTTAACTCCGCTCGTTAAAATGCACACACTTGGTAGTACTTTCATTCCTCCAAAAATTCATGCAGGAGGACTAAGATACCATGGCATGGCTCCTCTCGTTAGTCATCTAAAGGAATTGAATCTCATAACAGCTCGAGCCGAAGAGCAGATTGAATGTTTTAAAGCTGGGATACTTTTTGCGAAAACCGAAGGTATTTTACCTGCTCCTGAAACAACACATGCGGTAAAAGCTGCAATCGATGAAGCTTTGAAATGTAAAATAGAAGGTACATCAAAAACAATTGCTTTTAATCTATCTGGACATGGACATTTTGATATGCAGGCTTATGAGGAATATTTATCAAATAATCTTGGGATTATTCGTTTTAGTGAAGAAGAATTAATAAGCGCTAAGAAGCTGCTTCCAAAAGTTGCATGACTAATTTCAATTGAAGTAACCGAACAAAAAGTGAGAATATATTTACACTGTCGGCTTCATTGCTAATTATGAAATAGGATTGACTGCAATACTCATAGGTTCATGCGCCATGAATTGGTCAAAGGAGTTCAGCCTATCTTCCGTCTCAATCCATTGAAAAATGACAGAGACGGAGGATGGGTGGACATGGTCTTTTTTATTTTGAGAACGATTTTCAAACTTTCTCTTTAAGTCTGTTTGTTTAAATTTTATGGTAAAAACTGCAAGTTGTCTTAACTTGTTAAGGAAAAATTTGACTTTAAAAATTTTTTATTATGATAAAAGTTAAAGCGAAATCGATTATTAATTTTGATCCTCATATCTAATTTTGACAAATTAAAGTGCTATTTTGTTATTGTATAAAATAGGCTTATATTGTTTTAGCAAAAATAACTAATAGATAAAAGCATACTCACCTTTTAATTTTCACAACTTATTTTTTGCGACTTAGTCTGCCAAGTGGCACTATTTTAAATCTATAAAATTTTTTTTAAGGAAAAAAAATGAATATCTACGTTGGAAATTTATCCAAAGAAGTAACCGAGAGTGATTTGAAAGAATTGTTCGGTCAATACGGAGTTCTTTCAAGCACAAAAGTGATCTCTGACATGTTCACACAAGATTCAAAAGGATTTGGATTTGTTGAAATGCAAAGCAAATCAGAAGCAGAACAAGCAATCAAAGAACTTAATGGTAAAGAGCTCAAAGGGAAAAAAATTATCGTAAACGAAGCTCGCCCAAAAACCGATAGAAAAAAAGGGGGCGGACAAAACAGACGCGGCGGTTCCTTTGGCGGAAGACGATATTAAGATTCGATAGTTTATAGTTGAATTTGACATTGCAGCTTTGCTATGAAGCTGCAATGTAATTTTTTTAGAATTCACTTCGCATAATCATATAAACCCAGCGTTTGAATTTATAACAGGGTAACAACTTTCTAATTCCATTAGATTAAGAATAATCTCAGAATATTTTTTATATTTGTGCATCTTTTTGAATTTAATATCATCAAATGATCGAAGCTAAAGATCTTGAACTTATAGAACGAGCTAAAACGGGAGATAAAAAATCTCTTTCGAATTTAGTTGCAAAGTATGAAAAAACCGTTTTCAGTTTTGCGTTCAAAGTCTGCAGGAACAGAGATAAAGCAGAAAACACAATGCAAGAAACTTTTATAAGCGTGATAAAGTCTTTGCACCAATTTGACGGAAATTCGAAATTTTCAACTTGGCTGTATAGAATTGTTGTGAATCACTGTCTGATGCTTGCACGATCAGAAAGCCGTCACTCGCAGTTTCAATCATTCGATGATGATGAAATATCGATAGAAGAGCCTGGAGTTGAACATTGGACAGACCTTCCTGCGGAAAAAGTTTTAAACGATGAACTAAAAACATTAATGGAAGAAGCAATTCAAAAGCTTGGTCCGGAATACAGAATGGTTTTTTTATTGCGAGACGTTGAAGGACTCTCTACCCAAGAAACTGCCGATACTCTCAGTTTGAGTGTTCCAGCAGTCAAATCACGTTTACACAGAGCAAGATTTTTTTTAAGAAATGAACTTAGATCATATTTCGAAAAATAAATTGACCTGTAAGGAAGTTATAAATCAAGTTTGCGAACATCTTGGCGAGCTTCCAGATTCGCCAGTTTGTATTGCGATACAAGATCATTTAAAGGAGTGTGATAACTGCACAAACTTTTACGATTCATTAGAAAAGACAATCACACTTTATAAAAAATATTCTCCGGAATTACCGGAGGGAGCACACGAACGCTTAATGAAAGTTCTAAAGCTCGTTGATAAAAAATAATTCAGCAATTTAATCTTGAGGTTAACCTTGAAGAAAATATTTCTAATCCTATTTGTTTGTGTAAATTTTATCTTTCTTATTTCTTGCAAGGAGGGAGATAAACCGGGCGATCCACCGCAAAAACTGTTTGGGCAAGTCACAGATCCAATTGGAATTCCTCTAAAAGGCATAAACATTAATCTTTTTTATTCATTCTTGGATAAAAGTGTGCAGAAATCAAATCCTGAATGGAATACAGCAGTCTCATTTGGAATTCCGAACAAATCTTATGTGAAAATTTTTCTGTATAGGTTCGACGAAATTCAAGACACAATAAAGATTGATACTTTTCCGGCTGGCAGGTATTTAATTTTTTTCGATGCAGTACTGCCGAATGGTTCTCACAAAGTTGAGATAAAGATTAAAGACTTAACAACGCTGAAAGATTCAACTCTCTTTGTAAAAATGTTTTTCAATAATCCGGATGTAAATTATTTTATTGTGATAAATGAGAAGCCACTTTCGATTACGGATGAAAACGGGAAATTTGAAATTCGGGATAAATTTGTTGCTGTAGGGGAAGAGATTTCTCGATATGATGAATTAGGAAATTTTATTGCTAAATCCGTCGTTCAGCCTGAAGTTACATTTATGCTTGATGATGGGAAAAAAGCAATATTAGGCCCAAAGGTTAATTTTTATAACCAGAAATCTGATTTGAAGATTAAGTTTTAATCTCTTTTTACTCGATTTGTGTAATACTTCTGACAAATAATCTGAATCTATATTTCTTATTTTGCATCAAATCTAAAAAAACGCAATAGATGACATACGTAATATTAACAGCCGCAGCCATTTTTTCTTTCTTTATATTCTTTCAGTTTTATTTAATTCGAAAGAGCAAAAAGATTGTCGGCTCGACCATTGATCTGAGTCAAATTCCCGAATCGATTAGAAAAGTGTTAGAAAAAGGAAAAACTCTGATATATTTTTATTCACCAAGCTGTGGACCTTGCAGGATTCAAGCACCAGTGATTGAGAAGTTGAAAAATGAATTGAAGAATGTTATCTCAATTGATATAAGTGGGGATTTTCGTACTGCGAGAGTATTTGGTGTGATGGGTACACCATCAACAGTAATTGTGGAAGATAGTATCGTGAAGCAAGTATTTGTCGGAGTTAAAAGCGAAGAGGTGTTGAGAAACGCATTTAATAATTAGTGAGAGCGAAAATGAACTTAACATTAAAATCCAACAAAAAATTTGACCAAGCACTTACAGATCTGCAAAATAAAACTACCGAAAATAATTTCAGGGTGTTGCACGTTCATAATGTTAAAGAAACTTTGAAAGAAAAGGGCTTTGAGATAGAGAATTACTCTATAGTCGAAGTCTGCAATGCGAAATTTGCAAATGAAGTTCTTGGAAATAACAAAGAATATGGAGTGCTAATGCCTTGTAAGATAAACGTCTATTCGGATAAAGGTGACACATTTCTTTCGATGCCGCTTCCAAGTGTAATGATTGAAAAATTTGGAATGACGGGCGTTGATGAAGTCGCAAAAAATGTGGAAGAAGTTCTAACCAAAGTGATGAAAGAGTCTATATAATGAATGAATTTCAAATTGCAGGGATAGTGATCGGTGCGGGAGCTGGATTTTTTATTGGAAAATTTTTTCAAAAAAGAACTGGCGG
>CAZNDS010000020.1:18520-22990 GCA_964571865.1 uncultured Ignavibacteriaceae bacterium | reverse complement strand
TTTCAAATCCAACAGATTGAATAAACCCGCTCTGTTCCGTACCTAATAAATTTCCGGCGCCGCGGATCTCCAAATCACGCATTGATAGACTAAACCCGCTTCCAATTTCACTGAATTCTTCAATTGATTGAATCCGTTGGACAGCATCCCGAGAGATAGTATTAAGAGATGGGACAAATAAGTAAGCATATGCCTGCTTGTTTGTTCGTCCAACTCGTCCGCGCAACTGATACAGCTCTGCAAGTCCAAATCTATCGGCTCGATTTACAATAATCGTATTGGCGCTTGGAATGTCCAATCCAGATTCAATAATTTTCGTACAGACTAAAACATCGAATTTCTTGCTTAAAAAATCGTGTAAAACTGTTTCCAGCTTGGACGATTTCATTTGACCATGTGCTGTACAAAATTTTGCTTCAGGAATATTTTTTTGAAGGAAAT
The DNA here is from genome assembly GCA_964571865.1 of uncultured Ignavibacteriaceae bacterium. Classification (GTDB taxonomy): domain Bacteria; phylum Bacteroidota; class Ignavibacteria; order Ch128b; family Ch128b; genus JAHJVF01. The sequence continues at coordinate 22,549 of CAZNDS010000020.1, read as the reverse complement.
ATGTCATTTTATCAATAGAAGCGACGCGGTCGTGAACAAAAAATATTTGTCCGCCGCGTGAGAGTTCTAGTAAAATTACCTCTCGAATTTTATTAATATCAAACCTTGAGATATCTGTGATTATTGGCAGCCGGTTGGGCGGAGGAGTTGCAATGATGGAAATATCTTTTGAACCGGCAAGTGCCATATTCAGTGTACGAGGTATTGGGGTTGCGGTAAGATACAAGGTATCAACATTAGCTTTAACCTGTCGAATTTTTTCCTTTGCCATTACACCAAACCTATGCTCTTCATCAATGATAAGTAAACCGAGGTCCTTAAACTTTACATCTTTCGAAAGTAATCGGTGTGTGCCAATAACAACGTCTATTTCCCCGCGCTCTAGCTTTGCGAGAGTTTCTTTTTGTTCTAATTTCTTGATAAATCTCGAAAGTGGTTTTATCTGAATTGGATATTTTGAAATTCTATCTACAAATGTGTTGTAATGCTGCTCTGCAAGAATTGTTGTTGGAACAAGAATTGCCACTTGCTTGCTGTCCATCACAGCCTTAAAAGCTGCTCGAACTGCAACTTCCGTTTTTCCAAATCCCACATCCCCGCAAACCAATCGATCCATTGGCGAATGAGATTGCATGTCGTTTTTAATCTCATCGGTAACTTTTATTTGATCAGGAGTATCTTCATAATAAAAGCTTGCTTCCAATTCTTTCTGCCAGACAGTATCCTCAGCAAAGTTAAATCCTTGAGCTGCTTTTCTTTGTGCATATAATTTTATCAAGTCTCGAATTGCTTCTTGAATTTTTGTTTTAATCCTTTTTTTGGTTGTTTTCCATTCATTTCCTCCAATCTTTGAAAGTGATGGCGCTACTGATTCTTTTGAAGAATACTTTTTAACCTTGTTCAGATAATTTATGTTCACGTACACAATATCTTTTTCTGCATAAGAAATCTTCATTACTTCGTGAGGCGTTTCGTTCACCTTAATTTTTTCCAATCCCAAAAACTTCCCTATCCCGAAATCCGAGTGAACGACGTAATCTCCTTTTTTAATTGTATTTAAGAAATGTTTGGGTGCTGACTTTAACTTTCTTACGTATTTTGTCGTTATATGAAAAGGTCTATTAAAAATTTGATGCTCTGTAAAATAAGCAATGCGCAATTTATCGTCTATAAATCCTTCTCGAAGCGGCAAAACGTTTATTTTAATTTTACCTTCGTCAAGAAGAAATTGAAGGTTATCTGAATACTCATACAATAAATCCTTAAGACGCTCTGCATGACTTTGCTGCTCTGCTAAGATTTGTATACGATAATTTTTCTCAACAAATTTTTTAATTTCGGTTTCAAGAATTTCAAGGTTAGAATTTATTGGCGGAAGATGTCGTGCTTCCAAAGAAATAACATTATCGCTAAAAAGTTCTTTCTCGATAATTAATTTAGTCGAAGCAAAAGGGAGATTATTTTCAAATTTATCTAGTTCATATTCGGTTAAGATGGTTGCGCTACTTTCAATAAAATCAAAAATTGTAGTAGAACTGAGTGGACTATTTTCATCCTGTGCGGAGTATATTGAGTAGTCTTCTACTATAGTAAAAGAACGCTGATTATCTGCATCAAAAAGCCGCATCGAATGAATTTTGTCGCCATCAAATTCTATTCTTACAGGATTCGCATGACAGTATGAAAAAATGTCGATTATCGATCCTCGTACTGAATAATCCCCTTTGCCCTCCACAAAATTTTGTCGCTGATAATTTAATGAAATGAGCATATCGATTAAATCGTCATAACCCATTATATTATAAGGGTTTACGGAAATGTTATTTTTGTTAAATTCTTCTTTTGTCAATATTGGCGTGAAAATCGAATTATATGTCGTAACAACAATTTTATTATCATTTAACAGTTCAAACAGCGCCTCTTCTCTTGTGGGAGAGTGAAGATCCATTTTTTCCAGAGAAAATAATATCGACGATTTTTCATATCCCCAAAGTTCAAGCTCTGCTTTAAATTTTTTCGCAGAAATTAATTCGGCAAAAGGAACGAGCACAGTTCTCCCCGTCTCAAACAGTTTTATTGATAAAAATGTTTTTAAACTGCCTACAAGATTTTTTACATACAGAGGCTGATTTTCCTCGAATGCCCTAAGAAGTAAGCTGATAAGTTCAAAATTTCCAAAAATGGAATTTAAGTTTTTACTGAAGTCCACTTATTGATAATTACCTTCGATCGCTTTGCGAACAAATCCATCAGATTGTTCTAATCTTTTTTTGGCTTCATCGTATGAAACTTTTGCACGAATCATAACAAGCGCAGTTTTCACATGTCCTTTCGCTTCGGTTAAATTTTTCTCCGCTTCTTCATAAGAAACTCCAGTTATTGTCATCACAATTCTTTTCGATCGTTCGACTAGTTTAAGATTTGTCATTTGCAAATCAATCATCATGTTTTCGTATACCTTGCCGATTCTGATCATTGACGCTGTAGTGATCATGTTCAATACAAGTTTTTGTGCCGTTCCGCTTTTCATTCTCGTAGAACCCATCACAACTTCCGGCCCAACTTCTAGACAAATTGCGACATCAACATCCAGGTTAAACTCGCTCCTTGGATTGCAAGAAACATAGATCGTACTAGCACCAAGCTCTCGAGCTTTGTTCACAGCTCCAATTACATATGGAGTTCTTCGGCTTGCAGCTATTCCGCATACAGTGTCATTGGAATTAATTTTTATTTTAATAACATCTTTCGCGCCATTTTCTTCTTTATCTTCGGCTCCTTCTTGGGCTTCAAACATTGCGGCTTTTCCACCAGCAATAAATCCTTGCACCATTTCTGGCGGAGTTCCGTAAGTGGGTGGACATTCTGCGGCATCCACAACGCCTATCCGACCACTAGTACCGGCTCCAAAGTATAGAAGCCTACCTCCCCTTTTAAATGAATCAACTACCAACTCAACTGCTTGTGTTATGTATGGAATTTCTTTCTCTACTGCAAAAGCTACGAATTTATCTTCGTCATTAATTATTCTTAGGATTTCTTCCGTTTCTTTCGAATCAATGTCCATGCTTTTTTCATTTCTTTGTTCGGTGGTAAGGTTCTTTATCTCTTCAAATATTTTTTTGGATTCACTCATCTAAAATTCTCCACAGTGACTATAAATTTTTGATTTAGATTGTTCTCATTTCCGGGTGTATAAGTCAATGGTTTGACAGAAATCTTTACGTTTCGAAATTTTTTCTTTGTCATTTTAATTTCTTCTGTTAAGTTACCACCTTTCATAAGTGCGACTTTTCCTTTGTTCAAATTATTGAACAGCGGAATTGAATAGTTTATAATAGTTTGAATATCAACGGTTGCTCGGCTGATAATTAAGTCAAATCTTTCCCCAAATATATTTATGAAATTATTATCTTCGACCCTTGTCCAATATGTGTCAACATTTATTAATCCAATTGTTTGGACAATTTCGGACACAGCATCAATCTTTTTTTTGGTAGAATCCACCAGTAGAATCTGGCTTTTTTCGTGTTTGACAGAAAATGGAATTCCTGGCAATCCCCCCCCTGTCCCAATGTCCAATACTCTCGAATAACTTCCAATCTCGCTCGAAAAAATGTAACATGGCAAAATATGCCTGATCAGTACATCGTCGATTTCTTTGCGTGAAATGAGATTAACTCTTTGATTATAGTCCTTTAGTAAAATTGCATAATTCTCTAAAAAAATTGCTTCTTTTTCGGAAAGTATGATTCCATTATTTGAAAATACTTGAAAAATATCCATTTATTTATGTTTCACGTGAAAAATCATTTAAGATAGACTAATAAAATAGACAAATCTGACTGTCTAATACCCGAAATTCTGCTCGCTTGTCCAATTGATCTTGGCCGAATTCTTTCTAATTTTTCTTTACTCTCTGCCGATAAAGATTTTATTTTCGAGTAGTCCAAGTTCTGAGGAATAATTGTTTCCTCATTCTGATAAAATTTTTCAGGGTGACCTGATTGCAGACTATCTACTGCACTT
>CAZNDS010000020.1:4059-18510 GCA_964571865.1 uncultured Ignavibacteriaceae bacterium | reverse complement strand
CTTTATCTCAATTTCAGCTTGTTCAAGAGCCTCCCAAAAGATACCGTCATTTTGAACAGTTCGGTAATCTCCAAATTCTAATAATTTGTACAATTGTATTCCGGATCTTTTAGCCAACTTGGAAATTGATTCGTGTTGATCGATTGATTGGTTACTTGTTTCGGTTAAATACGGATTAACAATCTCAGGAGAAATAAATTTCGTCTCTGAATATACCGTAATTTTCTCAATCTCTTTTTCTTTTTGCAGTAAGGATTCAAAGGTATCTTCGCCTATCAAACCCATCTCATGTCCATATTTCATCAATCTCCTATCGGCGTTATCCTGCCTCAGATTCAATCTATATTCTGCTCTCGACGTAAACATTCGATACGGTTCCTCAGTCCCTTTATTGACAAGGTCATCGATTAAAACTCCTATGTACGCTTCTGACCTTTTAAGTACAAGTGGCTTTCTTTTTTTTATTTTCAGAGCAGCATTAATTCCTGCCATAATACCCTGCGCGGCAGCTTCCTCATAACCCGAAGTTCCATTTATTTGACCAGCGAAGAAAAGTCCATTGACAAGTTTTGTTTCTAAAGTTAGCTCAATCTGATGTGGTGGGAAATAATCATATTCGACTGCATAACCGGCTCTAATCATTTCGGCTTTTTCTAAGCCTGGAATGGTTCTCAATGCTTTTAATTGAATATCCTCTGAAAGGCTTGATGAGAATCCATTTACATATATCAAGTCCGATTCCAATCCATCTGGTTCAAGAAAGAGCTGATGCCTGGATTTGTCTCTAAATCTATTAATTTTGTCTTCAATCGAGGGGCAGTATCGTGGTCCAATTCCTTTTATCCTGCCAGTAAAAAGAGGTGAGTCTGCAAAACCTTCCTGAAGAACTTTATGAGTCTTTTCATTTGTATAAGTTATATAACATGAAATTTGTGGAAGACAAACTCCTTTTGTAAGATGTGAGAAGAATTTTGGTTCGGCATCACCAGATTGTTCTTCTAGCTTTGAATAATCTATTGAGTTCTTATGCAGTCTCGGTGGGGTACCTGTTTTTAATCTTCCGCTAATAAATCCGAGAGAGGTTAACATTTCGGTTAATCCCTTAACGTGAGATTCTCCGGTTCTTCCACCCTCTTCTTGTTTTTTTCCGACGTGCATAACTGCATTTAAAAATGTCCCAGCTGCTATAATTATACAATCACAATTTATGATTTGATCTCCAACCATCACTCCTTGAACTACAGAATTGGACACAATAATTTTTTCAACCGTTGCCTCAAGTATATCTAAAGAACCAATTTGTTCTAGCTCCTTGAGTGCTTCGGTGGAGTATAGTTCTCTATCAGATTGGCACCGCGGAGACCAAACTGCTGGGCCCTTAGATTTATTCAGCATTCTAAATTGAATTGCGGTACGATCAGCAAGTCTTCCCATTAAGCCCCCCAAGGCGTCAATCTCTTTTACAAGGTGTCCTTTTGCTGTTCCACCAATGGCTGGATTGCATGACATTCGTCCAATTGCGTGCTTGTACATAGTTATTAGTGCAACTGAACAACCCATTTGGGCAGCCGCGGCAGAGGCTTCAATTCCTGCATGTCCGCCCCCAATTACGATTATTTCATACTTTTCCTTCACAACCAACTCAATGTTTCACATGAAACGTTTATTTTCCTATACAAAATTTTGAGAAAATCGAATTCAAAATATCTTCGGAGGTTACTTCCCCGGTAAGTTCTTTTATGCTGTTTAGCCCCTTTCGAAGGTCTATCGCCACGAATTCCCCAGACTGATTAGATTTAATACTTTCAACTGAGATCTTGAGTGAATCACATGCCGACTTGAGAGAATTAAACTGCCTAAGATTGGAAACCATGGAGGATTCTTCTGAATAAATTTTGTTCGATTCAATAAACTGATTAAATGCATTAAACAATTTAGAAAACCCGTCTCCTGTTTTTGCAGAAATATGAAAAGTTTTATTGTCATCTACAACTTTAATATCAAGTTTCAAATCGCACTTGTTCACTACTCGAAAAATTTTTTTGTTGGATAGCGTTTCGCTGTAATAGTTTTCCAGTCTATCCTTAGGTTTTTGAATATCAGTAACAAAAAAAACTAGATCAGCTTGACTTATTATTTTCTTAGCTCTTTTAATTCCCTCTTCTTCAATCTCATCACTTGAAATTCTCAATCCAGCCGTGTCATAAATTCTAAATAGTGTGCCATTAATAACAATTTCTTCTTTTATTAAATCTCTCGTAGTTCCTGGGATTTCGCTAACGATTGCCCTTTCATCGCTTAAAATTCTGTTCAGAATACTTGATTTGCCAACATTTGGTCTGCCAGCAATTACCGTATTAACTCCATCAAAAATATATTTCCCAGTTTTGTATGTTGAAAGTAGTTCCTCAATATGTCCAATAATTGTCTCAATCTTTTGAACAAGTTCGGATTTGTCCAAAAATTCTAAGTCTTCTTCAATAAAGTCGAGTTCTAACTCGATTAAACCCATTGCCTCAACTAGATAATTTTTAATCAACTTGATTTTATTTGATAAAAAACCGTCCAATTGATTTTTCGAACGAATTAGTGCAGCGTCCGAACGCGATTGGATAATTTCTGACACTGCCTCGGCTTGTAATAGATCTATTTTTCCATTTAGAAATGCTCTTTTTGTAAACTCACCGGGTTCTGCCAGTCTTGCTCCATGCAGAATAAGCAGCTCAAAAATTTTTTTCGTAATCAAATTGCTTCCATGGTAGGAAATTTCAACCGAATCTTCGCCGGTATATGAATGAGGCGTTCTGAAAACTGAAACAAGGACGTTATCAATGTTAGATTCTAATTTCCCGTAGTGAATATGGCTGTCAACTTCTTGAAGATTGACCTTCCCCTTAAAAACTTTTCTTCCGATTTCTATTGCATCTGCACCACTTAATCTAATGACTGAAATTGCTCCAATGCCAGCCGGTGTGATCACAGCGCAAATTGTCTCTTCGTTCTTCTTCATAAATTGATTCAAATTTAAGAAAATTAAACTCATAAATATATCCCGAAATTGATACTCACTTTGCAGAGAGTACAGCTAAAAATTATCTTCACTAACTAATACAAAACGATTTATTTTTGATTTCCTGAAATTGTACCTTATCTTTAATAAATGAAATATGAGAATACTTACTTCATTCAGATTGACGATATAACTGTTGGTAATTCAGTTACTGATGAATATTTTTCTTGCGATCTGGAAAATTGTAAAGGTGCTTGCTGTACGCTTGATAATGTATACGGAGCTCCATTAACAATTGAAGAAGCAAATATTCTCACGAAGATAGCCGAGGAGGTTAAGCAATATCTGCCGATGAAGAGTCAAGCTGCGTTAAAGAAATTCGGGCCTGTAGAAAAGCACAAAGGCAATTTCCATACTCGCACAGTTGAGGAAAGAGAATGTATCTTCGTTTATTGGGAGAATGATGTCGCAAAGTGCGCCATTGAAAAAGCTTTTCAAAAAGATGAGATAGATTTTAGAAAACCTATTTCTTGCCATTTATTCCCCATTAGAAAAAACTATTTTGGCCATGATGTACTTCGAGCTGAGTTTTTAAAAATATGTGAGGTGGCAATGACAAAAGGGCTTGATTCAAAAACTTTTGTTTATGAATTTTGTAAAGATTCTCTTGTGCGACTTTACGGCACAAAGTGGTATGATAAATTGCGGAAACTTGTTAATGATCACAAACAGATAAAATGTTAAATCTTAGTCAGAAATTAGCTCAGCAGCTTAAAATGCTGCCCCAACAGATTCAGTATCAAAAATTATTGCAGCTGAACAATCTTTCGCTGGAATTAAGGATTAAAAACGAACTCGATATTAATCCGCTTCTTGAGGAAATTCTGGCTGAGGAAATATCTCTTGAACAAACAAGAGACGAAGCGTCGGATTCTGGAGATGAGAATTTCGAATTCGATTCCGAGGATGAATATACATTTGAAGATTTTTTAAATGATAATCTCGATGGCTATAAATCAACTTCCCAAACGGAAACTGAAGAGCAGGCCGATATTCCGGCACCAGATAGACCATCATTAAAAGAGCATTTGATTTCTCAATTGCGATTACTCAATCTTAACGAAGATCAGTTCAGACTTGGAGAGGAAATTATTGGATACATTGACGATGATGGATATCTAATTTCCGATTTGCACGATATTGTAAAAGATTTAGAGCTATTCGATCATATTAAAATTACCCACGAAACAGCCGAACAGATACTCCGTCAAATTCAACATTTTGATCCTATAGGAATTGGTTCTCGTACTTTACAAGAGTGTTTATTGATACAAATGGAGGAGAAAGAGCTTTCTAGTGAGCTTAAAAATCTTGTAATTAAAATCTTAAAAGAAGCTTACGAAGATTTCACTCAGAAACGATATGAGACGCTTCAGGAGAAATTCAAGATTTCGCGCGAAGAGTTAAAAGATGCTTTAAACATTATTCAGCATTTGAATCCTAAACCTGGCGAAGGGGATTCTCTTCTTGCAAGCTTAAATCAAATTACTCCAGACTTGATAGTTGATAAAGTTGAGGGAAGATTCGTAGTGTTCTTAAACGAGAGGAATCTGCCTCAACTGCGAGTTAATAATTCATACGAAGCATATCTTTCTCAGAGAGGGAAGAGAGCAAAAAATAAATCTGAAAAAGACGTAAAGAAGTTTTTGAGAGAAAAGCTTGACTCTGCAAAGTGGTTCATCGAATCGATCAACCAAAGAAAGATTACAATGCTTCGCATCATGAATATGATTGTGGAAAAACAATATGACTTCTTCGAGCTTGGCGAAAAACATTTGAAGCCGATGATCTATAAAGACATTGCCGAGCCGCTGCAACTCGATATTTCAACTATAAGCAGGGTCGTAAATGGAAAATATGTTCAATCTCCAATTGGAATTCATGAATTGAAATATTTTTTCAGCGAAGGGCTCGAAACAGAATCTGGCGAAGAAATATCGAATAAGAATGTTAAAATTCGAATCGAAGAAATAATTTCATCAGAGGATAAAGAAAAACCTTTTACCGACGAAGAGTTAAGTGACATTCTGAATAAAGAAGGGATAAAAATTGCTCGTAGAACTGTTGCTAAATACCGTGAGCAGCTTGGACTTCCTGTTGCAAAACTTCGAAGGGAATTATGACCCATGCCGTCGATGTATTAACAATTGTTTTTCTTTTTACGATTTTTGCTGCCATTCATTCTATTACAGCTTCATTCAAGATCAAAGATTATTTTAAAAACCGGTTCGGCGATAAAATTGCATTCTACCGATTGGGGTATAATCTGCTCGGCATCTTTACATTCATTATTTTTTGGGATTTATCTCCAAAACCTGAAGTATATATTTACGACATATCTCCTCCATGGGATATTATTATAGTTATTTTTCAAATTTTGTCACTCATTGGATTTCTTTGGGCTTTAAAATATTTTGATACAAAGGAGTTCCTTGGAGTTAATCAAGTGAAAAGATTTTTGAAAGGAGGACCCAACAATCAATATGATGAAAATCCAAGTTTAAACTTGTCAGGACCATACAGAATTTCCCGACACCCTTTGTATCTTTTCGCAATTTTATTTTTAGCTTTTCGTCCTTATATGTCGCTGTTTTATTTTGTATTTTTGATCTTAGCTTCGGTCTACTTTTGGATCGGCTCATATTTCGAAGAAAAAAGATTACTAAAATATTTTCCTAATGAGTATTCAGAATACATGAAAAACGTTTCACGAATATTTCCTATAAAACATATACGAAAGCTATTTACCCCTTCTATTAAAACATTTTTAACGCTAATGGCTTTTATCACCATTTTTAATATCGAACAGGCTTACGCAGAACTTCAGCCAGATTCTGTTCTGGTTGATCTTGGAATAAAAGTTATTACTGTAGACGAATTTTACAAACGATTTGAATTAACACCCTGGCCGCGAAGAAATGTAAGAGAAATTGACGAGGAAATTAAAACCGAATTTCTCAATACACTAATTGCTGAAAAATTAATGGCAATAGAAGCAGAGAATATAACTATTGACACATCGGTTGCACTATTTAGTGCATATATGCAGCTCGAAAAAATGTTTGTACGCGACGCACTTTATAAGCGTGAGATAAGAGACAAAGTAATTATCCATAAAGAAGAATCGGATAATGCCATTGCAAAGAGTTTAGTAAAAATATTCTGCAGGTATATTTTTGCAAATGACTCCGCGCACGTTTATGATATTCACAAACAACTAACAAGCGGAGCGAATTTTGATTCAATATTAATCGAGCGACCAGAATTTGAGAATCAAAAACTTCCATTCGAAGTAACTTATGGAACACTCCCAGAAGAAGTTGAAAGATTAATTTATTTGACCGAACCGAATACTTTTACCATTCCAATTCAAGCAGATTTCGGATATTATATTTTCAAAGTTGATAGCTCTCATTTTGCTGCTGCCATTGGCTCAAAAGAATCTGATGATGCTTATAGAAAATCACAGAAAATTCTTAAAGAACGTTTAGAGAGCAAAAGATATATCGAGTATTTTAGAACTTTTTTCTCCTCGAAAAGGGGAGAGGCAGATGGAACTGCCTTTTGGATTCTTGCAAATCCATTAATTGAAATTCTGCAATTAAAATTTATCGACAAAGAAAAACTTGTTAAAAATAAATCAATGCTCGATCCGAACGATGTTGAACAAATTGAAAATCAACTCGGCAACCAAATTAAAACTACATTAATTAAAATTAATAATCGCAATATTTCTATCGGCGAGTTCTTGCGAGCAATCTTATTCAAAACTTTCAGCGTTGAAGATTCCTCTCGTGACTTTATTGCAAGAAAAATCAGTCAATCTATTAAAGGTTATATGGAGGATGAATTTCTTGCCTCTGAAGGTTATAAACAAGGACTTCAACACCTTCCCGAAGTGAAATCTGATTTAGAGATGTGGAAAAGTTTTTATTACAGTGTCTGGTTAAATCGCTCTTGGCGAGAGCAAAATAAAGTTCTCGACAGTGAAATCGAAGAATATTTAAAATCACGATCCTCTGCACTTGAAAATGTTGTTTTGGTAAATGTTCAAGAAATACTTGTTGACAGCTTAGATCAAATCGAATATTTACTAAACCAATTAGGAAGTGGTGACGATTTCGGTGAGCTTGCCAGCAAATATTCCAAACGGAAGTGGGCTGCCGAAAAAAATGGCGAACTCGGATTTTTCCCCAGTACTATGTATGGCGAAATAGGAAAGAATGCAGCTAAACTAGAAGTCGGTGAAATATTTGCCCCAATCGAATCCTCTGAAGGCTACTCAATAATAAAACTTATAGAGAAAAAAACAGAATCGCCGAATGAAATAAAAAACTTTGAAAGTGTTAGGGAAAAATATCGCTCTGATTTATTTGAAAAAAATTTCAATAAATTTAAAGACAAGCATGTTGCAGAGTTGGCTCAAAAATATGTCAAGAAAATAAATTATGAATTGCTGAACAAAGTAAAAGTAAGTTCGTTAAATATTTTTTCTTATCGGTTTATGGGATTCGGCGGAAGAATTTCCGCCGTACCCCTCATAAACCGATACACAAGCTGGTATGACGAATGGCTAAAAATACAAAAGAAAATCCCATAGGTTTTTTATGAATACCCAAATTAAATCAACAACCATCGTCGGTTTGATTCACAATGGCAAAGCGGCACTTGGCGGAGATGGACAAGTCACTCTCGGTCAGACCGTAATGAAACACAATGCAAAGAAAATTAGAACCTTATCGAATGGTACTGTGCTAGCTGGTTTTGCGGGAGCTTCGGCTGATGCTTTTACATTATTAGAAAGATTTGAAGACAAGCTCGAACAATACCGCGGCAACTTAAATCGGGCTGCAGTGGAACTCGCAAAAGAATGGCGCACAGATAAATACTTAAGAAGACTTGAAGCTCTGCTCGCTGTTGTTTCAAATGAAAAGGCTTTGATAATTTCTGGAACGGGGGATGTTATCGAGCCGGACGATAACATAGTTGCAATCGGTTCCGGTGGAAGTTATGCACTCGCAGCGGCAAAAATGCTTACAAAACACAGTGGATTATCTGCAAAAGAAATTGTCGAAGAAGCACTTAAAACTGCATCCGAAATTTGTATCTATACTAACAGTAACATTGTAATCGAGGAGTTATAAACGACACTATGCCTAAGAAAAACGAAAACGGATTTCAAATTAAAAGTCTTACACCATCTCAAATCGTGGTGGAATTAAATAAATATATCATCGGGCAAGATTCCGCAAAACGAGCTGTTGCAATCGCACTAAGAAATAGATGGAGAAGACAGCAGGTACAACATGGTCTCCGCGAAGAAATTCTTCCAAATAATATTATTCTCATTGGCCCAACAGGTGTTGGAAAAACTGAAATTGCTCGAAGGTTGGCAAAACTTGCAAATGCACCATTTCTGAAAGTAGAAGCTTCTAAATACACGGAAGTCGGTTATGTCGGCAGAGACGTTGAATCTATGATTCGTGAAATAACCGACATAGCAGTTAATATGGTCAAATCAGAAAAGATGGAGATGGTCCAAGACAAGGCGGTAAATCTTGCAGAGGAAAAAATTCTTGACATGCTAATTCCACCTATAAAAAAATCAGTCAAGCCGGAGAATGTTGAAAATGGCGAACAGCTTTCCGAAACGAATGAGAGTACAAGAGAAAAATTTAGAGTAAAACTTAAAAGTGGTGCCCTTGATGAAAAAATGGTTGAATTTGATATTACTGCCGAACCTTCGTCAATGATGCAAGTATTTGGTCCATTCGGCCCTGACGATTTAGGAATCAATGTCCAAGAACTGTTCAGCAATGTTCTTCCTAAGAAAAAGAAAAAAAGAAAAATGCCCATAAAGGAAGCAAGAAAAGTAATTGCACATGAAGAATCTCAGAAGCTTATCGACATGGACGCAATTATCAAGGAAGCAATTTTTAAGGTTGAAAACTCTGGAATTATATTTATCGATGAAATAGATAAAATCGCAGGACAAAGCTCGAAGCAGGGTCCAGATGTTTCCCGCGAAGGCGTTCAGAGAGATCTGCTTCCAATTGTTGAAGGTTCAAGTGTGAATACCAAATATGGTACGGTGAAATCAGATCACATTCTTTTCATCGCATCGGGAGCTTTCCACGTGTCAAAACCATCTGATTTAATTCCTGAGTTGCAAGGAAGATTTCCAATACGTGTTGAACTTCAAAGTCTCACAGAAGAAGATTTCATCAAAATTCTCACCCTACCTGAAAATGCACTATTAAAACAATATGCAGCTTTATTGCACAGTGATAAAGTTGAAATCGAATTCGACGAATCGAGCATTAATGAAATTGCAAAAGTTGCTACTGAAGTAAACGAACAAGTAGAAAATATTGGAGCGAGAAGACTTCATACAATTTTAACAACGCTGCTTGAAGATATTCTCTTTGGAGTGCCAGATCAAATCAAAGATAAAAAAATGGTAATTACTAAAAGTATGGTTGAGCAAAAGCTAACTTCAATTGTTAAGAACCGAGATCTGAGTAAATATATTTTGTAGCTTTAAACAATTTTGGATTTTCTTTAAATTATTACAGACAATATCGCACTTGAATGACCATAGACAAGCAGATTAAATATTGGATTAATGCCGCCGAGAATGATTTACCTGTAATTGAAAGTCTCTTTAAAGGAGGACATTACCTTTGGTGTTTATTTATCGGTCACTTAATCTTGGAAAAAATCATTAAAGCACACTATGTTAAGGATAACGAACAAAACCCACCCAAAACTCATGATCTTTTGAAGCTTGTGGAAAAAACTAACTTGTCATTGAGCGAGGAGAATAAATTATTCTTAGATGAAATGAATGATTTTCAACTTGAAGCTATGTATCCAGATTATAAGTTTTCACTTCCAAAATCCTTGGATATTAACTCAACTAAACAAAAATTATATCAGATCAAGGAACTATTCGGATGGCTGAAGTCCCAGCTCACATAATTAAAACCGTAAAAAAATTTCTTGCTGAACTTGAGTTGAACGACTTCAAGATCCAAAAAGTAATACTTTTTGGCTCCTATGTTAACAATAGCTTCGATGAATGGAGTGATATAGACCTTGCGTTAGTATCCGAAGATTTCGAGGGAAATAGATTCAACGACCGTCAAATGATAAGAAAAATCAAAATTAAAGTTGATCCTTCTATTTCGCCATTTCCATATCGTCCTGAAGATTTTGATTCAAGCGATTTATTCGTAAAAGAAATCCTTCAGACCGGGATAGAGATAAATTAAACCCAAATTTGTCATTAGGTAACAATTTCTAATGACCGCCATTAGAAAAAACATTAGTTAACTTATTTGAATACAATAAGTTATTCTTATAAAAAATTGGAATTATTTAAAAATTTTTCACACAAAAAACTTACACATTTTGATTAAGATATTTCTCTGTAACAGATTGCATAGTAATAAACTGCTAAAACTCACTCATTTTCTAATGACAAATCTGGGTTAAACACTCAAAATTTTTAATCATATCTTCGCTTCACTAATTTTTTTTAATTTCTTTATTACTTATTTTGATTCAAAATATATTGAAGTAAATGCAAAACCAAAATATAAACATCCAAAATCTTGTAGTCGAAGCCTGTGAAATCTTAAATTCAACTTATTCGGCAGATGAAGACGTCTATCTAATTGAGGTCGTAACCGAAGAGGATCGCTCTATCGACGTTTCTATTTACCAGAGTTTGGATTCTTTTGATGTGGAAAAGATTGATTGCACAGTCACGATCGGCCCGATTGTGAAAAACATAGACCTCCTTTACACTTTCCTAAAAAATAATTTCGAACTTGATTACGGTTCATTCGCAATTATTAATGAAGATGGTGTTGACCTATTGGTTATGGTTGATAGTCTTTTACTAGAATCCTGTTCCGCAGAAGATTTAGCTTCTGTTGTGCTTTATATGGCCGAAGTCTCACATGATACTGAAGCGTTATTAATGAAATATTCATAATCAATTTTGAAACTTGCTTACTCGTTTAATTTTCCTGTTAATTACTCTTTTTGTTTTTAACAGCTTGTCTTTTTCTTATCAAACCAACTCATGGAAACATTGTTGCAAAGATTTCGAGAAAATTGTTTCAATAGCTTTTTTAGATACTATTGAAATTAAATCCGACTCTATACCTTTTTCAATATCGGCGATTGATACTGCAGCAATTCTCGATTCGCTTCGGAAAGTTATTGCCGCCGATTCAATTATTCCAATAAAATCATATCGTATTAAAACTCTTTTCTCAGAGAATACAATCGAACAAAATTATTTGCTGCGCGATAATTATATTAATCTTTACTCTCAAATCGGTTTTCTGCCAAATAGTTTTTATAAAAATCTCGGTTCGCCCGGAGGAATCGGTGAGTTGATAATTAACGGAAGCGGATTTAGAGATGTTTCACTTCTGTTAGATGAAACAAACATAAATGATCCGTTCACAAACACTTATGATTTATTGGAACTTCGCTCAGAAGAAATTGAGTCAATTGAAATAATTTCTAATCCGCGAGCATTTCTATATGGAAGTTCAAATGAAAATGTTTCAATAAATTTAATTTCTAAGGAGATGTATTCTCTGCTTCCTTATTCGCGGATAAAATATATTGAAGCTCCGTACGATAACTTGTTGGTTGATGGTATGTTTAACGCAAATTTTCACAGACGGCTGAACTTTGATTTTGGATTGACAAAACACTCTCAGCCGGGCAGGTTCAAAAATAGTGAGCGAGACCTTTGGGCGGGAAAAATCAAACTAACTCATTTTTTTTCAAATGAAATTAACTGGAACTTCGATTATCAATATTCTAAATCAATTGTCCGCTTTAATGAGGGTATCTCCTTGAGTAAAATTTCTTTACGTCCAAATGAAACGATTGGAGATGTTTTATACGATGAACTTAGAGCTCCAATTGTAAATGAAGACGCGTACCACAAATGGACAAAACAGAACATTAGTTTAGAAGCAAGAGGAAGGTTCTTTAATGACGAAAAAAGTATCTCTTCGCTGAATCTTTACTTCGCACAATCACAGAGAGAATTTAGAGACGGAGAAAAAGAATTAGCCGGTTCGAAAATTCACAATGATCATTGGTCAAAAGTTTGGGGAGCTAAGTTTAAACAGAATTATTCTATCAGCTTCGCTGAGTTTGAAGCCGCAGCGCTCCTCGAAAGAAAAATTTTGGAATCGCCATTCATACCTAGAAAAAAACTTTACAATGAATTTCAATCATATTTTCTTTCAGAGTTTAACATTGTAGATTTCATTAAACCTGCTTTCTTCCTGAAATATTATAAGCAAAAAAGACTTAATGCTTCCCACTTCAGTTTTGGCGGCGATTTGACTATTACACCAATTAACAACTTACATTTTTACGCGGGCGCATCAAGTGTTTATTACAACCCAACTCCGGATGAAATTGCTTACGACATTTATAATAACATCTATGAACTTGGGAGGAGAACTAGTCTATACTCGAGCGCTGCATATTTGACCGATATTATTTCTCTTTCTGTGGACTTGTTTTACCATCAAAACGAAATTGTTAAAAAGAACTCCAATGCAGGCGGATATTCTTCACTTCCATATTTGCAAAGCCAGGAATTTCAAAATGGAATAGACAAAACTTTTCCGCAAAAATCGGTTAGAATGGGGGGAAGTGTTTCTGGATTTGTTAATATTTGGAAATTAAATCTGCAATTCAACATTTCATTGAATAAAATTACGGAAGAAAATATTTTATCTATATATCAACCTCGGCTAACTTCAAATGTTGGATTGTTTTTCAAAGATAAGTTTTTCAATGAAAGCTTAGACTTAAACGCTGGAATACGTGCAAGCTTCTTCACCTCATACAACGGACTTGGCTTTTCTCCAGAAAAAATTTACTATGTGAATATCAGAACTGTTGATTCTCTCGACTTCAATTATTCATATAATAAGATTCCTTCAAACTACAGAATAGATTTGGTTGCATCTGGAAAAATAAAAGAATCTGCGATAGTTTATCTTTCAATTGAAAATGTTACAAATAGAAAATTCTTTCTTGAACCATATTATCCTGTAAATGATATCGGATTTCGATTTGGAATGGCTTGGGAATTTCTCGATTAACCGGTGTAATCTGTGTCAAAAACAAAAAACAAGATCATCACAATTTTTGGCTCGTCCTTTCCAAAACCTGGAGAAGATGAATACGAATTCGCCCATCAACTTGGAAAAAAGTTAGGAGAGAATGGATTCGATATTTGCAACGGTGGATTTTACGGCACGATGGAAGCTTCTGCGAAAGGAGCAATCGAATCCGATTCTCACACAATTGGCGTCACTGTCGGCGATTTCAATCTTAAAGCAAATAAATTCATAAGAGAAGAAATCCGCTGTAACAATCTCTTTGAACGAATTACAAAATTGATTGAGCTTGGTGATGGTTATGTAATTTTGAAAGGGGGAACAGGAACTTTACTCGAGCTCTCGGCAGTGTGGGAATTAGCAAATAAAAATTTAATGAAAAGAAAACCTATTGTTGTTTACCGAGATTACTGGAATGATTTGGTAAAATTAATTGATGAAAGAATGATTTTAGAAAAAAGAGATAAGGGAATTGTGTTTTTAGCGAATGAGATAGATGAATTTGTTTCTTACTTACAGTTAAAATTAGAAGAATAATTAAACTTTTATGACTCCAAAATGGCTTGAATGGGCTCAAAAGCTTCAATCCCTTTCACAAAGCGGATTGAACTACACGAAAAACGAATTCGAAATCGAACGATACAATTTGATTCAAGAAATTGCATCCGAAATGATCTCGCATCAATCGGGTACAGAAAAATCTGAGATCAATAACTTCTTTGCGAGTGAAATGGGACATTCAACTCCCAAAGTCGATGTTCGTGGTGTTGTTTTCAAAGAGAATAGAATTCTACTCGTGAAAGAAAAAGTCGATGGAAAATGGACTGTGCCTGGCGGATGGGCAGACGTTGGCTCAACCCCAAGCGAAAATGTCGAAAGGGAAGTATTCGAAGAGTCCGGTTATCAAGTTAAAACAAAAAAAGTCCTGGCTGTTTACGATCGGAATAAACAAGGGCATACGCCATTCATTTATCATCTCTACAAAATTTTCTTCCTCTGCGAAATCATCGGAGGAGAAGCGAAAAGAGGAATTGAAACAGATGAAGTGGAATTCTTCGCAGAAGATAAATTGCCAGAACTTTCA
Organism: uncultured Ignavibacteriaceae bacterium; assembly: GCA_964571865.1. Classification (GTDB taxonomy): domain Bacteria; phylum Bacteroidota; class Ignavibacteria; order Ch128b; family Ch128b; genus JAHJVF01. The sequence goes on along the minus strand of CAZNDS010000020.1, from coordinate 4,184 downwards.
ATCAGAAGAATAACCGAAAAACAAATTAAAAGATTTTTTGAGCACTTACGGAACCCGGATTTACAGACGGATTTTGATTGAAAGAACAAATCCTATTAAAAAGAAAATTCCGACAGGCAGTAAGA
>CAZNDS010000020.1:0-4049 GCA_964571865.1 uncultured Ignavibacteriaceae bacterium | reverse complement strand
TTTATATCTAAATTCGTTATAATTTCTAATAAATAGTTCATTGTTTGATGTACTCATTTCACCATCATTCGCTATAACACGCGATTACTATTTTTCAGCAACTTTTGTTAACTTAAAACGTCAAAAGATTGAAAATGTTTAAATCATTTCATAACATTTCCACAAAAATTAAAAGGATTCATTTATGCCAAAAACCAAATTAATATTTTTCTTATTTTTGCTGGTCATTTCTGTGACTCTTCTTGTTGCACAAAAAAAGGAAAAGAGTGTGAACTTAAATATCGATATACCATATCAGAAATTTGTTCTTGATAATGGGTTAACCTTAATCGTCCATGAAGACCGAAAAGCTCCAATTGTTGCTGTAAACGTTTGGTATCACGTCGGATCAAAAAATGAGAAGGAAGGAAAAACAGGTTTTGCACATCTGTTTGAACATTTAATGTTCAACGGAAGTGAAAATTTCGATGACGATTATTTTCAGGCAATGGAAAGAATTGGCGCAACAGATCTTAACGGAACAACAAACGAAGACAGAACAAACTACTTTCAAAACGTTCCGACCTCTGCTCTCGACATTGCTTTGTGGATGGAGTCCGACAGAATGGGACATTTGCTCGGTGCGATTACTCAAGCTAAGCTTGATGAACAGCGGGGCGTTGTTCAAAATGAAAAACGTCAAGGCGAAAATCAACCTTACGGAAAAACCTGGGAGTTAATTACAAAAGCGACTTATCCAGTTGGTCATCCTTATTCTTGGACTGTTATCGGCTCGATGGAAGATTTGAACGCTGCAGTACTCGATGATGTTCACGAATGGTTCAAAACATATTACGGTCCGAACAATGCCGTAATCTGCATCGCAGGTGATATCGATGCACAAACCGCATTAGATAAAGTAAAAAAATATTTTGGCGATATTCCGCCCGGACCGCCAATTTCAAAACATCAAGTATGGATTGCAAAAAGAAACGGAACGCATCGACAATTTACTCAAGACCGCGTTCCACAAGCTCGCCTCTACAAAGTATGGAATATACCACAGTGGGGAACTGAAGAATTAACTTATCTCGATCTCGTCAGTGATGTGCTTTCATCAGGAAAAACTTCTCGCCTTTATAAAAGATTAGTATATGATGAACAGATCTGTACAAGCGTTTCTGCATATTACGCTCCCGGTGAAATTGGAAGCCAGTTTCAGATCGTAGCAACCGCAAAACCAGGTGAAGATTTAAAGAAGATTGAGAAATCTCTCGATGAAGAATTAGCTTTATTCCTTGCAAAAGGCCCAACAGAAAAAGAATTAGAGAGAGTTAAAACTCAATATGAAGCTGGATTTATTCGCGGGATTGAACGAATCGGCGGATTCGGAGGAAAGAGCGATATTCTTGCACAGAATGAAGTTTACGGCGGAACTCCTGATTACTACAAAAAAACTCTGCAATGGGTAAGAGGAGCAACTGTAAAACAGCTTCAAGATGCAGCGCGTGAATGGCTCTCTGATGGAGTGTATATTCTTGAAGTTCATCCATTTCCAACTTTGAAAGCTGATGTTACAAGTGAAGTTGATCGTTCTAAGCTTCCAGAACAGCTACAAGCACCCGATTCAAAATTTCCTGCATTTCAAAGAGCGACTCTTTCTAACGGGCTAAATGTTATTTTAGCAGAGCGGCATACAATTCCAGTTGTCAATTTTAATTTATTAGTTGATGCAGGTTATGCCGCAGATCAGTTTGCAATTCCAGGTACAAGCAGACTTGCAATGGATATGCTCGATGAGGGAACGAAGAAGCGAACTGCTCTTCAAATTAGTGAAGAACTTCAATTATTGGGCGCTTCGATTGGAGCAGGCTCTGATTTAGATGTTTCTTCTGTTTTCCTTTCTGCATTAAAAAGTAAATTAGATGAATCTCTCGATATTTATGCAGATGTAATTTTGAATCCTGCATTCCCGCAGGCAGATTTCAATCGTCTTCAGAAACAGCTTCTCGCTTCAATTCAACGCGAAAAAGTAACCCCGGTTCAAATGGCTTTGAGAGTATTTCCAAAAATTCTTTATGGAGATAATCATGCTTATGGAAATCCCCTGACAGGTTCCGGTACAGAATCATCAATTAAAAAACTTTCTACACAAGATTTGATCAAATATCACCAAACCTGGTTCAAACCAAATAATTCAACTTTGGTTATTGTCGGCGATGTTACTTTGTCCGAGATAGTTCCAAAACTTGAAAAGCTTTTCAAAGATTGGAAACAGGGGGACGTACCGAAAAAAAATATTAGCAACGTAAATCATCAATCGAAATCGGTGGTTTATTTATTAGATAGACCTGGCTCGCTTCAATCTATCATCTTTGCTGGACATGTTGCTCCATCAAGTTCCGATCCAGACGAAATCGCAATCGATATGATGAACAATATACTTGGAGGAACATTCACATCACGCATAAATATGAATCTGCGAGAGGATAAACACTGGTCGTACGGTGCTTCATCGTTTTTATTTGGTGCAAGAGGACAACGTCCATTTATTGTTTATGCATCGGTGCAAACCGATAAAACAAAAGAATCGATGGTTGAAGTCAACAAAGAGCTAAATGAAATTGTAAATTCCAGTCCGCCTACAGAAGCCGAGCTGCAGAAAAACAAAGAGAATGAAATTCTTCGTCTTCCGGGCTCGTGGGAAACCATAGCGGCAGTTGGCGGTTCGATCAATTCAATCGTTAAGTACAATCTGCCAGATGATTATTATCAGAAGTATGCTGATGAAGTCAAAGCGTTGAATCTTGATCAAGTGATTAAAGCTGCAAAGAAAGTTGTTCATCCAAATAACGTTGTTTGGGTAATCGTTGGCGATAGAGCAAAGATCGAAAGTGGCATTAAAGAACTTGGCTATGGCGAAGTTCATTTCATCGATGGCGATGGAAATTTAGTGAAATAATGTTTCATTGTAGAGACACGCCGCGTTTACCAGCCATGGCAGGCTGCGTCTTTATTAAATATTTTCAAATTTCTTCTTTCGTCTCATGTTCACAAGATTGATAGTACATGATTTATTACTTATTTTATACAAAATAGTGCACAAATAAATAACTCAAAGTGGATTATCAAAAACAAAAAGAATATTGGATTGAAGCTTCAATCGATGATCTCAATTCAGCAGAGAATATTTTCGATGCGGGGAACTACGATTGGTCTTTGTTTATTGCTCGTTTAGCATTAGAAAAAATTTTGAAAGCTTATTATGTCAAAAAAAGAAATGATGTTCCTCCTAAAATTCACAAACTTGAAAAAATCGCAGAGTTATCCGAATTAGAATTAAGCGATAACCAAATCGAAATGTTAAGATTAGTGAATGAGTTTAATCTTCAAGCTCGCTACCCTGATTATAAAAAGAAATTTAAATCTATATGTACACGCGAATTTGCTAATGAGTATTTGATAAAAATTAAAGTAATGCATCAATGGATAAACGAAAAACTAAAAGATTAGAAGAAATAGAAATTCTGACTAATAAACTTCAGAGAAATGGTATCGAAATTAGAAGTGTAATCGTTTTCGGGTCCTTTCTTCATGACGATGTTTACAACGATATTGATGTTGCTCTGATTTCAGATAATTTTTCTGGTACAAGATTTTTAGATATGGAATTAATAATTAAGGCACTAACTCGCTACTCTACTGATATAGATTTCCATCCTTTCAATACAAATGACTTCTACAACGATGATAATTTTTTTGCCTCAGAAATAATAAAGAATGGTAAAAATATTATTGACCTAATTAACATCGAAGTTTAGATTGATATTAAAAGATAGCCTTTTTTTTCTCATCTATTCAATTCTGTCCCATCTAAGGCCTTCATCACCATCTCAACACTTAAATCCTTAATACATTTAAACTGTACATCACTTCTTGTGCAAGTCAATGGCTTTGGCGAGTAATAAAAGCATGGCTGGCAATCGAGATCGGTTTTCACAATTATATGCTCTGTCTTCCATGGATGAACGTAGTTTATGTTTGTCGGTCCGAATAATGCAACGACTTTT
>CAZNDS010000019.1:0-23167 GCA_964571865.1 uncultured Ignavibacteriaceae bacterium | reverse complement strand
AGGGCTTGAGAAAGAGTTTAATATTGAATTGAGGTCATCCCATAGATGAGTACTGAAGCGAAGAAATCAGTATTTGAAGAAGCACTACTCAATCTTGAAAAAAATCTCAAAGAATTGGTAGTAAAACATAACGATCTCAAAAAAGAAAATAAAGAACTTAAAGAAGAAATTTCGAGTTTTCGAAATTTAAATGCCGAGTTAACAAAAGAAAAATTAGCTCGTGAAACTGAATTGAATGATATTAAAATTCAATTCGATAAGATAAAGAATACAATAATTATATCTGAGAAGGAGAGACAAGCATTAAAGAATAGAATTTCTGATATATTACAGCGGATAGAAGTTCACATTTCTTAAAATGTTTATTTACTAAGATGTCAAATCAGAAGAAGCTCAAAATTAAAATATTCGATAAAGAATATTCCCTGTTAGTTGAAAACGAAGAACGTGCAAAAGACCTTGGCGATTATGTTAATACCTTGATAAATGACTTGCGGGAAGACATGAGTGATCAACCCTCTCAAACTGTTGCCGTATTGGCTTCGCTTAATATTGCAAATGACCTGTTTGCGGAGAAGGACTCTTTTAATAAAACCATTGATCAAGCAACCGATAGAATTAATAAACTTAACTTACTTCTGGAAGACATCTCTTAACAATTATACACTTCTAGCCGCTCTGGATTCTTCTTGGTAAATATTTGAGAACTAACACTTTTACCAAGGGAGTTAGACTCCAATAGCCAATTAAAGGCCTCAACTCTCACTTTGTGAAAGTAGTTGTAAGTTACTCGGTAATCTTATGACTCAGTGGACTTAAAAGGTTTTTGGGCTGGCACCCACTGTATCTTAGATAGGTTCTCAAATCCTATCTGGAGGGGATTTTGGAGCGGCTGATAAAAAAATGAAAGCAAAATTATGGACCTGTATATTTTAATTCCGTTAATTGTCTTCTTGTGTGTTACACTGTTTTTCTTGGGATGGATGTTGAATTCGCAGGTAGGCAAAAGAAGCATCAGTTCGGCTGAAGAGAGAGCCAAGAAAATTGTCCAAGATGCAGAAAAAGATTCAGCAAATCTTAAGAGAGAAAAACTTCTTGAAGTGAAAGACGAATGGTACAAGAAGAAACAACAGTTCGATCAAGAATCATCTCAAAAGAAGAATCAACTTCACGGTTATGAAAAGCAAATTAAATCAAGGGAAGAATCACTAGAAAAGAAATTAGAAGTCTACAACAAGAAAGAAAAAGGTTTGCTAGAGACAGAAAAAATGCTGGCTCAAAGATTGAACGAAGTCGAGAAAAAAAATCTTCAACTTAATACAATTATTTCAGAACAAAACATTCGACTTGAGCGTACTGCTGGTTTAACTCGTGATGAAGCCAAAAAAATGCTAATCGAAAATTTGGAAAACGAAGCCAAAACTGAAGCCGCGCAAGCTATTAAGAATATTAGAGATCAAGCAAAAGCAGATTGTAAAAAGGAAGCTCAAAAAATTATTGTGCAGGCGATTCAACGATCTGCAGCTGATCATTCTGTTGAAACGACAGTGAGTGTTGTCCAAATTCAAAATGAAGAGATGAAAGGCAGGATTATTGGAAAAGAGGGTAGAAATATTCGTGCTTTTGAAGCAGCTACAGGAGTTGATGTCATTGTTGATGATACACCCGAAGCAATTATACTGAGTGCATTCGATCCCTTTAGAAGGGAAGTAGCAAAAGTCGCAATAGAAAAATTAATGGCTGACGGGAGAATTCATCCAGCGCGAATCGAGGAAGTAGTAGAAAAAGTTAAGGAAGAGTTGGAAGATAGAATAATTGAAGATGGTGAGAATGCGCTTGTCGACCTGGGCTTGCATGGAATGCATACGGAACTTATTAAGCTAGTAGGAAAAATGAAATATCGTTCAAGCTATGGGCAAAATCTTTTACAGCATAGTATTGAAGTCGCAATGTTAGCCGGCATCATTGCAGCGGAATTGGGTTTAGATCCAAATTATGCGAAACGAGGTGCATTACTTCACGATGTTGGAAAAACTGTTGAAAAAGCTGTTGAAAGTCCTCATGCTTTACTTGGATGGGAGTTAACAAAGAAGTTTAATGAACATCCAATCGTTATTAATGCAGTAGGTTCGCACCATGATGATATTGAAATGGAACATCCAGTTTCGGCGGTTGTGCAGGCTGCAGATTCTATAAGCGGAGCTAGACCTGGTGCAAGGAGAGAACCACTCGAAGGTTATGTGAAACGTTTAGAAAAACTTGAAGCAATTGCAAAATCGTTTGAAGGTGTCGCAAAAACTTACGCTATCCAAGCCGGAAGAGAAGTCCGTGTTGTAGTTGAACACGAAAAAGTTGATGACGTTATTGCAGATAGATTATCGCAAGAAATTGCAAGTAGAATCCAGGAAGAGATGGAATATCCTGGTCAAATTAAAGTTGTTGTAATTCGAGAAGTGAGAAAAGTTGCATTCGCAAAGTAAGTCAAATCCTGCCAAACAAAAATCCGAACTAAAGCTTTTAGTCGGTATTACTGGCGGAATTGGCAGCGGAAAATCTTTGTTCTCAGACTTTCTTCGTGAACAGGGTGAATTGGTAATTGATTCAGATGCTCTTGCTAAAGAGTTAATGATTAATAATAAGAATGTCAGAACTCACATAACACAGACTTTTGGATCGAAAGCATATCACTTAAGCGGGGAGTTGAATTCCAAATTCATTGCGGACGAGATCTACTCCAATCCATTTAAATACAAGAAAATAAATTCAATCGTTCATCCTCCGACACTTTTGGAAGTCCAAAAAATTTCTAAAAAAGAATTCAAACAACGTAATATAGTTTTTGTTGAATCTGCCCTGATTTTTGAAACAAATATTCAAGATCTGTTTGATTATATTGTATTATTAAAATCTGAGATTTCAAATCGTCTGCAGAGAATTACTTCAAGAGATTCTATTTCGCCTGAAGATTTTTTCCGGAGGACGGGATTTCAAATGGATGCTGACGATGCAGAAGAATTGGCAGATTTTGTTATTCAAAATGATTCATCTATCGAAGAATTAATGACAAAATTTAATTTTATATTGAATCTTCTAAAAGCACTTACCAAACAAGAAAAAAGTAAAAGAAACTAAAAGATACGGAGCAACTCTTGAGACTAGTAAACTTGTTGATTGTCATTAAAATTTTTGCCTCGCGCTATATTGCCGGTGAATATTTGGCTGACGGGATTCGAGTTGTCAAAGAATTAAACTCCAAAAATATTCTTGCAACAATGGACATACTTGGTGAGGATATTACGAAATTGAACGAAGCTTCTGATTCGACTAATGAAGCAATTGAAGTACTTGAGAAAATCTCTTCAGAAAAATTAAATTCAACATTGTCCGTCAAATTAACTCAGCTGGGTTTGAAGCTCGATTATAATGTTTGCCTTCAAAATATGAAGCGAATACTGTCGACAGCAAATAAATTAAATATTTACATCGAAATTGATATGGAGGATTCAACTTGCACTTACGATACAATTCGATTGTATAAAGAACTTAGAAAAGAATTTTCAAATTGCGGAATGGTAATGCAGGCATATCTGCGAGATGCACAAAATATTTTCAAGGATTCGCTGAAAGAATTGAAGGGCAGTAGTGTCCGCCTCTGTAAAGGAATTTATAATGAGAGTGAGGAGATAGCTTTCAAGGGGAAGCAAGAAATAAGAGATAACTTTACCTTGCTTTTAGAATTCCTTTTTAAAAATGATATTTATATTGGGATTGCAACTCACGATGCCCATTTGGTAGATGCGGCTAAACGATTGGTTGAGAAAAATAATAAATCATTCAATTACTTCGAGTTTCAAATGCTTCTTGGTGTTAAGATTGATTTGCGAGATCAACTCGTCGCTGACGGATACAAAGTCAGAATATATGTTCCATTTGGAACTCAGTGGTATAAATACTCGATACGAAGAATGAAAGAGAATCCGCAATTGGCAAAAAATATAGCTTTCAATATATTTTCCAAAAGATCATGATAACATTGGGAATTGAAACTTCTTGCGATGAGACTTCTGTTGGAATAATTGAAAACGATAAAATCCTAACAAATCTAATTTACACACAAGAGCAGCACAAAAAATTCGGTGGAGTAGTTCCTGAAATTGCGAGTCGAGCACATTTGCAAAATTTACTTCCACTTGTAAAACAGGCTCTTAAAGAATCCAATTTAACTTTGAAAGAAATAGATTTGATTACTGCTACTGCTGGGCCTGGACTAATTGGAGCACTCATTGTTGGATATTGCTTTGGCAAAAGTCTAAGCTTTTCATTAGGGAAAAAATTTATTCCTGTAAATCATGTGTACGCTCATCTTTACTCAATATTTTTATCAGCTCAAAAACCAGATTTCCCATTAATAGCATTGCTGGTTTCTGGAGGTAATACGGCTCTATATTTTATAAAAGATTTTTATGACATGGAATTACTTGGCGCGACTGTGGATGATGCAGCTGGCGAAGCATTTGATAAAGTTGGAAAACTCCTTGGATTGAATTACCCTGCAGGATCTGAAATTGAAAAACTTGCTTCTTTAGGGGATGATACTTTTGAAAATTTTCCTGTTGCGAAGTTAGAAGAAAAATATAATTTTAGTTTTAGTGGATTAAAAACTTCAGTTTTGAGATTCATAAAAAAACATTACACAGATGATTTAGATGCTGAAAGTAAAAGAAATGTTGCAGCATCGTTCCAACGTGCAATAGCTGAAGCTTTAGTGCAAAAAGTCGAACTCGCTTGTGACGAACTGAAAATTTCAAATGCTGTATTAGTAGGAGGAGTTGCTGCAAACAGTTATCTTAGAAACAAAATGAGTGAGAGACTACGGTTAAAGAATTGTACTCTTTTTTCCCCTGAGTTAAATTTGTGTATGGATAATGGAGCGATGATTGCATTCGCAGGATTAAAATCATTTGAAACAAATTCTTACAAAACAAATCCCATTTCACAGCCATTTCCAAATTAATGTCTCAAAAACCAATGCCAAATAAAGCAACAAATCTGATTCCACAAGATTACTGGTTATTGATACTTTCTTCATTCATTTTGTTTTTGATGTTTGGATTAAATTTATTTTTCGCTGAGAATCCAAAATCAAATGAGGTTTCAACCTTAATAAAAGTACAAGAGAATTCTACGTTCAAGAATCTCGCCGATAATCTTGAAAAGAAAAAAATAATAAGCAAAAGGTATGCGTTTTTATTTTGCGGTTTTGTTCTTGGCGTTGAAAAGAAAATTAAAGCTGGTTCCTACAATGTTCCTTATGGATTATCGAATTATGCTTTACTAAAAATGTTTTATGAGGGAAGTGGAAAATCAACAGTTAGGATTACTTTTCCTGAAGGAATACTTTTAAATCAAATTGCAAAACTTTTGTCCGATTCGCTCAACTTCACTCAGGCAGAATTTTTGAGAATCGCATCCAGAAAAGAAACTTTAACGAAATATGAAACTCCGATTTCATCCTTAGAAGGATATTTAATGCCTGATACGTATGAGTTCTTCACTGATTCGACACCCGAAGAAGTAATTGATAAAATGCATTTTCAATTCATAACGTTTTATGATGGAAAAATAAAATCTCATGAAGAGAAGATAAAAATGAGCAAGCATGAAATTGTGACGCTTGCATCTATTATTGAAGCAGAAACGAATATCGATACTGAAAGGTCAACAATTTCTGGTGTATATCATAACCGACTCAAAAAGAAAATGAGACTGGAAGCCGATCCAACAGTTGCTTACACTCTTCCCTGGCCGCCAAGAAGATTACTCTATAAAGATTTAAAAAGACCATCTCCTTACAATACCTATCTTAATCCAGGACTTCCCCCGGGTCCAATAAATTCACCTGGCAGAGCAAGTTTATTTGCAGCCGTGAATCCAGAAAAACATAATTACTTGTATTTCGTTTCAACTGGACGAAATGATGGTCATAGGTTTTCGAAAACCTATTCCGAACACCAACGAGCTGTCCGAGATTATCGCAGGACACAGAGATAATTAGATGTATAAGCTTACAAAATATTTTTTCTTGACCGTATTCTGTTGTATGAATTCATTATGGTTCAGTTCGTGTGCTAATCAATTACCACCGGGCGGAGGTGAAGAAGATAAAATTCCTCCCGAAATCATTGCATATTATCCAGTACAAGAGGCAACAAATTTCTCTGATAATAAAGTTGTAATCGAGTTCAGTGAATATGTTGATAAGAGATCAGTTCAAGAATCAATTTTTATTTCACCATACTTTGAGGATAGTCCAGAGTTAAGCTGGAGCGGGAAAGAAGTTGAGATTATCTTTCCTGAGAAATTAAAAGAAAATCAAACTTATGTGGTAACACTTGGAACGGACATATCCGATCTTCGAAGAAATAAACTTTCAGAATCATTTACGCTCCAATTTTCAACTGGAGATAAAATTGATAAAGGCGTGATTTCAGGCCGTATATACGATGATAATCCATTTAATGTCCTTGTGCACTTATATAAGATTGATACAGAAAATTCTATAGTTAATTATTCCGAACGAAGACCTGATTTTGTCAGCCAGACATCTCGAGACGGGAAATTTACTTTATCAGGATTACAAAACGGATGGTATAGATTAATTGCTGTTCGCGATCAGTTTAAAGATTTTTTATATCAAGTCAAGCAGGATCAAATAGGGCTTCCCTCAGAGGATTTTTTATTGACCGATTCCATACAAACAATTGATAATATTTCCATCGAATTGACAAGAGAGGATACCTCAAAACCTGTATTACTTTCAGCTAAATCTGTAGACAATAATCATATCTTAATTACTTTCAGTGAGCCAATTGACTCAACTTCTCTCTCAATTGAAAAATTAATTTTGCTAGAGAAAAAACAAGATACAAAGGCAAATATTCTTGGATATTATAGAGCTAGATTACCAAGTACAAGTATGATGATTGTTTCGAGTGATGTAAATCCTGAGTTGGATTACGATTTAAAAATTTGGAATGTAAAGGATTATTTTGGAAATGAATCAGATACAAATCGTGTTAGTTTTACCTCGGTTTTAGAGAAAGACACTACCGCCCCAAAATTGCTTGATTCACGACCGTTTGAAAAAAGCGGAACGACAGATTACTTAGCGCCTATCATTCACTTTGTGTTTGATGATTTTATAGCTAATGACAACTTGAAGTCAGCAATTTCTTTCGTTGATTCATCAAATCATAAAGTTGATTTTGAAATTCAATATATTGACAAATCAGCATTTAACTTGATTCCATCCTTATCATTAAAACCTAAAATGGATTATAAATTAAGTTTGGACCTGAATATATTTAGGGATCTGGCCGGCAATAAGGTGGATTCAATTTTTTCAATAAGCTTTAGAACGAATGATGAGTCATTTTTCAGCGAAATAAGCGGAACAGTAAGCAACTTTGAAAAACAAAAAACCGGTAAAGTTTTTATAGCGGCAAATGGAATTGATGGACCGCGTCAAAAATATGCTGCAAAAGTTGATGCTTCAGGCAAATATGAAATTAGGAGAATGCTTCAAGGTTCCTATTTAATTAAAATGATTGAGGATGAAAGCGGAAAGGGAACTCAGAACAGAGGATCAACTATTAAGAATGAATATTCCAGTAAGTTTGTTTATTATTCAGATACATTAAAAATAAAACCTCGCTGGCCTGTAACCGACGTAAATTTTGATTACAAAAAATTAACGAGGTAGAATTGCAATTTTTCTTACTTCAAATCCTTTATTAATTTTCTTCTCTTCGCTGCGGATAACTCCAAGAGCAAATCTCTCGCCTCTGACTTCAACAATTTCAACCTCACCGACCTTTTTATCAGAGACTCCAAGAAATTGTTTTGTAGCAGGATCGAAGAGGGAATCCCCGGCCGCATAAATAGAAAGCACTGCACCAGAAGTAAGATTGTCGCTCGAACCCAAATTTATAAATACTTCTTTTGTTTCATAATCAATGAGTAGAATTTCACCTCTAATGATTTTTTTAGTGAACGGAGAAGCATCCGAATTTGAATTATTCAAGGTTGAACTCATATCGCTCGTTTTGAATTCAGAAAAATAAGTTTTGACTTTTTCCGAAAAAATTTCACAAAGTGAGAGCATATTTTTCCCGATTAAGGTATTAACAAATTCTGCCGATCCGAATTTCATCTTATCTAATGAATAGAATTCTCTTTTGCTGTCCGATTCTCTTCCGAAAATAGTTATTCCAACTCCCAAATCAGAAAGTTCATTAGAGAATGCATCAGAATAAATTATTTGCTGAGAATTGAGATCAAGTATACTAATTGAAAAAGCAATATCATTCGAATAGGTTTCATACCCTCCTAATTTTGGTTCCCCAGCCGTGAATCGAGATATGCTAAACTTTGTAACTTTACCACTGATCAGATATTTAAAGCCGAGTTCGGTTAGCATCTCATGGAAAGACAAATTTCGAAAGTTCGAGTTTGCTAATTCATCCTCAAATAATTTCGGAGACAGAACTTTTATTTCAAATCTTTCTCTTAAATAACCTGAGACGAAATTGGGAAAGTCGTATTCTAATTCCCAAATGCCTTCATAGGAAGAAGTATTTTCGAACTTTGTGAATGCAACTTGAGAGTAAGACGTAATTGTAAATAAACCAAAAAATAAAAGACTAATACAAAAAATATTTTGCAGCTTTTGCCTTGAATTCAAGAGCTTCGCCTTCCCAAATTTGTTTAATGTCATCATATCTGTACGATTTTGAAAATATCTCTCTAATTTTGTTCCAGCCGGTGGCTTGATCGAACATTCGAATTCTATCTGGCTTCGCAAGAGCAAAAACATCTCTTTCTGGATAAAGTTTCTTAAGCTCCTGAAGAAAATAAAATTGAATTGATGTTAAATTTATTTTTTTATAGTCAGTGATGTGAACCTGAATCCCCCCAAGTGTTTTACCCTGATTATTTCCGTAAAAAGGTTTCCAAGTATTTGGTCTAAAAATCACCCCCGGTAATTTTAGTGCATTTAGTTTGGAAGCAATCAAATCAGGATCAATTCCTTCTGCACCCATAAGTTGAAATGGAAGTGTTGAGCCAACGCCTTCGGATATTACTCCGAGTTCACCCAAGATGCCTGTACTTGCATAAAATTGTGCCGAATAATAATGCGGTACATGTGGTGAAGTTAAAACCCATGGCAGTCCTGTTTCTTCAAATAACATATTCCTTTTCCAACCTTCCATTCTTACGACAGTTAGATCACATTTTACTCCATTTTTCAAAAAACCTTCATTGTTAATCAACTGCGCAACTTCTCCACAAGTTAAACCATAAAGGTATGGAATCGGATATTGACCGATGAAAGAAAAGAATCCATCGCGAACAATTGATCCTTCAAATTTTTCTCCTCCGAGTGGATTTGGCCGATCCAGGACAACAAAGCTAATATTATTTTCGGCAGCTGCTTCCATTGCCAATCCCATCGTGCTGATGTAAGTGTACGACCTTGCACCAATATCTTGAATATCGTAAATCAACACATCAATTCCATTAAGCATTTCAGGCGTTGGTTTTCTTGTCTTTCCATAAAGTGAGTAGACCGGAATGTGTGTTTTTTCATCTATGTAAGTATCAATTTTTTCGCCAGCTGGAATTGCTCCTCTCACACCATGTTCAGGTCCGTAGAGAGCAACTAACTTCACAGCTTTCATATTAAACAATAAATCAATCGATGATTCGAGCCGAGAGTTTACCCCAGTTTGATTTGTTATCAAGCCAACTCTTTTGCCTTTTATTTTATCTAAACCGTCTCTGGTTAAAACTTCAATTCCTGTTTTTACTTTCACCTGAGAAATTAGACTTGTGGAAAATAGTGTCAACAAAAACGTCATTAATAAGAAAAATTTAAGCTTCATCATAATTCTAAGTTTTGTTTAATTTCAGTGAGAGATTTTTGTACGATTGAATCGATCTGTTCAAGTAACTTTGCAGATTTTAAAGTCAAACTTCGGGCAACTTCTTGATTGTTCATGGATTTTGTATTAATCATTACGTTCAAGAATGCACCGTCCGCAGCCGTTTTTAATAAACTCATTGCTACACCAACATCGCTGACTGAGTTTTGATTTCCGATTTCTCCGACTCGGGCAGATTTTTTTGCAACGGTTAAAGCGTGTTCAATAACTCTCATTGGAACTTCAGTTGCTTTGACGGTTGCAATTTCAATCGCTTCACTTCGTTTGGCAATTTCATCTTCATTTGATTTAGACAATTTGAATGCAGCCATTACTCCATCGAATGCTGAAGAATCATTTTCGTAAAGTTCATAAAATAATTTGATATCGTTTTCGAGTTCACTCTTTAATTTAGTTATTTCTTCTTGAACAGCTTCATATTTCTTCTTACCAAGCGTAAGATTTGTAACCATTATTGATAATGCCGTTCCTAATGATCCAGCTAAAGCAGAGACGCTTCCACCACCAGGTGTGGGTGACGAAGATGCTATTTCGTTAATTAATTCGTTTACCTTTTTTTCTAAAATCATTTTTACTCCCTAATTAAATATTCAATTACTTTTTCAGATGGATTAAACTTAGCAAGCGTGCTCAAGCCGAGATTCACTATAGCCAAATCTACAATTTTTGTTTCATCGCTCTCGTCAGCAGAATAAAATTTTCCAGAATCAATTAAAGCATCAAGCGGCACTAAACCAACAATCTCACTTCCCCAAGTTTCTACATTAAACTTTTTCGCTTCCTCTTTCACGGCTTCATAAGCTTGATGCATATCAGTCGTCCGATAATTGACTAAATTAATTGAAACCTGAGTTATTTTAAAATTTTCGAGTGCAACACCCATGGCTTTTACATCTTTTAGTTTGCCTGGAATTCTAACCGTCTTTCCATCCTTTTTTACTGCATTGCCATTTTCATCACGAAGAATTTTTCCTGATTCACGGATTGTTTGTGCGATTTCATCTGCAATTTTAACATCTTCAGTTTTTAGATTGACATTATATGCAATTAAAAAGAACCGTGAACCGGTTACAGTTCCGCCGAGTTTAGGATTGAATGCCGCCTTACCAAAATCAGGAAGCCATTCTGGATCTTTAAGTTTTTCTTCTAATCCTTCATACTCACCTTTGCGGATATTAGAAAGATTCACTCTATCAGGTTTCGATGCGGCGGACTCATATAGATAAATCGGGATGTTTAATTTTTCAGAGATAATTCTTCCGTATTCCTTCGAAATTTCAACACAATCTTCGACAGATACATTCTTAACAGGAATAAACGGCACTACATCGATTGCTCCAAGACGAGGGTGCTCACCTTTATGAGTTGTCATATCGATTTTTTGAGAAGCAACCAATGATGCATTTATTGCACCATTTAGTACTCCGTCTTTAGTTCCCACAAAGGTTATTACAACTCTATTATAATCTTTATCAGGTTCACAATTTAAGAGCTTACATCCATTTGTGGAGGAGATTGCATCTGAAATTGCTTTAATCGTTTCTTCGTTTTTTCCCTCACTGAAATTCGGGACACATTCAATTATTTCTTTCATAAACTACTTTTCCTTTTTTTATAGTGAATTTCGTATGATTAGTTCCAAAATGATATACAAGATTTTGATAATTGGGAGAATTCAGTATTAAAAAATCTGCCTGCTTTCCAATTTCAATACTTCCAACCTGGTTTTCCACACCGAGTGAATATGCAGCATTGATTGTTACAGCGTTTATAGTTTCGTTGATTGACATTTTCATCTGAATGGCAGCCAGATTCATGATCAGGGGAAGGTTCTGAGTCATACATGAGCCAGGATTAAAATCAGTAGCTAAAACGACTATGGCTCCTGAGTCAATCAATTTTCTTGCTGGAGCGTAGGGTATATTTAAAAAGTAAGAAACTCCAGGAAGCAGAACAGAAGCAATTTCAGTTTTGGATAGCTTCTCGATGTCAGAATCGGTCGTCATTTCTAGGTGGTCAATACTTTTCACTCCGAGTTCTATTCCAAGATCTATTCCACCAATGGAATTGAATTGATCACAATGTAGTTTTAATTTGAATCCTAATGATTTCGCTTTTCTGAGAATCGATTCTGCCTCTTCTACAGAAAATGCTGTTTTTTCAACGAAGATGTCACAGAACTCAGCTAATTCTAACTCTGAAATCTTGGGAAGCATCTCATCAATAATAAGTGCAACATAGTTAGTTCGGTCGTTTTTGAATTCGTTTGGAAAAGTATGTGCTCCTAAGAAGGTTGGTTTACAATCACACAAGTTCATCTCGTTCAACTTTTTTATACATTCGAGCATTTTAATTTCTGTCTCGAGATTTAAGCCATAACCACTTTTGATTTCAATGGTTGTGATACCATATGACATTGATTCGCGAAGTCTGCTAACTGAAAGATTTAACAGTTCATCAAGTTGTGCACTTCGTGTTGCATTTACCGTCGAATTAATTCCTCCTCCTGATCTTGCGATTTCTTCATAGCTTACACCTTGAGTCCGCTTTTCAAATTCTTCTTCTCTTGAAGCTGCAAAAACAAGATGTGTATGTGCATCGATTAGTCCTGGTAAAACAGCTGAATTACTGACATCAATTACTTGGTCAAATTTTCCAAAATCCTTCTCAGTGATTTTGTTTGTAATATCTGCGATTGAATCACTTTCAATAACTATTGAACACTTTTTAAGAAGTGAGAGATCTTTCAACTCTTCCGATTTCTTAAAAAGACCGTTGTTTGGTTTACACGACAATATTTGGTTGGCATTAAATAGAAGAAGAGACATTTTATAGAGTTAGGTTGTGAAGAACTATCTGCGTTTATCGGTAATTAATCTACTTGTAATATAACCATTCTTTTCTAAAATATTCAAAAATTTATTTGCTTGAACTTTTGTCTGAAATTCTCCTACCCGAAGCTTGTAAAAGGGTGGGTCATAAACTACTTCTTGTTTTAATTCGGGTAGTAAAGTCCTCAGCTGCAATTTCAAGGAGTCAACAACTATAAGATTATCACTTATAATCACTTGAATAGTATAATGTGCATTTTTTGATGACTTTATATGTGATGATTTTTTTGTTTGCAGAGTATCAGCAGGGAAAGATTGCCAGGTTTGAAGTGTTGTCGAATTTTCTTCCTTAGAATTCTCAGAAATAAAACTATCAAGTGGACTATAACCTTCTAAGTCCACTTGATAATTCGAAGAATCTTCATCTTTAATTTTTTCACTCGAGGTACAGCTTGAAAATAGACACACAGCAGCTACAACAAGTGAAAAAAAAACTTTCTTTTTATTGAAGGTTTTCAGTAATAATAAAGCTATCGGTATAACCTAAATTATACAATGCGTCTTTCATCGAGCGTGCATGTTCCCATGCAGTGTAAATTCCCAAACGGACTTTGAATAAATTTTGATGCCATTCGACATATACTTTTTGATCGGGAAGACGATTGCGGATCCTTTGTGCTTCTGTTTCTGCATTCAAACGACTCTTAAATGCAAAAACCTGAACTTTGTATTGATACTCCTGAACTGCCGGTGGTGGGGGAGTTCGGACCTCTTCAATTCTTCTCTCTGTAAATGTAGTTTTGATTGGAGGAGGAGGAGGATTCGGTGGCCCTTGCGGAATATATTCAGGTTGGATGTGTGTTTTAAAAGTCTCCTGTGGAGTTACAACTGGTTTAGTCTCTGTTTGCACTGTAGTCACAGTTGGTTGAGGTACTTCGGTAGTTTTATACTCAACTTGAGTTTCTCCGTACTCTTCAGTTATTTCCGAAGCTGAACAACCATACATTAAAAATGGAGCAAAAAGAACTATGTAATACAGATGTTTCATATTCACCTCTATTTCTTGCGAAATATTAATTCTTTATTTTGATAATGTCAAGTAAAATAAATGTTTACCGAGCATTTATTAAAGTAATTTGATAAATGCTGAAACCTTTCGTGCTTTTGGTTTTGGCGTTAATCAATTCACATTTTATATAACATACAAAATACAAATTGAAAATAGAAGCAAATTTTCCTATTTTTGTATAAATTTTTAAATCTATGGTCAAACTAAAAAACCTTAAAATACTTTTTGTTACTTCTGAAGTTGCACCATTTGTTAAGACTGGTGGACTCGGAGATGTATGTGGTGCACTTCCACAAACTTTAGCAGAACTTGGGCATGAAGTTCGTTTAGTCGTGCCAAAATATGGCTCAGTCGATGAGCGAAGATTCAAGATTCATGAGATAGTCAGATTGAAAGACATTCCAATTCATCTTGACGATGAAATTGAATTATTTAGCATTCGGTCATCTTTTCTCTCTGGTTTAAAAACTAAAGTACAGATTTACTTTTTCGACAATCAAAAATATTTTGGTTCAAGAAAGGGTTTGTATCAGGACATTAAATCAAAAAAGGATTATGCTGACAATGATGAAAGATATATTTTATTCTGTCATGGCATAATGGAGATGATAAAAAAACTCGGTTGGACACCAGATATTATACATTGCAATGACTGGCAAAGCGGTTTAATACCGGCTTATCAAAAAACACTCTATGCCGATCTTGAATTGCTTAAAAATACTAAAACAGTTTTCACTGTGCATAACTTGGAATTTCACGGAGCGTTCAGTAAGGAATCATTTGCTAAGACAGGACTTCCTGAATCCGCTTTGAATGAAATTTCTGTAAATTCGGCTGGAAAAATTTCGTTCTTGAAAGCTGGATTGGTTTATTCAGATATTTTGACAACCGTAAGCGAAAAGTATGCAGAGGAAATTAGAACTATCGAGGAACTTGCTGGTTCGATGAAGCCGGTTTTGCAGAAGCGCAAAGCTGAACTTGTAGGAATTGTTAATGGAATTGATTATACAATTTGGGATCCTGAAACGGATGACCTCATCGAAGAAAAATATAGTGTTAAGGATCTATCGAATAAACTAGAAAATAAAAAAGCTCTGCTTAAAAGATTTGGATTTGATGATAATATCGATGTGCCAATTATTGGAACCATTTCGAGATTATCGGAACAAAAGGGAATTGATTTGATTCAAGAAGCAATCGATGATATTTTTAAATTGGATGTTAAATATGTTTTGCTAGGCCAAGGTGATAAAAAATATCAAGAGTTTTTTGAGAAAGTACAAAAGAAATATCCGGATAAGTTTGCTGTTTCTTTTGATTTTGATGATTCATTAGCACATCTAATTGAAGCTGGTTCGGACTTATACTTAATGCCATCACGATTTGAACCTTGCGGCTTAACTCAGTTATATAGTTTAAAATACGGTACTATTCCAATTGTTCGATATACAGGAGGTTTAGCCGATACTGTCGAAAAAATTAGCAGTTCGAATGGAAAGGGAACTGGATTTGTTTTCAAAAAGTATGATTCGAAAGAGATGTTGAAAGAGATTCAGCGAGCTGTAAAATTGTATAAGAAAAAAGATGTTTGGACAAAAATTATGAAGAATGGAATGTCTAAAGATTTTTCTTGGCTCACTTCGGCAAAAAAGTATATTGAACTATACAAAAAAATGTTAAAGGATAATTAATTAACTAATCGTTTACCAATCAATCACAAATCTTAATGAACGAAATAATATTTCTTAAGTTAAAAAACTTTCTATATGGTTTACTGGTCTTACCAGTTCTTATTTTTACATCGTGCTACAATGATCCCAATTCAACCGGTCATGGATTGCTAGATCCTGAAGATTTTATTGAGATTAAAACTTTTAATTCAGTTCGTGATTCCGTATCTCAAGAGTTCGAACAATTAATTCAGGTCGAAAATCTTGGTTCCGCTCGGCGAATTTTAGTCGGGAAATACAAAGATCTTACTGCATCTGCTTTATTACGATTCGAATTTGTTTTCACTGAAGAAATCAAATCTCTATTAAAAGAGAATAAAATAACTGTCTCTTCTGCAAAATTGAAAGTATATCCAATCTATAAATTTGGTGATTCAACTCGAACAAATTTCAGGTTTAACGTACATGAAATTAAATCATGGTGGGATTCAGATCAATTTACCTCTGACAGTTTGACTCCATCACATTTTGATTATGATAATTCTCCACTAGAATCAAATTTCACTGATGGAGATTCAGTAATAAGTTGTGTTCTTCCAAATGAAAAAGTTTTGGAGTGGATGAAAGCAATCGCTGACACGGGGATTAAGAATCCATCTGGAATTTATCTTAAACCGTCAGCGGGTTCCAATTTCATCAGAGGATTTAGAGCAATTGGTCCAAGTACGAATATTAGCGCCATAGAAGTTGCGTTCTCTAAAGATGGAAGTACCAATGATACGATAAATGCCATAACTGTATCTGATGTATATGTGGTTACAACTACCGAAAATTACAATAATCCTCTTTTAATCACTCTGCAATCCGGAGTATTATCGAAATCAAAATTGAAATTTGATCTGAGTTCTATTCCTCGAAGTGCAATTATAAATTATGCTATTCTTGAATTAACAAGGAATATGAGCAATTCGGAATTCGGTACGAGCTTTCAGGATAGTATATATGTGTTACGCTTAACTGATTCAGTAAAGATTTCAATTGATTCCAACTTTGCACCTGTTTTGGTCCAAACACGTACCGACATTTACGAAAGAAATATTTCTCGAATCGTTCAAGATTGGCTAAATACCGGAATGAATTACGGATTATTATTGAGCCCACGCGATCCCGATGGAGGAGTTGAAAGATTTTCTTTCGAGAGCAGTAATGCAGCAGATGCTGATAAAAAGCCCAAATTAAGAGTTTATTACACTATCAGAAAAAACTAAGCGATGATGAAGAATTTTTTACGAAAAATTAGTATTGCAGGATTTGTAACAATTATATTTTTTGTTGTTGATGGGCAATGTCAGATAGGTTCAGGATTCTCGAGAAATGGCGTCGGGGACATTTTAGTTAATCCTTCAATCAGAAGAAATGCAATTGGTGGACTTGGAATTGCTAGCACTGACCAATTCGATATTAACTCACTCAATCCTGCTGCATGGAATGGGATTCGAACAATTAAGATATTGGCCGGGATGAGATATGCTACAAACAGCTACTCAGATGGTCAGAATTCAAATTTCCTAGCAAATTCCACTCTCGAATCCATCAGTCTCTCAATTCCCATTTCAGCAGATAATGGAATCAGTGTTGTTCTTGGTACAACTCCCTATTCAAAAGTTGACTATGATGTCACCAGCAATTCAACTATTGATTCATTCACATACAAAGACAGGTATTCGGGTGATGGGGGATTAAATAAGATATTTTTCGGCTCGTCATTTAAATTTCCTTTTGGACTATCAGTTGGATTGAGTGCGGATTATTTAGTTGGTACGATAAATAATCGTGCATCAATTGATTTTGGAAGAGTTGATTTTATTAATACCGCTTTTGTCCATGAAAGAAAATTTAGTGGATTCTCATTTAGTTTTGGTGCAATCACACCGAATATTGACCAGTCATTTAAGCTTGGTCTCTTCGATGACCTTCGGCTTGGAATAGTTTATTCTACAGGTACTAATTTAAATACTGAGAGCAGGGAATTAAAATTCGGGACGAGTGAAGATACAGTAATAGTTAGTAATTTTAAGAGTGAAATGCCAAGTCGATTCGGTATTGGTGTGGAAGCTCAAGTTTCAAAACGTTTCCGCGGATATGTAGATTATTTTTATCAAGACTGGTCACAATTTAAGACAAACAATCAAACCGAATTGAATCTCAAAGCCCTTTCAAAAATGGCACTTGGATTCGAATATTTACCCATTCAAAAGCCTGAATCGTTTTGGGAAACGTTTGTTTGGCGTTTTGGACTCTTCTTAAAAAATTCTGAGTTTATTATAAAAAATGAAAAAATAACTGAATTTGGAGTGAATTTTGGATTTTCATTCCCATTCGATCAAATAAATTTATTGGATTTCGCCTTCGAATATTCAATTAGAGGCAAATCTGTTAATTATCTTCAAAAGGATAATATGTTCAAATTCTGGGTTGGCATTAATTTTGCCGAACTGTGGTTTATGAGAGATGAAGATTAGAATTATAAATATCGAGGAAAAAAATTGAAAAATAAATTGTTCATATTGCTCTTAATCCTCCTTAGTGGTTGGTTAGTGAATGAGGCAGCAGCTCAAGACGATACGTTGAAAATTTACCGAAAGTGGAGTTTATTTGCTGAGTATCACAAAAATCTCGACTATCTTACAGCTATACCTTATGGTTGGGAAATAATTCAGTTGGATCCGAATCGATTTAAGACAATATTTCTCAGAATGGAAGACTGTCTTATAAAAATGCATGATTCAACAACAACAACCGAAGAACAGAAGAAAATATATGCAGACACGTTGATGTATTTATATGATCTTGCGATTCAGATTCAACCTGAGAATGCGTCCTACTTTTATAAGAACAAAGGATATTATTTCGAAACCTGGTATGCTGATCGGGAACTTGCTGCCTTAGCAGAATATGAAAAAGCACTTCAGTTGGATCCAAATCTTGATTTCTACTATGTTGACCGAATAGGTTTGCTGTATATGAAATATACTTCGGATGGAAATGATTTTAAGATGAAAGCTCTTGAGCTTTATCAGAATGCCTCAACTAAAGATCCGAATAATCCTGTACCAATTGAGAGATTAAAAAATCTTGCTGAAGATGTAACACAATTGATAGACATTACATATCAAGCTTGGCAGTTAGATAAAGCAAATCTAGCAAAAGCTTGGCAGTATGCATCAATAACATTCCAAGCAGGCGAGTACGAGAAGGCGATTGAACCACTTGAATTTCTCTCAAAGAAAACTCCCGATTCTGAAACTTATTGGAATAGACTTGGGACTTCGTACCAAAAGTTAGAAAAATATAATTTAGCTATTGAGACATATAAAAAAGCATTCGAAATTAATCCAAAAACCAAAGAGTATCCATTGAATATTGGAATTTGTTACAAAGAACTCGGACAACTCTCGACTGCGCGGACTTTCTTCTACAAAGCTGCAGAGATTGGAAACGGATGGGGACTTCCATACATCTATGAAGCAACTCTCTATCAAACTTCTGTTCAAAGATGCGGAACTTTTGAGTTCATGGATAAAATAGTTCTTAAACTTGCTCAAGAAACTTATGCTAAAGCGAGGTCGGTTGATCCAAGTATCGCTCAAATGGCGAACGAAGCGATATCAAATTTAAATTCTTCAATTCCAACTAAAGAAGAATATTTCTTTAGAAAATATCGTTCAGGTCAAACAATCAAAATAGAAGGCAGCTGTTATAATTGGATTGGTAAAAGCATAACTGTCCCCTAGAGATGAAATTGAAGATAGCAATTGGATCTGACCATGCTGGGTTTAAACTAAAGGAAAGAGTAAAATCTTTCCTTTTTAGTTTCTCCCATGAAGTAATCGACTGTGGGTGCTTTTCAGAAGAGTCATGCGATTACCCCGATTTCGGTGAAACTGTGGCACTCGCAGTTAAAGAAGGTCGAGCTGATTTTGGAATTATCATATGCGGAACGGGAATTGGGATTTCGATAGCGGCAAATAAAATTCAGGGGATACGTGCTGCACTCTGCACTTCAACGCAAATGGCGGAGCTTTCGCGTAAACACAATAATGCAAACATTCTTGCATTTGGTGCTCGAATCATTGATGAAAATACTGCAATCGAAATTGTTAAAACATTTTTAAATACTGATTTTGAAGGGGAACGGCATTTAAGTCGAATTAACAAAATTAAATTATTAGATGAGAAATACAGATGTTAGATTTATCACGTGATCAGAAAGCAAAAGAAATTCTGAGACTTGAAATTTTAAGGCAGGAAGAAGGATTAGAACTAATAGCTTCTGAAAATTATGTCAGTGAAAATGTTTTGCATGCACTTGGCTCAGTACTTACAAATAAATACGCTGAAGGTTATCCTGCAAAAAGATATTACGGCGGTTGTGAGTATGTGGATATGGCAGAAAACCTCGCTCGAGATCGCGTAAAAGAACTTTTTAACTGTGAATATGTAAATGTGCAACCGCATTCAGGATCACAAGCAAATATGGCTGTTTACTTTTCTGTTCTTTCACCTGGCGATAAGATAATGGGTTTGAACCTCGCACATGGCGGTCATTTAACGCATGGTTCTCCAGTAAATTTCTCTGGAAAAATGTTCGAGGTTATTGCTTATAACGTAAGAAAAGATAATCATTTAGTTGACTTGGATGAAATAGCTGCTTTGGCAAAGCTGAATCGTCCAAAGGCAATAGTAATTGGTGCTAGTGCTTATTCAAGGGATTGGGACTACAAATCATTTAGACAAATAGCTGATTCGATTGGAGCATATTTAATAGCTGACATAGCTCATCCGGCAGGTTTAATTGCCTCGAAACTCTTAACAGATCCTATGGAATTCTGTCATTTCGTAACGACTACAACTCACAAAACGCTTCGTGGACCTCGCGGTGGTATGATTATGATTGGAAAAGATTTTGAGAATCGCGAAGGCATTAAAGCTCCTAAAAGCGGGCGACTAAAAATGATGTCGGAAATTGTTGACTCAAACGTTATGCCCGGAATTCAGGGTGGACCTCTGATGCATGTTATTTTAGCAAAAGCAGTTGCATTCGGGGAAAATCTGAGTGATGATTTCAAACAATATTCTAAACAGGTAATCTCAAATTCCATGACTTTAGCTGAAAAATTTATTGATGGTGGTTATACTGTGGTATCGAATGGTACCGATAATCATTTGATGTTATTGGACTTAAGGAATAGAAATATTACAGGTAAACAAGCTGAGGAATCTCTTGGACTTGCAGGGATTACAGTGAACAAGAACATGGTCCCTTATGATACCCAGAGTCCATTCATTACAAGCGGAATAAGAATCGGCACTCCAGCTGTCACTACCCGTGGAATGAAAAATAACGAAATGGAGATGATATACGGATTTATTAATCGGGCACTTTCAAATGTAGATAACGTGGCAATCTTGAATCAGATTCGTGAGGATGTAAAACAACTGTGCTCCCAATTTCCAATTTATCAAGATATTCTCTCTAAATTGAATTGATTTAATGGAAGAAAACAATTCAGATAAATCAATTGGTAGCCTAGAAATGACTTTTCTCGAGCATTTAGAGGAATTGCGATGGACAATCGTTCGCGCAATTATCGGAATAGTTTTGGGTGCAATACTATGTTGGATATTTATTGATTTGATAATAGATCAAGTATTACTGAGACCCGCAAGAGTTAACAACTTGAAACTTCAGAATTTAAGACCATTCGGTCAATTATTTTTATATATACAAGTTGCCTTGGTTGGTGGCTTCATAATAAGCCTTCCAAATGTAGTTTATCAAATATGGAAATTCATTGAGCCTGCGCTAAAAAAAAACGAAAAAAAATATGTTTCGCTGATTGTAATTTTCACAAGTTTGTGTTTCCTTAGTGGAGTGGCTTTCGCATACTTCCTAATGCTTCCTTATGCCTTGAATTTTGCAGCTGCCTTTGGCTCAGAGAACATAACCAACTTTTTTTCAATTGAAGAATATTTTTCTATTATCGTTAGCGTAATGTTATTAGCGGGAATAGTATTTGAACTCCCAATGTTATCTTTTTTTCTAACAAAATTGGGAATTCTAACACCAACGTTCATGCGTCACTATCGGAGGCATTCAATTGTGGTAATATTTATTCTTGCAGCCCTTTTAACTCCAACGACCGATCCTGTAAGCCAATTGATATTGGCGGTACCTTTGCTATTTCTTTATGAACTAAGTATTTATATATCAAAGATTTCACAGAGTAAATCGAGTGATTGACAAGAAGATTAAAAATTTTATTGACCCGATTAAGGAAGAATTGGATATTTTCCAACAGCGATTCAGTACATCAATGAAATCGCGAGTTGGACTTGTCGATCTCATTACGAAGTACATCCTTCGGCAAAAGGGAAAAAAGATACGGCCAACATTAGTTCTTCTCTCTGCAAAAACCGTAGGTGAGATAAACGAGAGCACTTATCGCGCTGCAATTTTAGTTGAATTGCTGCATACCGCCACTTTAATTCATGATGACGTTGTCGATAGTGCTGAGACTAGAAGAGGATTGCCCTCTATCAATTCTGTCTGGAAAAATAAAATTGCTGTTTTAATGGGTGATTACTTATTATCTCGCGGATTACTTCTTTCAGTTGATAATAATGATTTTCAGTTTCTCAAAGTCATTACAAATACTGTAAAAAGAATGAGTGAAGGTGAACTCCTGCAAATTCAAAAAACTCGTAAACTAAATAACGATGAAGAAACATATTTTAAGAT
The DNA here is from genome assembly GCA_964571865.1 of uncultured Ignavibacteriaceae bacterium. Classification (GTDB taxonomy): domain Bacteria; phylum Bacteroidota; class Ignavibacteria; order Ch128b; family Ch128b; genus JAHJVF01. Next base: position 791 of record CAZNDS010000019.1, on the reverse strand, counting down.
TATTTCAGACAAGACAGCTTCACTTATTTCTACGTGCACACAAGTAGGAGCGTTAAGCGTATCAAAAGATGAAAAAGTGATTGAGAATTTCAGAGATTTTGGAGAGAATCTCGGTATTGCGTTTCAAATTAAAGATGATATTCTTGATTATGATGGAACGTTAAGTATTATTGGAAAACCAGTCGGTGCCGATCTTAGAGAGAAGAAATTAACATTACCCTTAATACATGCTTTTCAAAAAGCATCATCATCAGAAGTAAAACAGATTAAAAGACTTTTAAAGAGCGAACTTAAATCAAGTCATATTAAAGAGATATTGAATTTCGTTAAGAAGTATGATGGGCTCGAATATTCAAAAGCTAAGGCGGGGGAATATGCTTCACATGCACTACAAAATCTTGAATCCTATCCCGAATCAGAAAGTAAGCAGGCATTAAAAGAATTAGTCAAGTTCATAATTGATCGAAAAAACTAGGGAAGAATAAACTTCGTGTTCGAATCCCTGATTGTTAGGACAGGGATTGGAGATTTTCTCACAACTTTTTCAGCAGTGCTCCCAAATAGAATGTGCTCAATTCCGCTATGCCCGTGAGTAGACATTATGACTAAATCGCACTTGTTTTCTTTAGCACAATTTATAATCTCAAGAAATGGTTTTCCGGTTCGGACACAATGAGTGCCTTTTATTTTTTGGGGCAGGTGAGATTCGATTATTTTTTTCAGTTCTTCTTCGGCTTTTGAATGTATCTCCATATCCATTCTATTAATAGGAACTTGTCCTAATCCAAAAT
>CAZNDS010000018.1:20432-23193 GCA_964571865.1 uncultured Ignavibacteriaceae bacterium | reverse complement strand
GTTTTATTTGATACTAATACTATGCGTTCAACATGATTCTTTTTTACACCCCAATAATTTTTTTTGAATTTTTATTTTCAAGTTTTGAACAATGCGTTTATATTGCGAGTAGTGAAAGCGAAGATAAAAATTAAAGCAATATTGTGTTTTATTCTCTTGAATAGTGCTTTTGCCATGGCACAAACTTATTATTTAACTGGGACTGTTAAAGATAAGTTCACTAATAACCCACTCGATTCGGCAGTAGTTAAGATTATTTTTAAAAACATGCCAAGCAAAATAGATTCAGTGTATACTAATGGTTTCGGTAACTGGTCGTACATGCTCACAAATCTTGGTTCTGAATCCGATTTTAATCCAAATGATTTTTCACTTTCACAGAACTATCCAAATCCGTTTAATCCTTCAACGAAAATTTCTTTTTCACTTTCATCTTCAGACATTGTGAAAATTTTTGTTCATGATGCGCTTGGACAGGAAATAGAATCTTTTGAACAATTTTTATCCGGCGGCAATTATACAATAGACTGGTATGGCGCTGGTGCAGCTGGGATATATTTTTACTCAATTGAATTCAGAGGAAATAGATTGACTAAAAAAATGATCCAATTAGATGGAGCCAATCGAGGTGGATTTGGTAAACCATATTTAAGCGGTTCGCAAATATCTTTGTTAAAGAGTTATGGAAGCTCGATAAATCTGGATTTGATATTTTCGAGTTTCGGTTATGCAAATGATACATTAAGCGCGTCGATTAGTTCAAATCAAAATATTTCAACACAATTGATCTCTCTTCATCATAAAGCATTTGTAATTGATCTGCACAATGATGTATTGGAAAAGGTTGTATATGGATATGATCTTGGATCCTTGAATAGTAGTAATCACTCCGATGTACCAAGATTTATAAAGGGCGGAATTGATGCACAAATGTTTGCACTCTGGCCGAGTCCGACATCATATCCAACGACTGCTTTTCAACACACGATGGCTATGATTGATTCTTTTCAAAGTCAGATGAACAAATATCCAGATAAATTAAAGCAAGCAAAGAATTCAAAAGAGATTGACAGCTTATCGGGTCCAAATAAAGTTGTTGGAATTATTGCTGTTGAAGGAGGGCATGCAATTGAAAACACCATTGATAAATTAAAAGAGTTCTATAACCGCGGTGTGCGATACATGACACTCACTTGGAATAACAGCACTTCGTGGGCAACCGCTGCAGCAGATGGACAAGCTTTGACAAAAGGATTGTCGAATTTCGGCAGACAAGTTATTAAATCGATGGATTCACTTGGAATAATTATTGACATTTCACATGTTGGAAAAAAAACAATTGAAGATGTCTTAGAGGTAACAACAAATCCGATTATTGCAAGTCATTCAGGAGTTCGCGCCTTACGAAATCACTATCGAAATCTATATGACGAACAAATAATCGCAATAGCTAATTCCGGGGGAGTGATTGGTGTTGTGTTCTATCCATCATTCTTATCCACATCTTCAACAGTAAGAATTGATACTGTTATAAAACATATTGATTACATAAAAAATCTTGTAGGGATTGATCACGTTGCACTTGGATCTGATTTTGACGGAATCGAAAAAGTTGTTGTCGGATTAGAAGATGTTAGCAAATTTCCAGATTTAACGATGGCGCTATTAAAAAAGGGATACAGCTACGAGGATGTGAAGAAAATCCTTGGAGGTAATTTTATGCGTGTGTTCAAACAAGTTTGTAAATAAAAACAAAGAGGTTAATTATGATGCGGCGAAAATTATTTTTTTTATTTCCAATTCTCTATTTATTTCTTTTTACTAATGCCACAATCGTTTACTCCCAAGATTCAAACGAAATTAAGCAGACTCTTAACTCTCTTAAAAAAGCTGATGAGAATTTACAGCATCGATTAGATGTTCTTGAAAAGAAAATCGATGACGTGCTTTGGTATGAGCGAGTTGGAGATTATGCTTTCATCGATAAAGTTTTTATGACAGGCCCGCCATTATGGAAGGAAAAAAATCCTACCGGACAAGGAGCAGGAAATCCCGTTAAATTTTGGTCGTACGTTTTCATACCAAAGAAAATTGATTTTAATAAAAAATATCCTCTAATAGTTTTTCCGCACGGCGGCGTACATGCGGATTTTTCAACGTATTACACTCACATTGTGAAAGAGCTGATCGCACAGCAATATATTGTCGTAGCGGCTGAATATCGAGGCAGTACAGGTTACGGTAAATCGCATTATGAAAAAATAGATTACGGCGGTTTGGAAATTGAAGACGTTCATGCTTCAAGAAATTTCATGACCGAGAATTATCAGTTCGTCGATGAGAATCGAGTTGGAATCATGGGATGGAGTCATGGTGGATTGATATCCCTCATGGCAGTGTTTGAGCATCCAAGTGATTATCAGGTTTGTTTTGCAGGTGTTCCAGTAAGTGATTTAATTGCCCGAATGGGTTATAAAGATCAATCGTACCGGGATTTATTCGCAGCGGATTATCACATCGGTAAACCAGCCGATGAAAATGTTGAAGAATATAAAAAGAGATCACCAGCTTGGAATGCCCACAAATTGAAAACGCCTTTATTGATTCACACTAACACAAACGATGAGGATGTGAATGTGTTGGAAGTTGAGCATCTGATCAAATCACTCAAAGCTGAAGAAAAGAAATTTGAGTATGAAATTTTTAAAAATCTTCCTGGCGGTCATTCATTTGACAGAATGGATACAAAAAAAGCCAAAGA
>CAZNDS010000018.1:13463-20332 GCA_964571865.1 uncultured Ignavibacteriaceae bacterium | reverse complement strand
AACGTAAAAGATTCCATCTTTTCCACGTCATTTAAGCAAAAAAGATGGAATCTTTGAAAATCTTCCTGGCGGTCATTCATTTGACAGAATGGATACAAAAAAAGCCAAAGAGATTCGGTTAAAGATTTACAAATTCTTGTCAAAATATCTTAATCCGCCAAAAGGATTTAGTTCTGTAAAAGATATCGATGAGTCTGCGTATAGATAATTGCTTAGCGTTAAAGATTCCATTTCTCCACAAAGACATTGACGAAGCTTCTTACAGATAATTGCCCAACGTAAAAGATTCCATCTTTTCCACGTCATTTAAGCAAAAAAGATGGAATCTTTTTAAATCAAACTCTCAATACTAATTACTCACTACTCAGTACTTTTTATAGACAGCGTGCTTCTTTTCTACCATCAAATCATTTACGTTTAGGAATTTTCCTGCAGGAGTTTCTAACCAGACTTCTGCAAGATACCTTCCGTATTTTTCTTTTTTATCTTTAATTGTTTGAAGCAGAACTTGTTTATTCAGCAGCAGCTCACGCAGGAAATCTCTGGATTTTAGACCTTTGTTCCGTGAACTGCCTCTAAGTTCAGGCGCATCAATTCGCACTAATCTGATTTTTTCATTATTGATCCAGGTATTTAGTCCTAAATCAATATTTACAGTTATTGTGTCACCGTCGTAAACTCCTGTTACGACAGCTTTGTAGTGATAAAGTTGTTTAGCTTGCATATTACATCCAAAAGTTTTTTTGAATTTGTGAAATTCGATTATCACATTCAAATCGATTTTTTATTTTGGCATGCCTTTAATTAACTTTGTAAAAAATAAAATGAGAGCAAATATGAAAGTAAAAAGAATTGGAATATTAACCGGCGGAGGCGATTGCCCCGGATTAAATGCAGTTATTCGCGGTGTTACAAAACCTGCTCATGAAATGGGAATGGTTGTTTTTGGAATTGAAGATGGTTTTGAAGGGCTTGTTGAAGGCAAAATGCATGAACTAACGAATAAAGAAGTCTCTGGAATTATAAATTTAGGTGGAACGATATTGGGATCTTCCAATAAAGGAGACCCATTTCATTGGCCTGTGGATAAAGGAGACGAAGTCGTCATCGAAGATCATTCAAAACTTGCACTAAAGAATTATAAAGGATGGGGACTGGATTGTTTGATTGCTATCGGCGGGGATGGCACGATGCACATCTCGGAAAAGCTTTCAAGACTTGGAATGAATATTATTGGTGTCCCAAAAACAATTGATAACGACCTTGAAGGAACAGATCTTACGTTCGGTTATGATTCGGCTGTACTTGCGGCAACTGAAGCAATCGACCGACTGCACACAACCGCTTCCTCGCATCATCGTGTGATGGTAATTGAAGTTATGGGAAGATATGCTGGTTGGATTGCTCTCGGTGCAGGGATCGCTGGCGGAGCGGATGTAATTTTGATTCCGGAAATTCCTTTCAAGTGGGAGGATGTTTATAAAAAAGTTATCGAGAGAAGTACACGCGGAAAAAGATTCAGTATTATTTGTGTGGCTGAAGGTGCTAAACCATTTGGCGGAAAAATTGTAGTGAAGGCAAAGGACAAAAAGCGGACCGATACGATTCAATTGGGTGGAATTGGAAATCTTGTAGGAAAAAATATTCAGGATAAAACTGGACTTGAAACTCGAATGACAGTCCTCGGACATCTGCAGCGCGGAGGAAGTCCAACACCATTCGATAGAATTCTTGCGACACGATTTGGGACGTATGCAATAGAAATTGCTGCAAAGAAAAAATTCGGTTATATGGTTGCACTTAAAGGAAATGAAATTAAAGCTGTTCGAATAAAAGATGCAATAAAGAAACAAAGATTAGTCCCGCCTGATTGTCAAATGATACGCTCTGCTGTAAAAGTCGGCATCAGCTTTGGAAATGACAATACAACTGAACGGAGGTGAAGATTGGATCAGGTTTAAAAAATATTGCGGTTAATAGTTGTTCGGTGTTAAAAGAAAATGCCACAAAAACACTAAAGCACAAAAGAGCTCGAAGAAAAAAGACTTGAGGTAAAAATGAAAGTAAAACATTACGAGCCCCTCCCCGAAGAAATCGAACAAATTGGTAAAAAGATTGTCGATGCAGCATATACAATCCACAAAAATCTTGGACCTGGATTATTGGAGAAGGTATATGAAATCTGTTTTTGTTATGAATTAGAAAAAAGAGGATTAAAATCATTAAGACAACTTGATATTCCAATTGTATATGAAGGTATTCAGTTTAATGAAGGACTTCGGTTAGATGTCTTGGTTGAAGATAAAGTGATTTGTGAACTAAAAGCAATTGACCAAATAAATCCAATTTGGGAAGCACAACTATTAAGTCATCTTAAATTAACCAATAAAAGACTCGGTTATTTAATTAATTTTAACGTTGAAAATATTGGAAAAGGCATCAAAAGATTTATCTTATGACTTTGGTGTAATTTTGTGTTTTAGTGATTTCGTGGCAAAAAAATAATGCAACAAAATTCAATATTTCACTAAAAAGAGTCAGCCAGAACAAATCTGTTCTCGCTGCTTATTGTCAACTTGCAGCTTTCACTCGTGCAATTTTCTTCGGTATAAAAAGAAAATGCCACAAAAACACTAAAGCACAAAAGAGCTCGAAGAAAAAAGACTTGAGGTAAAAATGAAAGTAAAACATTACGAGCCCCTCCCCGAAGAAATCGAACAAATTGGTAAAAAGATTGTCGATGCAGCATATACAATCCACAAAAATCTTGGACCTGGATTATTGGAGAAGGTATATGAAATCTGTTTTTGTTATGAATTAGAAAAAAGAGGATTAAAATCATTAAGACAACTTGATATTCCAATTGTATATGAAGGTATTCAGTTTAATGAAGGACTTCGGTTAGATGTCTTGGTTGAAGATAAAGTGATTTGTGAACTAAAAGCAATTGACCAAATAAATCCAATTTGGGAAGCACAACTATTAAGTCATCTTAAATTAACCAATAAAAGACTCGGTTATTTAATTAATTTTAACGTTGAAAATATTGGAAAAGGCATCAAAAGATTTATCTTATGACTTTGGTGTAATTTTGTGTTTTAGTGATTTCGTGGCAAAAAAATAATGCAACAAAATTCAATATTTCACTAAAAAGAGTCAGCCAGAACAAATCTGTTCTCGCTGCTTATTGTCAACTTGCAGCTTTCACTCGTGCAATTTTCTTTAACAATGAATTCCTGAGATTGTTGTATGAGTCTGCAAAAGCTTTAACTCCATCGATCTCAAGCTGATTCAATAGTTCATCAAGATCAATACTATATTCCTTAAGCGAGTTAATATCCTTTTTTGCTTTATCGATGTCATTATCAATTCGCGATTCGATTTGACTTTTTTCAAACATCAGCTCAAGTGTTGCGGGCGGAAGAGTATTGACTGTATCTTTTGCATATAGTTCATCCACATAAAGTAATGGATTGTAAGTCGGGTTTTTCGTGCTAGTACTTGCCCAAAGCGGCTGCTGGAGTTTTGCTCCCACTTTAGTGAGATTTTTAAAACCAGAATCAGCGAAAATCTCTTTGAACGATTGATAAAGCAAACGCGTATTATGCACGGCAGTTTTTCCTAAAAGATTCGTCATCTCGGGTTTACCTGAGTTTATCATTTTCACAATTTCACTATCAACTATCGTATCGATCCTGCTCACGAAAACACTTGCAACCGAATTTATTTTAGATAAATCTAAGTCTTTCTCACTTCTTCTTTTCAGTCCGTTTATGTAAGCATTTGCAACCTCTTTGTAACGTTGAATTGAAAAAATCAGCGTAACGTTTATGTTCAAGCCGTCTGCTATTGATTCTTCAATTGCCGGAAGCCCTTCTTTCGTTGCGGGGATTTTGATCATCACATTTGCTCGACTGACCTTTTGCCAAATTCGATTTGCGGAATCAACTGTTTCTTGAGTTTTATTGGCAAGTCGCGGATCGACCTCAATGCTGACAAATCCGTTGTTTCCATTAGATTTATCAAAAACTGGTTTGAATAAATCACAGGCTCTTTGGATGTCGTCAATCATTAACTCTTCGATAATTTGATCGGGATTTAATCCTTTGCTCAATAACTCCGCAATTGAATCATCATAATCATCGCTGTTAAGAATTGCTTTTTCAAAAATCGATGGATTTGATGTTACGCCAGTAACACCTTGCTCAATCAATTTTTGCAACTCACCTGTTTTTATCATTCCCCGGCTGATATTATCAAGCCAGATGCTTTGTCCTAATTTTTGAAGTTTATATAATCGACTGTTCATTTATTCCCAAGTATATAATTGAATTTTATATTCAAAGATAAGGATAAATGAAAAGAAATTCTGGAAGTATTATAGTTTACAGAATGATGCATATTACGAAACAGATTGAAAGTTTTTGCTGAACTATGAAATAGGGACCCAATTTCATCGAGAAAATTGGGTCTCTAGTTAAAATTTATTTATAGTTAGTATCATATGATACCTAAGAGAAGATTAAGTATTTTGAACAAACAATTTTCATCTCTGAAAAAATATGCGGGGGGAGGGCAATATTTTAAACTGCCGTAATTCATTTTAATTTTCTTTTTACTCTGAAAGCAAAATTAATCGTTAAAAATCAAAAGTCAAGAAGATTTTATGAAATTTTTTAAGACGGTTTATACAGTCCGCCTATCTGTGCCATACGGTTGCATTGGATTAGTGGATTACCCCGTGGTTCATACCACTGATATTAAATAGGTGTATTTTTTATTAATCTTACAACTCGCTTAAAAGTATTAATTAGATCTTCCTATGCGTTCCGTCGCAATATGGAGCTTTGCTCGTTTGTTTGCAGCGGCACAGAGCGACTTTCTTTTTTTCTTCAAGAGAAAATTCGATTGGTGAAAAAGATGTCGTCTTGTGAGATCCGTCACAAAATGGCTGGTTCCTCGAAAGTCCGCATTGACACCACCAGTAAGTACCGGCTTCAAGCTCTAAAATGGCCGGGGATTTTTCGGCGATATTTGGTTTGTCCATAGTCTCTCCTAAATTAATGCAAAGATTAAAATGCAAAATGGAAAATTACAAATCAAAAATTAAAATTTTAAACTAGTTCAATTTATTGATTCAACTTTACAATCGCTCACTTGACTTGCAGAGAAATAATTCTGATAACTACTTTGCACATCAAATTTTACACTATACATTATACACTATACATTTTTAGTCATGTAATAAGATTTTGTATCGTGCGTAAAACTTGTCCGACTTCAACTAATTGTTTTTCACCTGTTGCACGGTTCTTAATCTCAACTTTATTATGTGCAAGATTTTTCTCGCCGACAATTACTTGAAACGGCATCCCAAGCAAGTCTGCATCGTTGAACTTAAATCCTGCTGAGACATCATCACGGTCGTCGAAAAGTGTTTCAATATCACTTTCGTTGAATTCGTAATAAATTTTGTTTGCTGTTGAGCGTACACTTTCATTCTTCATATTCACGCCGAGCAAATGTATTTTGAATGGTGCGATCTGCATCGGCCAAATTATTCCTTTTGAGTCGTTATTTTGTTCTATCAAACAAGCGACGATTCTCTCTACACCAATTCCATAACTTCCCATAACTATTGGATGTTCTTTTCCATCAACGTCCAGATATTTTGCTCCGAGAGCTTCCGAATATTTAGTGCCAAGCTTAAAAATATGTCCAAGCTCGATTGCCTTCACAACTCGCAGCTTTGAACCGCAATGAGAACACTCACTTCCTTCATCAACGTAGTGCAAATCGAAGAATTCACATTTTGAGATATCGCGATTAAAATCAATTCCACCAATGTGATAATCATTTTTATTCGCTCCGCTGTACATGTTATTTGCATTGCGGAGTTTTACATCGGCGATTATTCTTAATTTGGTTTCAATTGGTCCGATTGAACCTGCATCTGCACCAGTTATTTCTTTCAACTCATCTGGATGAGCAGGTCTTACTTTCCCGCCAAGAGCTGAAAGTAGCTTTGATTCATTCACTTCATCGTTACCGAGCATCAGAATTAAGATCGGTTTTTCATTGTGCATATAGACTCGCGATTTTGCACATCGTTCAGTCGGTATTTTCAGAAATTCAGAAAGTTCATCTATCGTTCGAATATTCGGTGTGTGTATCTCTTTTAATTTTTCAGACTCTTTATCTCTCTGGAATTCAATAATTTTTGAAGAAGCAACTTCGACGTTCGCAGCATAATTGCAATTATCGCATATTGCGCAAGTGTCCTCACCGGCATCGGATTCAACCATAAATTCTTGTGAGCCGCTTCCGCCCATTGCACCGCTTGATGCACCGACTTCGAAAAATTTCAATCCACAAGAGTTAAATATTTTTCTATAAGCTTCAGCATGATATTCATAACTTTTATCCAATCCATCAGCATTTACATCAAGTGAATATGAATCCTTCATCAAAAATTGTCTGCCGCGTATCACACCCGAGCGAGGACGCGGTTCATTTCTAAATTTCGTTTGAATCTGATACCAGATTTGAGGAAGATCTCTATAAGACTTCACATGATTTGATGCAATTTCCGCAATCACTTCCTCATGTGTTGGAGCCAAAACATAATCGCGATTTTTTAAATGAAACATTGTGTCGCCAAAAGCTTCGACTCTTTGTGTTTGTTCCCAAAGCTCTTTTGGATTCAGTGCTGGCAAATGAAATTCCTGTCCACCGATTGAATCCATTTCCCTGCGGATTATGTCTGAGACTTTTTTGATCATCTTGTATCCAAGCGGGAGGAAGGAATAAATTCCAGCCCCGAGAGAACGAATCATTCCAGCCCTGACCATTAAAATATGGCTAGGAAT
>CAZNDS010000018.1:12631-13447 GCA_964571865.1 uncultured Ignavibacteriaceae bacterium | reverse complement strand
GGGAACTTCTTTTAATGTTGGTAAGAATAACTTTGAAACTCGCATAAATATTGAAAAATTTTAACGAAAATAAGAAATCGGTTTTGGATTTCAAAAAATCAGAACAGAATTTGTTTGCTCTTCTAACTATTTATTATTAAAATAGTTGTCGAAAGTAGTTAAAGCATAAGTTTAGGAAAATTAATTTTATGCATTGTGATTTGGAAATTGTTAGGATATTTTTACAATCTGAAAGAATAGAACACGGATGACGCAGATTGAACGGATTTTCGCAAACAGCTCTCAACTACTTTGAGTTGCTAAAGTGATTTGCGATAGCCAATAAAAGTTGATGAAATTTATTAAAAAAATATTTTCGAATGCACTGTTTTTAGCGCTTATTTTTTTCTGTCATTCTGAAGTAACATTTTCTCAGAACATTGATGACATGAATAAATTTAGATTAGCACAAAGTTATGAATCGATTGGCAATCATGAAAAGGCGCTGGAACTTTACCGAGAGTTGTTCCGAAAAGATCCGAACCAGTATCAATATTATGAAGCATTTCTGCGGGGATTGAATCAACTAAAAAAGTACGATGAGGCGATTGGAATTTTAAAACAAAGACTTCAGTTATATCCAAACGACTTTAATCTTTATGGTGAAATAGCCGTAATCTATAATCGAAAAGAAATGGATGATTCACTGAATTATTTTGTTAGAAGGGGAATTGAACTCGATCCCAAAAATCCGATGGCTTATAAATTTATCGCGAACACTCTAATCCAAAATCGTCTGTTCGAAAAATCTATCGAAGTTTTGGAAAAAGGGAAAAG
>CAZNDS010000018.1:7181-12590 GCA_964571865.1 uncultured Ignavibacteriaceae bacterium | reverse complement strand
TGATTTCGGTTCATACAATTCTAATGAATTACAGAGCAGCGTGCATTGAGATGGTTGGGCTTCTAAAGATCGACCAAAATCAATCCGGATTTGTCCAGAGTAAACTGGCAAGTGTTCTAAATAAGCTTGATGCCCTAACATCATCAATCCAAATATTTGAGACTGCACCCAAAGAAAATCTTGCTGCGATGAGAATTCTCTCATGGTTATATTTCCAAGCAAAGGAATTCACTAAAGCGTTTGATGTAGCTTTGAAAATTGACCGTCTCAGTAATTCTAGGGGATATGAAATCCTTTCCTTTGCCGATAGGGCTTATAGAGAAAAAGAGTTGGTTCAAGCTATAAGTGCATACGAATATTTATTGAAGGAATTTTCCGAAGCAAAGGATTTAAGAGCCTTTTCTATTATTGGTCTCGCACGTTCAAACGAAGAAAAGTTTTTACTTGAAGCGGATGATATTTCCGGTAAATGGAAAAAGTATCGTCAACCAGTCAAAACTGAAACACAGACAGCGAAACGTGCCGTTGATTATTATAATTTGATAATAAATGATTTCCCGGCTTCAAATCTAATTGCAGAGGCACTTTTTAAAATTGGAAGAATTAAATTCAAATATTTTTTTGATGTGCAGCCGGCTGAACAGTTACTAAAGCAGGTTATTGATTATTATCCTCTAAGCGAATTTCATGGTAAAGCCCTGTTGCTCTTAGCCGAAATTGAAAAAGTCAAAGAGAATTATTCACAAGCAGAAAATTACTTCACTCAAGTTAGGGTATCTCCGCGCGTAAACGAGAATGAGAGATTCTACAGTGATTTCAAAATTGCTGAATTGTTGATACTAAAAGGTCTAAGAGATTCGGCAAAAAGTAAATTAACTCAATTGAGCAGAAACAATCTTCTCGATATTACAAACGATGTGCTAGTATTATTGATTCTACTGCATGAGAACGAGGAGAATGATAATATTAAAGAGTTTATTAAAGCAGAGCAGTTAATCGACCAAAAAAAGTTTACTGAAGCAATCGAATTATTAGACAAACTTTCAAGAGGGGATGATGGATTAAGCATTACAAACCTATCGAGGTTTGAGATCGCAGAAATTAACATATTGCTGAACAATTACTCCAATGCTTTGGCACAGCTTGTTTATATTTCAAATCAAAAAGATAAAACGATCTTCGGAGATAGAGCTTTATTTCGGCAAGCTGAGATCTGTCTTTATGGAATTAAAGATTCCGTCAAAGCATCACAATATTTTGAAAAATTGCTTATCGATTATCCACAATCTTTGCTAATTACAGAAGCAAGAAAAATTATAAATAGAATAAAAGAGAACAACCTTTAAGTTTAAGAGAGAAATAATATGGCAGACAAAAAGAACACAAAAATTGTAAAATGCTCTTTCTGCGGAAGAGAAGGGCATGAAGTCGGAAGCATGATCGCAGGGCGCGATGTTTATATTTGCGATCTTTGCATTGGAAGCTCGGTCGATATTTTACGGAATAATACCGAAACACTCTCACCGAAGGTGAGAAAAGATGCAATCTTAACACCGGAATTGATAAAACAAACATTAGATGAACATGTAATTGGTCAAGACCGTGCGAAGAAGGTTTTAGCTGTTGCAGTCTACAATCATTATAAAAGAATTCAATCTTCATCGACATTTCTTGATTTCGATGAAGTCGAGATCGAAAAAAGTAATATCTTATTGATCGGACCAACTGGTGTTGGAAAAACTCTACTTGCACAGACGCTTGCGAAAATTCTTGATGTTCCCTTTGCTATTGCAGATGCAACTACGTTAACAGAAGCCGGATATGTCGGCGACGACGTTGAGACCGTTCTAGTCCATTTGTTACAAGCTGCTGATTACAATCTTGAAAAAGCCCAAAAAGGAATAGTTTACATTGATGAATTGGATAAAATCGCTCGTAAAAGTGAAAGTACATCCATTACACGAGACGTTTCAGGTGAAGGAGTTCAGCAGGCTCTCCTAAAAATTTTGGAAGGAACTGTAGCAGGCGTCCCTCCAAAAGGGGGAAGGAAACATCCAGAGCAGCCTCTGATAAATGTGAACACAAAAAATATTTTATTCATTTGCGGCGGTGCATTTGAAGGGATTGAGAAAATTGTTGCAGCACGGACAAATAAAAGCAAAGTTGGCTTTGGTGCTGAGATTCGAGGAAGCCGCGATATTTCGAATGATGAACTCCTTAATTTAATTCAGCCTGATGATTTATTGAAATTCGGACTAATTCCCGAACTCATTGGGCGGCTGCCTGTGATCGCTCCGCTTCATTCATTGAGCCTGGATGCTTTGAAGGAAATTCTTACTAAACCGCGCAATGCAATATTAAAACAATTCAAGAAACTTTTCTCATTTGAAAATATTGATCTTGAATTTGAACCGAAAGCTCTCGACGCTATTGTTAAGAGAGCTCAAGAGCGGCGGACCGGGGCACGTGCACTCAGAAGTATTGTCGAAGATTTTATGTTAGATGTTATGTATCATCTTCCATCAAGAAAAAATACTGAAAAGTGTTTAATTACTGAATCGACGGTTGTAAATTATGACGAGCCGGTTTTTATAAACAGAATTCCGAAAGACGAATCCAAAATTTCTAAAAAGGAGATCCAAGTTTCGGGCAAATGATAAAAATCATATTAGTTTTAATAATTATCAATATCAGTTCTCTGAGTGTTTTATTCGGGCAGGGAAAAATATTCATTCCAATGGATTTAAAACAATCAGATCATTTAAAGGCATATGGAATTGCTTACACAGCACTAACGAAAGGAATACAAGTCGATTGGCTCCTTAATTATCGCGGCGGTTCATTTCTATTAGATGCAAATGATGATATATCATCACTCTGCAGGATAAGGGGAGTATATTTTAATCAAATTGGTGGAACTGAGGCAGCGAACATCTACACTGAAGTTCAAGATGAAAACAACAACATGGATGTTGTTCGGTTAGAAAAGGAACCAAAGATTGCAGTTTATATCCCCCCGGAATTTAATCCATGGGACGATGCTGTAACTCTTGCTTTAGATTATGCTCAAATTCCTTACGATAAAATTTGGAATGATGAAATTCTTCGGGGTGAACTTTCGAAATACGATTGGCTCCATCTTCATCATGAGGACTTCACTGGTCAGTATGGAAAATTTTATGCAAGCTTCGCAAATACGCAATGGTACATTGAACAACAGATAACTTATGAGAGTAATGCTAAGAAAAACGGTTATAGAAAAGTCAGTGAAATGATGCGAGATGTATCATTAAACATTAAAAGTTATGTTGCGAATGGCGGATTTCTTTTTGCAATGTGTTCCGCCACTGATTCATATGATATTGCCCTTGCAGCAAAGGATGTTGACATATGTGATAAGATGTTCGATGGCGATCCGCCTGATCAGAATGCACAAAGCAAGTTAGATTATTCACAAGCTGTAGCGTTTACAGATTTCAAGCTTGAAATGAATCCATATGTTTATGAATATTCTGATATTGATATTCAGCCGGCTGAAGTTGGCAATTTTGAAAATGATTATTTTACGCTGTTCGATTTTTCAGCGAAATACGATCCGGTTCCAACTATGCTGACTCAAAATCATGTAAACGTAATTCGTGGATTTATGGGACAGACAACGGCGTTTAGAGAAAACTTGATTAAGAAGAATGTCACTGTAATGGGTAAACGAGACGGAACCAATCAAATAAAATATATTCGAGGCGACTTCGGACGAGGAACTTTTTGCTTTCTCGGAGGACACGATCCGGAAGATTATCAGCATCAAGTGGGAGATCCGCCGACTGAACTAGCGCTTCATAAGAATTCACCGGGATACAGACTGATACTAAACAACGTCCTATTTCCGGCAGCAAAAAAGAAAAAACAGAAAACATAAATCTCTAAGTAATAATGAAAAGAGTAAATATTAAAGATTCAGAAAAAAAATATTCAGTCGGTAAAATTATTTGTGTTGGTAAAAATTATCTTGAGCATGCAAAAGAACTTGGCGACGCAGTTCCAGAAAAGCCGGTAATATTCATGAAGCCAGCTTCGTCCATTATTTTTTCAGGAGATAAAATTTCACATCCGAAATTTTCCTCTTCACTTCATTTTGAGACGGAATTGGTTCTGCTTGTCGGCAAAACATGTAAGGAAGTTTCAAAATTAAATGCGATGGAATATATTGCCGGATATACTGTCGGATTGGACATGACATTACGGGATATTCAATCTCAATTGAAAAAAAATGGGCATCCGTGGGAAATATCAAAATGTTTTGATGCTTCTACTGTTTTAGGGCAATTCGTTTCAAAGTCTGAGATTAGTGAGCCGAATAATTTGCCTATTAAACTCTGGGTAAATGACCTCTTACGCCAAAATGATAGTACCTCGAATATGATTTATAACATTGAATCCATCGTTGAATATTTATCTTCATACTTTACTCTAGAAGAAGGAGATATCATTTTTACAGGTACGCCTGCTGGAGTCGGTGAAGTAAAAATCGGTGATAAACTTAAAGCAGAGATTCAAGATTTATCTACTATTTACACTGAAATTATTTGATTACAATAATTGAGAACGAACTTTTGGATTTATATAAATTTCTAAATTACTTATTCATCTAAGAAGTTATCATGAGTAAAAAAACAATTTACAGTTTGATTGTTATTGCTGGAATAATAGTAGTCCCTGCAACAACTTTTTATTTAATTACAACTTTCAAAGCACTTGATAATCAATTAGACGCTGAATCGAGAGTCATTGATTTGCCGCCTATGCATATTACTCAAACCGATACTCTCGATTATGCACTTCCATTGGACTCAACAACATATCTCACTTCAACATTTTGTGCTTTTAGGTCAACGCATCATCATGGCGGTATTGATTTAGGTACTGATAATAAAACTGGATGGCCTGTTTATGCATCGAGAGATGGTTTTGTAAAACGTATCACTCTCTCTCCATTCGGTTATGGCAAAGTTGTTTACCTTCAGCATCCGGACTCTTTTGTTACTGTCTATGCTCATCTTGAGAACTTCGAACCAAAATTGAATACATTCGTTAGAGACAGACAGCTTTCTAATTTTCTTCAAAATGTCGATCATGTTTTCGACGACGATACATTCATTTTCAGAAAAGGGGAGATAATTGGATTCTCGGGTGAATCTGGCTCCGGAACACCGCACCTTCATTTCGAAATAAGAGAACCAAATGGAACTCGGTTAAATCCCATGCTATTTCCCAATATCAGAAATGCGATTATTGATACAATCCCGCCAAGTTTCGAGTTAGTGAAAATCGTTCCGATTGGATTTGATAGTAGAATTGATTTTGATATTAGTGAAATAAATTATAAAACTAAAAATACAATGTATCATT
>CAZNDS010000018.1:0-7171 GCA_964571865.1 uncultured Ignavibacteriaceae bacterium | reverse complement strand
AAAAAATTGTGTTTAACGATGCCGGTAAAAAACCAGTTCAGGCTTACACACACTTGCACGGCAAAGCAGGATTGATAGTAAAAATATCTGACCGCTCTCAGGCGAAAGGGACGAATGATTTTGGAATAAAGAAAATCACGGTGAGTTTAAATGATCAGACGAATTTGATTTATTCCATAGACTTTGACAAAATTAATAATGAACTATACAAACAGATATTTTTTACTCGTGATCATAATGAGTTCTATTTTAACAACAGTGTCTATTACAAGTTATTTGATGAATATGGTGTGTGGAAGAATTCAGTACCCCATGGAAGCGATGGGATTCTAGACTCAAAAAAGATTGATAAGGGGATGAACACGGTTTTTCTGACAGCATACGATAACCACGGAAATAAAACTTCGTTAGTTTTTGGATTATATGTGACGGACGATTTCCCAACTGCTGAATGGTCGATCAATGCAACTCAAATTGCAATAAAAAGTTCTCTCCCTATTTCCAAATTAGATTATAGTTATTATGATCAGAGGGGAAAGGTGCTAGAAGCGAATGAATCGAAAAATCTTTATACAACTGAAATAAAACTACCGAATAAAAAGTTCGAATGGCTTGAAGTTAAGATTACGAATCATGGATTTGAAAATCCACAGAAACTTATTATTAGCGGAAATGGAAGTAAAAATATTAATGTTGAAAATATTGCACTTAAGTATTATCACAATAATTATTTAATGCAATTAACTTCAAAAGGTGTTCTAGACTCAAAATCAGAAATTATTGTTGAAGCAAACGAGAATGAGTTGCGTTATCCAGTTTTCAATTCCGGAAAAAATAGCTACTCATCACTGATTGATATTAATCCGAATATTTATGGGAATGTTAGTTTTTATCTTTACAGCAGCGATCAAAAAATTCCATTGCTGAAAGGAAATTTTCTCTCTTTTGAGCAGGATAGCATAACAATTAAAACTTATGACGATCAATTTTTAGTCACTATTCCAGCAAATGCATTTTATCACCCAATGTTCGCAAAACTTAATTATGAAAAAAATGAAATATTATTTTATCCTAAAAACTTCATTCTAAAATCTCCAATCAAAATTGAAAGCAAGGATCCGGGGAAGAAAACCATTCGTTACAGCGTTAACCGAAAAAATGAGTGGGGAGATATAACCTCATCAGTAGTTGAAGGTATGATGGTCGGTCATATTCATAAAAACTTGGGAGATATTAAAATCATCTCGGATGACACACCGCCTGAAATTTTGGATTGGCGGATAATTCAAAAAGGAATATTCAAAACATCAATGGGAAATTATTCTGTATCAGCGGGATCCCAAATTTTTGTATTTAAAGTTCGAGAAGTTGGATTTGGAATTGATTTCTCCGCGATTGAAGTATTTTTAAACGGCAGCAGAACTCTCGCCGAGTATGATCCTGATATTTCATCGTTTTATATATTGATGGATAAACTTTTAGCAAAGGGGACTAATAATATAACGATCCGCATTAAAGATCACGGTCAAAACCTTTCGGAAAAAATTATTAAATTTTAATCCTGTTAAATTACTTGTTTATACTCTGCAGCACTTTTTTAAGAAGGATTTCAACAGATAGATCGTCACTTTTAATTTCTCCTAGAGCTAAACGAATTGATTTCTCAGCAACTTGTTTTTGATATCCAAGTGTAATCAAGGCGTGATATGCCTGAATTCTAATGTCTTCGCCACTGGAGACAGATGATTCCAGTGTCGAAGGAATTTTTGCTAGCTTATCTTTAAGCTCGACTATTAACCTTTCAGCTGTTTTCTTGCCGATTCCTGGAATATTTGTTAACGCTAATAAATTACTTTGAGAGATGAATTCAATCAACTCTTGAGGTGCGATGCGCGATAATACTCCTTGTGCAACTTTTGGTCCAATCCCGCTAACTGAAATTAACATTTCGAACATCTGTTTTTCAATTTCGTCAAAAAAACCGTATAGATGGAATGCATCCTCTCGAGGAATTAGGATGGTGAAAAGTTTTATCTCAGAATTTACATCAGGCAATTTTTCAAAAGTATTAAGAGAGATATTTACCGAATATCCAATATTGTTTGCCTCAATTATAACAACAGTCGGGTGTTTCTCGATTACTTCTCCTTTTATAAATGATATCATAAAACCTTTCCAGAGCTTAGCTATTTATTATTAAATGAGAGTGTGATTCAATGAAGGATTTCCAATCCTTATGTCTTCTTACGGGTGAAGAGAGCTTCTGCAAATGACAAAGGGCCACTGCAATCGCATCAGTTTCATCAAGTTTAGTTTTTTTTTGTTTCAATTTAAGGAGATGATTTACCATGTACATCACTTGCTGCTTTGAAGCTGCTCCATTTCCGACAACCGATTTCTTGATTTCACGTGGAGAGTACTCAGCCGTCGGTATTTGAAAATGAATAGCAGCCAAGATCGATACACCCCTTGCGTGACCGATTTTTAAAGCCGACTGTGCATTCTTACCATAGAAGGCACTTTCAATCGCAAATTCATCCGGCAAATACATTTGTATTATCTTTGATAATTCATTGTAAATAATTTCTAACCTTAATGGCAGTTTAGTTTTTTTTGCACAGTTAATTATTCCCGAGGAGATTAAAGAGACCTCCGATCTTTCAAATTCTATTACCCCGTAGCCTGTAGTTAAAGTTCCGGGATCAACGCCAAGTATAATCATCTATCCATGAAAGTATGTTGATTTTCTTTATGCCCAAAATACAAAATTTGCAGAAAAATAGTTGACTGCAAAAATAAAAGCATCTTTACTTGAAGTTGAGATTAATAAAAAAGCAACAGCTCTATAATCGATTCACTCTTCGATTATATCTGCATTAGTGTAGACATTTTGGACGTCGTCGTTATCTTCAAGTGCTTCGAGGAGTTTCAACGCACCTGCATTATCACTGCCGCTAACCGGGACAAGATTTTTCGGTATCATCTGAAGCGATGCACTTTCGAGATTTAAGTTTTTCTCCAATAAAGCTTTACTGACTTTATCAAAGTTTTCTAACGAAGTTTGAATTTCATAATAATCGCATTCTGTGCTCATATCATCAGCCCCTGCATCTAAAGCTATCATCATTAATTCATCTTCAGTTAATTGTGACTTCTCGATCGTGATTATTCCTTTTCTATCGAACATCCAATTTACACTTCCGTTTTCTGCAAGTCTGCCATCATTTTTGGAGAATAAATGTCTTATCTCCGAAACAGTTCGATTTTTATTATCTGTAACTGTCTCGATTAAAACTGCAACTCCGCCGGGACCGAAACCTTCATAAGTTATCTCTTCATAGTTTACTCCCTCGAGCTCACCTGTGGCTTTTTTTATTGCTCGATCAATATTATCGGAAGGCATGTTAGCGCTTTTGGCGGCATCTACTGCAAGTCGCAGTCTTGGATTACCATCTGGATTTCCACCGCCGTTGCGGGCTGCAATTGTAATTTCTTTAATCAACTTTGTGAACAATTTTCCTCGCTTTGTGTCGGTCGCAGCTTTTTTTCTTTTAATAGTAGACCATTTTGAATGCCCTGACATAGTGAACTCCTAATTATTTTCTTCTGATAATCTTAAATCTTTTAACTTGAACTGTGGGAATGAACTGCCATTTTTTGAAACTGTATCGATAGAATAGACGATATCGATTTTATTATTAACGATATCTAACTCATCACTGAAATGTCCCAAATCAAATCCGATGACGTCAAATACACTTGAACCATTTTGTTTAACTCTAAAAAGCAAATGGTTATTTCCAACAATGCGTGGATTTGGAAGCGATTCAACTTTCTCACTTAAAAATACCGGTTTCATGTTTTGAGGACCAAATGGAGCAAATTGTTCTAAAATCCTTAGAAACTTTGGAGTGAGTTCTTTTAATTCAACAATCGCATCAATTTTGAGTGCAGGAGTAAGCATTTCATTAGTGATTTCATCTCGTGTAACGTTTAGAAACTTTTCCCGAAACTCATTCAATTTTTCTGGAGCAACTGATACTCCTGCTGCAGCCTTATGCCCGCCAAATTGGAGAAGTGAATCTTCACACTTTTTTATCGCATCGTAAATATTAAAATCTGCAATGCTTCTTGCCGATCCCTTAATTACTCCTTCGACAGTTGTTAACATTATTGATGGCCTGAAATATTTTTCAACCAGCCGCGATGCAACTATTCCGATTACCCCTGCATGCCAGTCTTCCTTATGAAGGACAATCGCTCTGTCTTTGGTAAAGTCGATTTCACTTTCAACTATTGCTTCAGCCTGATTGAAAGTTTCCTCATCGATTTTTCTTCTTTCGCGATTTTCTAATTCAAGAACTTCTGCGTACTCAGCAGCAGAATCATAATCTTTTGCGATCAGCAAATCGATCGCCCGCTGAGCATCACCGAGTCTTCCTACGGCATTAATTCGCGGGGCAATTCCAAAAACAATATTTGTGCTGTTAATATTTCCAATTGTTAAACCAGCTTTTTCTATAATTGCTTTAAATCCTGGACGAGGATCATTGTTTAGACGTTCTAATCCGAATTTGACTAAAATTCTGTTTTCGCCGGTTAGGGGAACTATATCAGCTGCACCAGAAACAGCCACAAAATCCAAATATTTACCAGGAAGCTCTCTCATCCCGATCGACTTTGAAATGCCTTCGATCAATTTAAAGGTCACGCCACAGCCCGATAAAAACTTATATGGATATTTGCAATTTGGCTTGAGAGGATCTAATACTGCAACTGCATCTGGAATAATGTTCAAAGGTTCGTGATGATCGCAGATTATTAAGTCGATATTGAGTGACTTTGCAAATTCAGTTTCTTCAATTGCAGTAATACCGCAATCTACTGATATCAATAGACTCGCACCAAGCTTAACTGCATCTTCAATTCCGGCAGGAGAGATACCATATCCCTCTTTCAATCTGTTTGGAATATAGATAGTAGCATCTCCCCCAATCTCCCGAAGATATAAATAAAGCATAGATGCTGCATTCGTTCCATCAACATCATAATCTCCGTAAATAAGAATTTTTTCATTATTAGTTAATGATTTTATAACGCGTTTAACTGCGGCTTCCATTCCATTCATTTCGAATGGATCGTGAAGATCGCTCAGCTCAGGCCGGAAAAAGAGTTTCGCTTTTTTAAAACTATCTATTTCTCTGGACACAAGAATTTGAGCCAAGACAGAACTAATATTCAGCTCGTCGGATAAAATTCCGCGAGTGAATGTCTCTTTGAAATCCGATATTTTCCATCGTCTTTGTATCATTGGGAAATTATAGGAGAGAAGCGAACGAAAAGTAAGCCGAATTCTGTTACCCGATAATCCCGACAGAGTCAGGACGGGACGGTAATCATTTATCTTGTTTCATTGTCGCCAATGAAATCGTGCGGTCTACCCGGAAGTGAAAGCGAAAGCGAGCAGCCTCGCAGTAATATGTTCGAAATCGAATCAATTTACTTCCTTCCATATTTGACCTTGCTCCTGATAGGGTTTACCTTGTTCCATCGAAAAAAATCCGATGAAATTCCGCTCGCAAATAAACTCTGCAGAGCGAAACCCCTGACATTGCTGTCAGAGCGGTAGGCTCTTACCCTGCCTTTTCACCCTTACCCCGACTACTAACAAGGTCAGGAGCCGGGACGGTATTTTTTCTGCGGCACTTTCCGTAGCCAATTGTTTATACCCGCCATGGCATAAATATTATACGGCAGATCAATTGGCCCCCTGATGTTATCAGGTATCGTGCTCTGTGGAGTTCGGACTTTCCTTCCTGCATAAATGCAGAACGATTACCTTTATTTTCGATCATTTCTCTCAATATTATTCAAAAACTCATTATAAATAATTTCTATACTTTGAAGTGAGCTATTCAAAGTTGATTAAAGTCAATTTCAAAAACTTAAATTCACACTTGGGATGAAAGAATTAATTCTTCCTTCCCTGTTTGATTAAAATATAAGAAAAGATTCTTATAAAATCTTGTGAAATTTGGTGCAAGAACTGAATTAATGAAAAGAATTATTCTATCATGGGTTAATTTCAAAAAAGTGTGATCATTCTATAAGTAAATCAGCAAAATAAATGTTTCTTGCTGTTATCTCGTGGACGATTTGATACTGTCTGATACACTTTTTTCCGTAACGTATAAAATAATTATTAGGGATTAAAGTTTTTCAAAGAAGTCAAATTGAGCGCTGGTAAGAGAAATGCGGTTCTGAATAAATTGATCTAAATATTCTCAATAAGATAATCACTTAACCTTTGTAAAAATTTCTTATGACGAAGTTCCGAAATTTTGCCAATCTTTCCGGCTACTAAATTGACCGGAGCAACAGCAATAAAACTTAATCGAATAACAGATTCTTTAATTAATCCGCTATTCTTAAAATCATTATCTTTTTCCGAAATCAGTTCGTCAAAGTCTTTAATTAGTTGATGGATCTGTGTTCTTATCCGCAAACCAAAAAATCACTGTGGGGTGGAGGAAATCGACGAAGCAGTAATACTGGTCTCAACTTTGATTTTCCATCTGCCTGAGGAAGGGCAGCAAGAACTACATCCCCTTCTTTCATTTTTTGTATACCGGGTTAGGTTCTTTAATCATTGAAAGCGAGTAATCAGGTTCATCTTCTGAATATATTGTGCTTAACTGAGATAAAGATGAATCAATCCAATCTTTTCTTTCGTCTGACTTTGATTCAAATTTAAGAACAGTAACAAGTAATCTATCTTGTGGATGCAGTTCAAATGGTGCGTCAAGTATTATTGACTTCCCATCAAAATGTGCGGGTAAAGTAATTAGTGGCTTTTTCATTTTCATTCAGAAATTTTTATTTAAAGATAACAACATTCTGACAAAATATAAAAGGTAAAGGGATTATTGTTAATAAGCCCTTCACTTTGTAAGGGAAGGGCGGGGATGAGTTAGTAAACCCCTGTTGTAATAAAAAATGTTTTTAAATGTATTAAATTATCACAAAGTGGCTTAGTTCAATTATTGGTTAAAGCATATAGATTAGTTGATATTATTAAACTATGATGTTATTAACCAATTCATTAATTATACAAAAAGAGACATAGTCAATAGTTGTGTAAATTTAATTTGATTAAGCAGCAGTGACATAT
>CAZNDS010000017.1:0-24001 GCA_964571865.1 uncultured Ignavibacteriaceae bacterium | reverse complement strand
AAGCTTATTTTACAACAAGTTAGCTTTTCTTAAAACCATACCGCACAAAACAGGAAATGCAAAATGACATATCAAATCTGAAATTGTATCTTCAGTAAGTGTTTAATATTCCCCTGTCAACAATTTTTATTTTTGAATTGTAGTTTTACTTTTTGAATTTTGATTTTTGATTTATTCTCATTATTTGGGCGTGAAATAAATTCTGCCATTCGCTTCCTGGTGAAGAAAAATAACTCCCATTCTAACGAGTTTGATCAGAATACGCTGTGCTCGTCTTTCAGAAATATTTACAAGTTTGCAGAATTCTTTTGTAGAAATTTTATCTTTCCGCTCCAGAAAACCGAACAAAGCTTTTTCCTTGTCGCCGAAATTAAATTTCATTTCCTCAAATTCTCCGAATGATGTATGAAGAAACTTTATCATTTCCTTGCTTGCTTGAACGCTTTTGGAGTGCATTCTTATAAATACTTTGGCTGTATTATAATTTATTTGTGATTTATAATTTTGGATTCTATGCGGCTTTGCTTGGCTCTCAGGGATTTCCGCGATTACAATATCTTTCCCATATAATTCGATCACAGATATACTGAGTTTGACTGCTGGTTGACAATAATCACTCGCTGTCTGAGATATCAGATATGCAGATTCTTTTTCACTTTCAACTCCGACTATTGATGCGTCATCATCAACACCTAAAAATAATCTACCACCATTTGAGTTTGCAAATGCTATAATTTCTTTTGCAATTTTTTCATGGGTTGAGAATTTTCTTTTGAATTCTGTGTGAAAACTTTCTCCTTCTTCTATAATCTTTTTTACTTCTTTAACAGTCATATACTTTAAGGAATTTCGGCAGAGGACATACGAGCTAACACTCGACTTTTTCGGCTAAGAACGAGACTTCTATTATCGGTCGGTTTGTTTTTAAGCGGTGATGGAATTACTGCGATGAGTCTTGCTGCTTGATCACGTGATAATTCTTCGGCATCTCTATCGAAGTAGTAATTTGCTGCCTCGCCTATGCCGAAAACTCCCCGTCCTAATTCAATAATGTTCAGATAATGTTCGAGAATATCTTTTTTTGAAATTTCTTTTTCCATACGCATTGCCACAAGTATTTCTTTTGCTTTGCGAAAATAATTCCTTGACGTTGTAAAGTAGATGTTTTTTGCAACCTGCATTGTAATTGTACTCCCACCACGGACAATTTTTCCTCTCCTTTTATTCGCCCGCATAGAAGCATTTAAATTCACCCAATCTATTCCCTTATGCTGCAAGAACATTCCATCTTCCATTGATACTGCCCCTTGTTTTGTTGTTAGCGGCATAGAATCATAGTCATTCCAATCTTGATGTGGGAAATAAACAAAATAGTTTTGAATAATTCTCTGTTCCATTACACCTGATATTCGTGTTGATATTAATTCAAGTGATGGAACATGAAAACCCGGTATTGCTAGATAAAAAACTGTGAATAGGAATATCGCGGCACATTTAAGTTTTATCTTTGAATGAAATGAATTACAAAGTCGTTCAAAGATTTCTTCCAGCTCAAGTTTTTGTTGAATTCTTAAATTATTCACCGATCAATTTCGAGGGTGTCTTTTTCAGTTTCCAGGAATTCTAATTTAATTTCAAGAGAATCGGATTTAATGATTACACTATCCTTTGGAGCTGAAATAGAATCTGGCTTTTGCACTTTGGAACTTTTTGACTTTTTCTCAGCATCTTGTTTCTTTTTTTCTTCATCCGCTTTCAGTTTTTCTTCTAGTTCCTTTTTCTTTTTTTCCTCCTCAGCCTTTTTCTCTTGTTCGATTCTTTGCTGTTCGGTTTCGTATGCAATTAACTTCGGGCTGCTTTTTTGGGTGTAAAGACTGTACGGGAATCTCTCCTTTAATTGACGATAAACGGAAGCGGCGGAATCATATAATTTCAAATTATTCTCATAGATATGACCGATCATTAAATAAGATTTCGGACAATAATCTGAATTTGGATGATTTTGAATTAAATACCAGAGCATTTGAATCGCTTCAACATTCTTTTTGTTATTAGCAAGAAGCTCAGCTTGTAGATAAACATCTTCCGGTTTTTCTTGTGAAGAAGGTTTTGGAGGAAGCTTCAATTTTTTGGCAACTGTATTTAAAATTTCATCTGCTGGATAGCGTTCATATATTAATTTGAATAAACTATCAGAAATTTCTTTTGAACCATAAACTTCATGATAATTTCCCAGCGCATAAAAGGCTCTTTGAGTAAATGGTTGATTTGGGAAAGAATCAACAACAAAAGAAAAATATGCCAATGCAGAATCGGGCCACTCGAATTCCGAAAAATAAAGCGAGCCAAGATCAAATTTCAGTTTTGCCACGACGATAGAAACCGAGTCTGCGTTTTTTAAATTATTAATATAGTTGAGTGAATCTTTTGAGAGTTTAACAATCTTCAAACTATCGGCATCTTCTTTTTCTTTCATGAAAACAGCAAGATCTGCAACGTAGGCAGAATCATTTAACATGGTAGAATCGACTTCAAAAGTATCGTATATAGTTTTTACTGTATCCTCTGGAAACTTTCTAAGATTTGTAACCTGGACAGTCAGATTGTCAATATTATCCCAAATGGATTTACGTTTAGCGAGAATGGAACTTTTCTTAGCAGCTTCTTTAGTGATTTCCTGAGGAGCCTGGGAACGAGATGCCCGGTCATAAAAATATTTTGCTGAATCGAGGTTCGCAAGGTTCGATTCAATATATCTCGCTAGTTGAAACTGAGCTATTCCACCGCTCTCTTTCGATGCAAACGAAGTATCAATAAAGTGGAATTTTTCAAGTGCTTCTTGAGTAAGATTTTGCGCTAGATAATTCATTCCTATTTCCAAATCGACCTGATCGTAAAATTCTTCATAGATTGGCTCTGATTTCAAATCTTCAAGCACATTCATGCCGGCGTTATATTTTCCGAGTACACGGTTAAGCTTCGCATATTCGAGTTCTGATTTGAATAAAGTTTTATAACTCGGCGAAAAATCGGCAACATCTTCAAATGCTCTAACCGCATCTTCGATTTTATTCATTTTAACATAGGTTAAACCAATTTCAAGCATCACTTGACTTGATTTTTCATCATTATCAGAATACTTAATGAATTCATTCCCAAACGAGATAACTTTTTCATATTCATTCTTTGCAATATTTATTTTCATAAGTTCCAGAAATGATTCCGCCGCGATTTCTTCCTCATCTTCTTCTAAAGCAGCAGCGATGACCTCTTCAAATTGTTTGCTCGCCTGCTCATAATCTTTTGAGGCGGCAACAGATTTTGCCAACCACAGTTTTGAACTCAGATTTAACGAACTGTTCGGAAAATTATCACGAAGCTCAGCAAATTTTCTGATTGCACTCGGATATTCCTTTTGATAATAATACGATTGCCCGATCATCATCAACGCATTATCAACGAATGAACTTGTACTACTGAACTGAAGAATTTTTGAACATTTCTCTATAACACTTACAAATTTATTAACAGCGCCGCCTGGAGGAACATATGGCTTTGTTGTGAAAAGCTCAGTTTGCTGTCGATTTATTTCTGTAATTGCCTCATTAAACGCAGTCCGAGCATTATAGTAGGTATTAAAGTAAGTCGTAACATCTTCAAATACTCCGCCGAAGAAATCTCCAACGGAGCAAGAGCTTACAACGATTGAAAGAAGAATTATTAAAATGTTATGAAATATTTTTTTCATTTTTACACTTTACTCCCCATTGGATTATCAGCCAACCATTTAGCTGCCAATGAGTTTGTAATTATTTATTGCAAGTTAAAAAATTTGAATGCTAAGATAAAATGATTTCGGAACTCGAACCTTTTAGTTCATTAACATTTCAAATTATAAAGTTGTAAAAATTTTCGGTATTAGTTCCCCATTATTTTAGAGTGCATTCTTCCCAGATTCTTCAGTTCTTATGCGTATAGCATCCTCAATAGTAGTCACAAAAATCTTTCCGTCGCCTACTTGTCCGGTTTTCGCCGCTCGTATAATAGTATTGATAACTATTTCTTCACGGTTTTCAGGTATAACAATTTCAATTTTTATCTTTGGGACAAATTCAATTCGATATTCACTTCCGCGATAAATTTCCGTATGCCCTTTTTGTCTGCCATAACCGCGGACTTCAGTAATAGTCAGTCCGTGAATTCCTTCTTCGAGCAAAGCTTCTTTCACATCATCCAATTTGAACGGTCGAATGATAGCTTCGATCTTTTTCATTTTACCCGATGCTGCTGGCATTTCTAAAATTTAATTTGGCTTCAATTTATAATTTAGTTTTTAAAAAGAAAATAGCGATTGAAAATTATTTCGTTCCATGGCAATGTTTATATTTTTTACCGCTTCCGCAAGGACAGGGACTGTTTCTTCCGACTTTTTCTCCAACACTTACTGGCTGCGGTTTTCCAGCCGCCGCAGGTGAACCAGCGTGAACTGGTCCTCTATTGCCTGCCAATCCCATACCTTCAGTTGCGGCATGCGAAGCAACAACTCGATCGCTTACGCTTCTTCTTTTCTGCATTTTCTCCGGGGCTTCCGGAAACCACTTAAATACGATTTTAATTGTTTCGTCACGAATTGTCTGAAGCATCTCAATGAAAAGTTTGTATGCCTCAGTTTTGTATTCAACTAACGGATCTTTCTGACCATATGCACGAAGTCCAATACCTTCTTTCAAGTCATCCATATCCCGAAGGTGCTCTTTCCATTTTTCATCAATCACACTAAGAACAGCAAATCTTTCGAGATTAGACATCAACTCAGTCGAGAGCATTTCTTCTTTTTTCTTATAGAACTCTACTGCCGATTGATAAATCTTATCAGACAATCCGTCTGCACCCATGTCTTGGAATTCTTGTGGAGTGATTTTTAAATCAATCAACAGATTTCTTACGAGTTCTTCTTTCAATGGATCAATTTCTGCAGTATCATAAAATCTGTTAACAAGCTCGGTAACGTATTCTTGGACCTCTTCAAGTATTTTGCTTTTCAATCGTTCACCGCGAAGTGCTTGTTTTCTACGGCTGTAGATCACTTCACGCTGTGAATTCATCACGTTATCATATTCGAGCAATCGTTTACGAATTGCGAAGTTATTTTCTTCAACTTTTTTCTGTGCGCGTTCGACAGAACGAGTAATCATCGCGTGAGTGATTACTTCACCTTCCTGCACACCCATTCGCTCCATGATAGATGCAATTCTATCACTTCCGAACAGACGCATCAAATCATCTTCCAATGAGAGATAAAATTTGGAAGAACCGGGATCGCCTTGTCTTCCGGAACGTCCTCGAAGCTGGCGGTCGATTCGTCTTGCTTCGTGCCGAGTTGTTCCGAGAATTGCAAGACCACCGGCTTCTTTAACACCAGGGCCTAATTTAATATCAGTTCCTCTTCCAGCCATGTTTGTTGCTATGGTGATTACACCGCGCAAACCGGCATTTGCAACAATTTCCGCTTCGCGCTGATGCTGTTTTGCATTTAATACACTATGCGGAATTCCCTTTCGTTTCAACATTCGGCTTATTGTTTCTGAAACTTCGACACTAGTGGTTCCCACTAGAACCGGCCTGCCTTGTTTTCTTAACTCCTCAACCTCATCCATCAGTGCATTATATTTTTCACGAATAGTCCGATAGATCAAATCATCTATGTCATCTCTTACACATTCACGGTTAGTAGGAATTACAATTACATCAAGTTTATAGATTCCCCAGAATTCTCCTGCCTCAGTTTCGGCAGTACCGGTCATTCCAGCTAATTTCTTATATAGTCGAAAATAATTCTGAAGTGTGATAGTGGCTAAAGTCTGTGTATCTTTTTCCACTTTAACATTTTCCTTCGCCTCAATTGCTTGATGAAGTCCGTCAGAATATCTTCGTCCAGGCAATAATCGTCCGGTGAATTCATCGACTATCATCACTTTTCCATCATCACTTACAACATACTCATCATCTTTTTCATAAATTGCATAAGCCCGAAGCAGCTGATTGACTGTATGAATTCGATCACTTCGTTCAGCATAAAGTTTATAAAGATGATCTTTTTTCGAGACCAATTCCTCGGTAGATATTTCAGGATTATTCTCCAGTTTACTAATTTCAGTGCCTAAATCGGGAAGTACGAAAAAGTCTTTATCCTCGTTAACACTAGTGATAAACTCCCTCCCTTTTTCTGTCAGCTCAATCGAATTATTTTTCTCTTCAATCCTAAAGTACAATTCGTCGTCGATCTCATGCATCCGCTTTTCTCGTTCGCGCAAGTACTCAATTTCAGTTGCCTGCATTAATTTCTTGTTAGAAGGCTCGCTGAAGAGTTTCATTAATTTTTTATTCTTTGGAAAACCCCGGTGTGCTCTGAGTAAAAATATCCCTGCATTTAGTTCGTCTGGTTTCTCTGCATTTAATAAATTTTCTGCGTCTTGAACTATTTTTGCGACAAGACTCGACTGAGCTCGAACTAATCTTTCAACTCTTGGTTTCATTTCTGAAAATTTTTGTTCCGAAGTTTCAACCGGACCACTTATAATTAATGGAGTTCTCGCTTCGTCAATCAACACCGAATCGACTTCGTCAACAATTGCATAGTTATGAACTTTTTGAACGACTCCCTTTGTATCAATTGTCATGTTATCACGGAGATAATCGAATCCGAATTCATTGTTAGTTCCATATGTTATATCGCATTGATACATTTTTCTGCGTTGTTCGGGGGGCATTGTGTTAAGAATCACACCGACCGTTATTCCGTGAAATTCAAAAATCTGTCCCATCCACTCACTATCTCGCTGAGCGAGATAATCGTT
Organism: uncultured Ignavibacteriaceae bacterium; assembly: GCA_964571865.1. Classification (GTDB taxonomy): domain Bacteria; phylum Bacteroidota; class Ignavibacteria; order Ch128b; family Ch128b; genus JAHJVF01. The sequence continues at coordinate 17,144 of CAZNDS010000017.1, read as the reverse complement.
AACTGTTACGAGATGACATCCCCGCCCAGTTAATGCATTTAGGTACATAGGTAATGTAGCAACAAGAGTTTTCCCCTCACCGGTTGCCATTTCTGCAATTTTCCCTTGATGCAGAACTATTCCCCCGATCAATTGTACATCGTAAGGAATCATATCCCAAGTAATTTTTCTTCCTACGACATCCCAAGATTTTCCAACCAATCTGCGGCATGTGTCTTTTACAATGGCAAATGCACGAGGCAGAATTTCATCGAGAACATCTTCGTATAGTTCATCCAAATCATCGTTTGCTTTCTCAAGTTCATCAGAAATTTTTTGAATTTCATCGAGCGAATGATCTTCTTTTAATTGATTTGATAAATCCTGGATTTGATTTCTTAGTTCGAGCGTCTTTTCTTGAATAATATTTTTAAGTTCATTTGTTTCATTCCGAAGTTCATCATCGCTTAAATTTCTTAATTCTTCGTAAATCGTGTTGATCTCAGCCACAATTGGCTCTAACATTTTTATGTCTTTTTGATGCTTATCACCAAAAAATTTCTTTAAAATACCGAGCATTTATCCTCTAAAAAATTTTAATAAAACTAACTAAATCAATTTAGAAAAACAATGAAATGAATTTCATGCACCATTTGACTATTCAAATATGATTCAGTTCCAAAATAAAAGAAAAATCAAACTAACTACATCCATTCGATTTCATTTACTAAATTTGCATAGGTGAAAAAGAAACTGTTAGAAATAATTAATGATAAACTTGAAGACAATCTAACACCAAGTAGGGTGAAAGAACTCACTAAATCCGTCGAAAAAGGTTTTGCGGAGGAATATCTCTCCGAACGAATTCTAAACAATTTTAGACGAATTTTAGAATCTGACTACTACTTTTCCAATTATGTGCAGAATACTAAATCTTTTCAAATTTATATCGATGTAGTTTTGAAGACTGCATCCTTTAGTAATTATTTAACTGATATTGTTGTAAGAAATCCTGAATACTTGAGCTGGTGCTTATCATCGAACACTTTATATAGTGATTTAACCTACGATAAATTAACCGAAGAACTCTCAGAAGTAGTTTCAACGTTTACAACTTTCGAGAGGAAAGTGAATGCGCTTATCCGGTTTAAAAGAAGAATTCTTTTGAAAATCGGACTTAGAGATATTTTAGGAATCGCTGACATTACAAAGATTGTACTTGAGTATTCAATTCTTACAAGAATACTTTTGAGTTTCGCGCTTGAGATTGCTCTAAACTCAACTTTGCATAAATTTAATATTAAAAAGTTTCCTACCAGTTATTCATTAATTGCACTTGGAAAACTCGGCGGGAATGAACTGAATTATAGTTCCGATGTTGATCTAATGTTTTTTTATGATAAAGATATTTCGTTGTCTAAGAATCTAACGTCATTTGAGATCTTCGAGTTTACTGTCAAAACATTCATTGACGTTTGTTCAAATCAACGTGAGGAAGGTTACTTATTTCGTACGGATTTCCGACTGCGTCCAGATGGGAAATACTCACCGCTTTGCAGAAGTCTTAGTTATTACTTGCTCTATTATGAATCACGCGGTAGAGAATGGGAACGACAAATGTTGTTAAAGTCTGATTTCATCAATGGAGATGAGAATTTATTTTTAAAATTTAATGAACGAATTCAAAACTTCGTTTTTCCACGCTCACTCTTTACCTCGCCTCGTGAAGTAATTAAAAAATTCAAAGAAAGTTATTTAGCATCAATCGACCAAGAAAATAATATCAAACATTTTCGTGGAGGAATAAGAGACATTGAATTTTCTGTGCAGGCACTGCAATTATTGAATGGCGGGATCAATCTATCGGTTAGAGCTCCGAACACGCTTAGTGCCATTGAAAAGCTGACAGAATCGAATTTTATTTCTTCGCAAAATTCTAAGAAGCTAATTTCTGCATACAAATTCTTTAGAATAATCGAAAACTATCTTCAGTTAATGAACGATAAACAAAGTCACACACTGCCAAATGATAAAGAATCCATTCAGACCCTTGTTCGTTTTTTAAAGTACAAAAATATAAATATCTTTAAGTCAAATTTGCATAGACACAGAGATAATGTTACAAAGTTTTATAATTCAATCTTTGGCTTGGATAAAAAGCAAAAAGACCATTTTACATCAATTAAGTTCAAGGATTTAAGCTCTTCTCTTTCTATTATTCGCAAGTTGAAAAGCGGTAACGTGATTACAAATGATTCGAAAAATTCGGTCTGCTATCCAGACGAATTTGACAAGATATCTCAAAATTTATTTAGTTACTTGAAAAATTCGCGATTGCCAGATAAGACACTAAATAATCTTTCCAAGATAATCTCTTCATCCAAATTCCCGATACTTTGGTATGAATTTTTAGAACAAAAAAAATCCTGCGAAGCAATTCTCATGATTTGCGAGATGAGTGATATGCTTATTGACCGTCTTTGTGCTGATAGAGGGCTTCGCGATTTCGTTTTAAGCGGAAAATTATTTTCAGCTCTCGAAGATGCCATTCAGTTGAAAAAATTCGATTTACACGAGCTGAAGTTATTGGAGTTTCATCTTGCCTATAATTTTCTTATTAAAAAGATTCATCATGCTGAAGCGTCAGAACAACTTTCAAAGTTTTTCGCTAATGCTATCCTTTGTAGGATAAAAAACCTTTCAGAAATACATCTTCATCCTTTTACATTTGTGGTTATCGCAATGGGAAGTTTTGGATTTGATGAATTGACGTTATTTTCGGACTTGGATCTGATTTTTATTTTTGATGATAGTGATGATGAAAAAAAGATTAACCAAAATATTTTCGTCGGTATACTTAATTCGATGCGCCAAGAATTTTCTCAAAGACAATTTTTCGAAATTGATTCAAGATTAAGGGCTGAAGGTAAGAGTTCGCAGCTTGGTTGGGGAATAAATCATTTTGAAAAGTATGCAATGAACAGAATGCGGATTTGGGAACTTCAAGCGTACACAAAAGCAAAGCTGATTTACGGGGATGAGAAGCTATTTAATAAAGTTAAGTTAATTTTGAACAGCAGTTTGAAAAGATTTTCTGACGATGAGCTGTTTTCCGAAGTTGGAGTTAATCTGAAAAGACTCAAAGCGGCATCTGTGGCGCCTCCATTAAATACAATTGATTTTAATCTGTCTAGTGGAGGAATGATCGAACTGGAATTTTTAATTCAATTTTTGGTTTTAACTCGGATGAAAGAAGTAATTACAACTAAAAATTCCTTCAGAGAGACCGTCTCTGAAATGCGAAGAAAAAAGATGATCTCGAATGGACATCTAAATCGTTTAATAAAAAATTACGACCTCCTTCGGGATTTGATCCTCCTGAATCAATTGAGTTCAGGAAAAAAGAAACGCCAACTGAAATTTTCTGAAGAACAAATTATATTAGTCGAAAAATATTTAGATTTATCCAGTACAAAAAAGACTATTTCGTTTATTAATAAAATTCTGAATGATAATAGCAAGTTAATAGAAATGTTATTTAAGTAATCCTATGAAAATCTTATCCAAATTTGCAATCGAAATAAGCAGTTTATTTGTTTTCTGTATTTACCTGATTACAATGGCGAATGGTGTTGTCCATCTCGATTCAGGGGAGTTGGCTGCGGCTGCCTCAACACTCGGTATTGCACACCCCACCGGCTATCCCTTATTCACATTGCTTGGCTTTATATTCACACAGATTTTTTTCTTTATTCCGAAAATTACATCATTGAATTTAATGGCTTCGTTTTTCACTGCCGCTGGTTATTACTTCTTGGTGAAAATGTTTATTCTGTGTTTCAGCAAGTTTCAATCAGCAGATATTTCAGAAAAAATTAAAAAGAAAAAACAGTCTCTTAAAAATGAAGTTAATTCTTCATTAGTTTTGATTCTTTCAATTTCAGCAGGAATGACTATTGCGTTTTCCAAAACATTTTGGCTGCAAAGCACTTCTGTGGAAGTCTACTCTCTGCACATAGTACTTATTATCCCGACATTATTCTTTTTTTTAAAAGCCATCGATTCCGAAGAAAAAAAAGATTCTTTACCAACCTGGAAAATATTTAAGAATAAATTTTGGCTGCTCTTCCCGATATTTCTCGGATTAAGCTTTACGAATCACATGACAACGCTGCTCATTTTACCCGCCATTGCTGTTGTCTATTTTCTAAAATTTGGGATCAACTCAAATTCGATCCGAAGAATTGTATTTCTACTTGTTCCCTTCTTTGCTACACTTGCTGTTTATCTCTATTTGCCAATTTCCGCTTCGGCCAATCCAGAAATTAATTGGGGGGATCCAATCGACTTCGAAAGATTCAAACGGCACGTCATGGGCTGGCAGTATCAGTCCTGGATTTTTTCATCGACAGAATCTGCCTCAAAACAGTTAACATATTTTTTTGAAAATCTTCCAAGTGAATTTGGATATGTTGGTTTGTTATTTGCCGTTATCGGCATATTCGCAGTTAAATATTACAAAAAGATTTTTTTATTTGCGTCAATCTTATTTTTAACCTGCGTGTTGTATTCCATTAATTATGATATTGCTGATATCGATTCATATTTTCTTTTAGCATACGTCGCAGCCGGATTCTTTGTGTTTGCCGGATTGAAATTAACACATGATAAACTCTCCGAATCGAATGTTAACGTTAAATCTAATTGGCTCTTTATCATTCCGATCATCGTTTTGTTTGTGAACTTTTCAAAAGTCTATCAGAAAGATAACACCCAGTTTGAAGAATATTCAAAGAGCGTTCTTGAGAGCGTTGAGCCGAACGCAATAATAATTTCTTATCTCTGGGATTTCTTTGTCTCGCCATCCTATTACATTCAGCATGTCGATGAATTTAGAAAAGATGTAGCAGTAATCGATAAAGAATTAGTCCGACGAACCTGGTACTTCAATCAAATAAAAAGAAACTTTCCTGAGATTTATGAAAAATCGAAACGAGAGATTGAAGCCTTTATTCCTGAGTTAATCAAATTCGAACGAAATGAGAGGTATGACGCTCAACTGCTTCAAAAATATTTTGAGATGATTCTAACCGGGTTTGTTACAAAGAATATTAATCATAGGCCAATTTATTTATCCTCAGAAATGGTGACAAATGATTTGAGGAATGGACAATTTAAGCTTCCCGATTCTTTAACAGTTGTGCCCGATCTGTTTCTTTTCAAAGTAGCTGCGTCAAGAGATTATCATCCAATTATAAATTCTCACTATCAAATTAATTTCAAAGACGATGACGGCTATTATACTTCAACTTTGAGAAATTTAACGGCAATTGTCCATGTAAACCGAGCGCTGTATGAAAATAATTTTGGAAAAATAGATAATGCAAAGAAATATGTTGAGTTTGCACTAAAAGCTGATCCCAAGATAAATATTCCAAATGATTTGATTGGATTAGTGAATTGAGGTTAAGATTAAGTCTAAGACTTAGGCGGAGACTAAGATTATACCAAGAGTGTGCAAAGATAGACTCTTTTCTTAATTGAACTTAAAAGTTGCCATCTTATAGAAAATTGTTGCTGGATGAAAAGATGGAATCTTTCTCAAATTTTTCTTTAACAACAAACTGTTTATCCTTCAACACATCATCGTTAAAGATTCCATCCCGACAAGTCGGGATGGGATCTTTTAAAATCTTTTCCTTACCGCACAACATCCTAAAAGATTCCATCTCTCTCTTCCTTAATTTAATCACTTTTTTAATATACGATGGCAAATTCTAACAACTCATTTACTTTTTGATTAATTCAAAAAGTTCGTCAATTTTTTCTTTTGGGAGTTCCTCTTTAGTTTTAAACGTCCGTAAATTCACATCTACCTGTTGTATGAGGGACTTTTTCTCATATCTCGGAGAAAAGACCGAGCCATCGAGCATATAGATTCGCTTATTAACTTCATCATAAAATGTATAATTGACGAACGGACCTCCCATACTAAAATCGTTCATCCTCCAGAGTCCTTGCGAGAAAATTGAATACTTCCCATTAAAATTAAATTCGCTGTGTGAGATATTTTCCTGAGCGATTTCTACATAGGCTTTATCGTCCATTGTTTTATAGAATTTTTTCGTCAATGAATTTCGGGTTTCAATTATAAAATCGTTTGTTAATGCGCCTGCACTGACCGAATCGATCCAATGAACGAACATCCATCGTTCCATGTCAATATCTGGCGATCTTCTCAGCCAAACAAATTTTTCCGCAGGATTGTTAATTGCTTCAACAAAGTCTGCCTGAATGTAGAGCATCCAGCCGTAATCTTTTAAATAATTTGCTTCCAACTCTTTACGTTCGTATTTAGGATTATAAAGATTGCTCATCACCCTTTCGTCGGAAGCTTTTTGGAAATAATAAAGTAAATTATCGCTGTTTCTAAACGCACGAATTCTTAACTCTTCAATTGTGTTCGATGCCATGATTACAAGCACTTGACCTTTTGACCAAACATCTTGTTTCTTGACAACAAATTCGCTCCCGCTTTTAATTAATTGATACGAAGCGCTGTCGAGAATAGATTTAACATAATCACTAACGTGATCGCCGTTTGAAAGTGTTGCCATAATCAGAAGATTTTTTCTCTTCTTGAATTTGTTCAATTCACTGAAATCAATCCTCTTTAAGTTAAACAGTATCTCAGGTTGAGGCGTAATTATTTCTTTTTCGAATATTGGAGACAGAATCTCGTAATAGTTTTCCCATTGAGTTGAGTCAGCAAGAACAAAAATATCGTCTTCCTTTCCAATTGCAGGCTTGAGGTGCGGTTCACATCCGCTCAAATAAATATCTACTGAGATGATCGCTGCAAAAAATAAAAATAAATTTAAAAACTTTTTCATATCGCTATCCAAAATGATAAACATTAATTGAAGGTAAAAGAAATGAGTAAAGAATCCACATCACCACACCAATCGAGATCGGAACTGAGAGATTATCATCAATTCCAAGCGGCGATGATTCAGCTAAGGCGCCGAATAAAACTCCAACAAAGCCAATAAAATATTCGGCAGCTAAGTAATCAACTTTTGGTGTAAATAACACAACAATAAGTCCGGAGATAATAAATGCCATAAATCCGACGAGACTTTTGGCTAAAAATCTTTTCTTCCCAAATTTTCTTCCTATTAAAGCGGATGAAATGTCAGATACAATTAAGACAGCAAACGCGGTTACAAACAAAAGTTTGGGGAAAAGTAACACACACAGGATTGCAGAAATTAATATATTCGTCGCCCCATTAAGCTGCTTTTTCTTTTCATCGCATTCGTGTTTTCTTAATAGGAAACCAAAAATTGTGTAGAACAAACTTCCAACATGCGGATTGTAGTATCGGATAACATCGACAACAAGAAATGCAAGCGTTAGCGGAATTAATATACATAATGCAGTTTCTTTCGAAATATAGAAATAGATAATTGGCATCGAAAGCGACATTAAATGAATCATCTTCCGAATTACCTCGCTTTTATAATCTATCGTAGCTGAAGAATCAATCATGTAAAAATTTGCCTACTATTTTGGCTCCTCAATCTCAGTTTTATTTTGTTTTGATTCACTAGCAGCACTTTTTGAATTACGCGTATCAAGTAACTTTTTCACATGATCAGGAATATCGTTGTTGTTTTCTTTCTTAACAACAGGAGGCAGTTCTTCACCTTTCAAAAGTTTATCGACTTCATCGCCATCGAGTATTTCTCTTTCAAGCAGACATTTGGCGACTCGGTGCAAACTATCAATGTTTTCTTTTAGGATTTTATCCGCTCGTTTCATACATCGTTCGATGATTGAACCAACCTCTTCATCAATTTTTTGTGCTGTCTTCTCACTGAAATCTTTGTGGCGGGTGATTTCCCTTCCAAGAAAAATTTCTTCATCTCTCGATCCATAAGCAAGCGGACCTAATTTCTCACTCATTCCCCACTCGCAAACCATTTTTCTCGCAATTTGTGTCGAACGTTCGATATCGTTTCCCGCACCGGTTGTAAGCTGATTAAAAATTAAAAGTTCTGCGGCTCTTCCTCCAAGTGCATAAGTTATCATTGCTTCAAGATAAGCTTTGGAGTATGTATGTTTTTCATCAATAGGAAGATAGGTAGTAACACCAAGTGCCCGCCCTCGCGGAATAATTGTAACTTTATGAACAGGATCGGCTTCAGGAATCATTTTAGCAACAAGTACATGTCCAGTTTCATGATATGCAGTCATCTCTTTTTCTTTTTCAGAGATGATGAGACTTTTTCTTTCCATTCCCATCATCACTTTATCTTTTGCTTCTTCGAAATCGTTCATTTCAACTTGCTTTTTGCTTTTTCGAGCCGCAAGCAATGCGGCTTCATTCACAAGGTTTGCAAGGTCCGCACCCGACAATCCTGGAGTTCCCTTTGCAAGAACCGCAACATCAACATCAGGTCCGAGCGGAATTTTTCTGGTGTGAACTTTTAAGATTCCCTCTCTTCCCTTAACATCCGGACGGTCAACAACAACCTGCCGATCGAATCGACCTGGTCGAAGCAAAGCAGGATCTAAAATATCAGGGCGGTTTGTCGCTGCAATAATTATTACGCCGCTGTTCTGCTCGAAACCATCCATTTCAATTAACAATTGATTTAACGTCTGTTCACGCTCATCATGTCCACCGCCAAGACCCGCTCCGCGCTGGCGACCAACTGCATCAATCTCATCGATAAAAATAATACATGGTGCACTTTTCTTTCCTTGTTCGAATAAATCTCTCACACGACTTGCACCTACACCTACAAACATCTCAACAAAATCTGCACCACTTATAGAAAAGAATGGAACACCCGCTTCACCGGCTACAGCACGAGCGAGAAGTGTTTTACCGGTTCCAGGAGGTCCGAGCAGCAAAACGCCTCGCGGTATTCTTCCGCCAAGCATTTGAAATTTGTTTGGTTCTTTTAAGAATTCTATTATTTCCTGCAGTTCGTATTTTGCTTCATCAGCACCGGCAACATCTTTGAAAGTAACCTTTGGCATATTTTCATTAAAAACTTTTGCCCGGCTTTTTCCAAAATTAAAAATTCCTCGCGCTCCGCCGCCCCCTCCTTGCATACGACGCATGATTAGGATCCATGCACCAAAAATTATTATCCACGGAAGAATTGTTAAAATGGCTGTCCACCATGAAGAATCTTTTTCTTCAAACGTGAAATCAATACCTTTTTCTTTCCAAAGGTTTATATTTTCCACCGAGCCAGCTTCGGGTATGAACACCATGAACTTTTTACTCTTCACGGTTCGATCTTTCGAAACTTTCAGCAGCACTTCTTCTTTCAATTTCCCGTGGAAGTAATAATTGTTAATTTCCGATTTTGAAATCACGGCACTTTCTATCTTGCCTTCGTTAAGCAGCCGTAAATATTCCGGATAATTGATCTCAACTTCGCTCACATCGTTTGATCGAAACATTTGCATCATAATAATAGCGGCAACTATTACTCCACCCCATCCAAACACAAGTCTTAATATTTTTGACCAATCAAAATTTTCATTCCCTTTTTTAAATTCAGGCTTTTTGCCTTTGTTCTGAAAAAGATTTTTCTGCTCTTTTTTATTCTCTTGTTTTTTTTGTTCTTCACTCATACTGTAAAAACCTATTGACTATTAGTTAAAGCATAAATTGATTTCAGGTTACGATACTTCTGCGAATGGTCGAGTCCGTAACCGATCACAAATTTATTCGGAATAATAAAACCAATGTAATCTAACTTAACATTATATTTTGTTGCTTCAGATTTGTGAAGCAGTGTAACTACTTTTATCGAACGCGGATTATGTGCATTAATAAGTTTTTTCATATACTCAATTGATAATCCGGTATCCACTATATCTTCAACAATTACGATGTCTCTGTTTTCAATTGGGCAATTCAATTCTTTCAATAATGTAACTTTCCCGCTTGAGATCTTTGCATCACCGTAGCTTGAAAGTTTCAGAAAATCTACTTCACAATCGATAGAAATGTTTCGAATTAAATCGGCAAAAAATATTACCGAGCCATTTAAAACACCGATGAAAATCGGGAGCCGTCCGTTATATTCTTTGCTAATCTGCTCGCCAAGTTCTACAACCCGTTTATCAATCATTTCCTCACTCAGAAGAATCTCGAACTCATCTCCATTAATCTTTATTTTATCACTATTGTAACTCAAATTCGTACCTTATCTTCAATTGTAAAAACTCCTCACTCGACCTGCTAATTTTGTACTTTTCGGACAACCGTACACCGCAAATCCAAACAATCTCTTCTCCATGGCAAAGCACTAAAATTCTTTTTCTATTCAAGTGCGGAATTTTAAAGTCTGTTAATATATCGCTGATTTTTTTGGAATTCTTCATGCCAAGAGGAGTTAATTTGTCGCCATTCTTCCACGGTCGCAGAAAAAGTTCTTCATTAATCTTATTTTTATCAATCAGTTCTATGGAGCGGCTCTCAGAAAATTTTTTAAGCTTCGTTTGTTTTGATGTGAAAGAAAAATAATCTCCATTTATATTTTTTCCAACTCTTACTGAACAGCCATTAAATTCTTTACTATTAGATTTCTGGATTATAATTTTTTCTGATTCCCGAAGTGCGAATAATCCACCGGAGATCTCAACGAGTGCACCTTTATTCATATCTTTCAAAGATACAACTTTCTCAAGGTCAGCCATTGTCGGCTGAATACCGAACTTTTCCTCTATATTTTGGCTAAGTAGATGCATAATAATTATTTCAAAATAGTCTATCTGTTCAGAAATATCAAGAACGATAGAGCTGCCTGAATAAACGATAAATCTTTGAAATTGTTTTGCTTGAGAATCAAAATATTTTTCATACTGACTAATAAGATGTGAAAAACGCAAAACAGTTTCCGGAAGACTCGGATTCATTTTTTTCAAAATTCCGACTACTTTATTCCTGATGAGATTGCGTCTGAAAATATTTTTTTGATTCGTCTTATCAATTCGAAACTTTGCATTCGTTTCATGTAGAAATTCTAACACTTCATCTTTACTCAAACAAAGCATAGGTCTGATTATCTTGCTGCGCTTTATCGGGATCCCGGAAATTCCTTTCAATCCGGTTCCACGGACAATATTTAGAAGGACAGTTTCAAGATTGTCATCGGCAGTATGGGCAGTTGCGATTTTATTTGCTTTAATTTCTTTGCTAATTTTATTTAGATATTCATAGCGTAATTCTCGCGAAGTTTCTTCAATACCAATCTTTCGAACCTTCGAAAAGGATTTCACGTTCACTTTTAATGTAAATAACTCTATCTGAAGTGATTTACATAATCGTTTGACAAACTTTTCATCTTCATCCGAATCTTTCCCACGCAGCGAATGATTAAGGTGCGCAGCTGAAATCTTGAGATTAAATTTCCTCTTGAACTGATTTATAATATGGAGCATTGCAACTGAGTCCGGGCCTCCGCTCAAAGCAACCAGAATATGATCACCTTTTACGATTAACTCATGTTTTACAATAAACTTCTGAACTTTTTCAATCAAGCGTTTCAATTCGGGCTCTTCGTTTTAAGCATGTAATCATAAATCTTTCTTGAAACTTTAGAGATAACATCGCTTCCCAAATTCACATCACTAAGTTCTTTAGAAAGTATAACAATGACATATTTTCTCCCATCCGGTAAAAAAACAATTCCACTGTCATGTTCGACTCTGCTGATACTTCCGGTTTTGTGAGCGACTTTAACTTCTTCCGGCAGAAGTTTTGGAATTTTTGTTTTAAACTTTTGGTCTAATAAAATACTTATCATCTCATCACAAATTTTAGGATCAATCCAAGTCCACTCAGCAATTGATTTAAAAATAATTAAAAGATCAGCTGCAGTAGTTGTATTATTTAATCCAAGATAATAAGCTTTAATATCTTCAACTCCGCGAAGGACATTTATTTTATCAGCACCGATTTGACGCATTGAAGCCGTTACATTTTTTTCACCGACTAACTCAATAAGAATGTTAGTTGCCAAATTGCTGCTCACGGTTATCATATCATAGACCAGTTCATAAATAGTTCTTTTTTTATCAATGAATTTATAAAGTTCTTCGCCGCCATCTTCTGTTAATTCCATATGATAAATTGAGCTGTCAACAATACTGTGAAATTCATTTTTTATAAATAGCGGATCAGTTAATCGAAATTTCCCTTCATTTGCTTGCTTATAAACTTCCATCATTACCGGAGTTTTCATAGTACTTGCTGCGTGAAAACTTTCATTTATATTTACATTTATTTCATTCGATGGATTTCCGATCTCTTGAAACGCGAATGCAAATTTTCCTTCTATCGAGTTGAATTCACTCAAAATATCTTTTTTAAGCTCGGATAAATTGGTCTCCATATTTTGACCCTGAAGAATATTAATAGATAAAAAAAACATCGAAAAAATAAATGAATTAAGAATTTTCATTTTTCAAAACCAATAAGAGATCATTTCCAAGTTTTTCTGTTGCATGGAATTTCAATCCTATCTTTCTTGCATCATCAAATTTTCCGAGTGTGAAGGTGAACTCAAATCCATTTCCAACAAATTTTGGAACCAAAATATTATTCAACTCATCAAACAGATTTAACTTGATAAACGAAGCAAATAATTGTCTCCCCCCTTCGACTAATAAAGAAGATAAATTCATCTTGCCAAGTTCGGTTAGAGTTGAATCGAGATTGAGCAATTGGTCGGGATTCCGCTTTGCGTAAACAACTCGAATTCCTTTCTTCTCTAGAGATTCTCCTTTTTTACTTCCTTCCATGTGGCTGCCGGCAATGATAACAGTGAGCTCTCTATGCTCATCACGAATCAATCGAAGGTTTGTAGGTAAACTCAAATTAGTGTCAAGTACAATTCGATATGGTTGTCTGTGCTTTGCATGTTTTACTTTCAGAGAAGGATTTTCAATTCTTGCAAGATTTCTCCCAATGAGAACTGCGTCATATTCATTTCTCAATTCATAAATGAAGTTCTTCGTCTCCTGACAAATCCATTTATTTTTCCCTTTTGCACTGCAAGTAAGTTTATCATCCAATGAACGGATGATTCTCAACGTTGTGTAAGGAATATTTGATTGATTGTATTTTATTGCAAACTTATTAAGCTTTTCTGCTTCAGCTTTAAGAATTCCCGTTTCAACTTGTATTCCGTGATTACGAAGTTTGCTGATTCCTTTTCCTTCAAACAGAGGATTAGGATCAAGCATCGAGACAACAACTTTTTTCACTCCCGATTTTATTATTTCATCAGCACAGGGAGGAGTTTTTCCATAATGTGTACAGGGCTCCAGATTTAAGTAAAGGATTGAATGCTTTGCCTTACTCCCTGCCTTCGTAAGTGCAGAAATTTCTGCATGCGGACCACCAAATGATTTGTGAAATCCTTTGGAAATTATATTTCCATTCTTAACTACTACCGCCCCGGATAAAGGATTGGGTGAAACTCTCCCTTTACCTTTGAGGGCTTCATTAAAACATATTCTGATAAATTCTTCTGGTGATGCCATTCGATTAGATGGCTTGGTTAAATATTATTTTGAGATTTCTAAAATTTCAAATTCCATTATTCCGGCTGGAACATTTACTTTTACAACTTCGCCGAGTTTTTTTCCCAATAGTTCTTTCCCGATTGGTGAAGTTACTGAAAGCTTGCCATTATCGTAATCGGCCTCTTCAGGAGAGACTAAATGGTATGAGTGTGATTTGCCGGTTTTTTTATTTATAACTTTGATTTTATTAAGTATTCTAACTTCATCTGTTGTAAGATTGGAAGTATCAATGACCTGAGCACGTGACAGAGTTCCTTCCAGCTTAACAATTTTTAATTCTAATAAGCCCTGCTCTTCTTTTGCAGCATCATATTCGGCATTTTCAGAAAGATCGCCATGAGAGCGTGCCTCAGCAATTTTTTGTGCGATCTCACGCCTTCCATCAGTTTTCAATTTGTTAACTTCTTGCTCGATTTCAAGCAGTCGTTCTCTAGTTAAATAAACTAAATCTCCCATACGGAACCTAAATAATTACTAAATGATAAAAAAAATTAGCCATTCCCACTCAACGGGAAATGGCTAAATCTGATGCAAACTTATTAAAAATTGCCAATGAAGTCAAGGTTTTGTGCAATCGAGCAAGTAAATTTCATCTTTGTTCAATATCTATTATATTATTATATTATATGAGCGGTTATAAATAAGAGGAGATAAAATTGAAAACATTCATTTTAATGACCAAACTTTCCCCAGAAATTACAAAACAGATGAAAGATAGAGCCAAAATTGGCAGAGATTGGCTTGATCAGGTCAAAGAAAAATGTCCTGAAGTCAAATTCGTAGCCCATTATGCCTTGCTTGGTAATTACGACTTTCTTGATATTTACGAAGCACCCAATGAAGAGACTGCGGCAAAAGTATCAATGATAAGTCTCTCGAATGGAGCGTTCAATGCGGAAAGTCTTGTCGCAATTCCATACAAGCGGTTTTTGGAATTAGCTAAAGAAATTTAGACAATTAAATATTTCCAGTAGTTTCAGCGATATTAAGATTTTTCATTTGAGAATTACCATTTTCTTCGATTCGCTGAATTCACCTGCACGCAAAGTGTAGAAATAAATACCGCTAGTCAATGGAGAATTGTCTGTCAGCTGACGGATTGAGAATGGATAATTGTACTCGCCAGCTTTTAATTCTTCGTTGACTAATGTTGCAACTTCTCTTCCGAGAATATCATAAACCTTTAACGTTACATAACTCACAGCTGATAGCTGAAAGCTGATCATTGTGCTCGGATTAAACGGATTCGGATAATTTTGAGAGAGCTTGAATTCACTCGGTATTTTATTTGAGAAATTTTCACTTTCTAACTTAGTCAATACGCCAAAATTACTTTTATACTCGTTAATCGCAGTGCGAGAAATTTCCCTGCCATGAACAATCGACTGTAAATGATTCCACTGTCTTCCAACCGAATATGCAATAATAATATCTTTGGGATTATTGACCTCAAGCTTAAAAGGACCTGTGGAAAGTATTTTTCTAATATCACAGCATAGATTTGTTTGAATCCAACCAACATTTGTGACCGGATCACCCGAATACATAAACAAAGGATTGAGCGATGAGCAGTCAACTCCCCCAAATACACTTCCATAACTCCATGTACATGGATTGACTTTCATACCGTTATTATCCAATCCCAGCATTCTGTATCGAGCCACCGTTCTTGTATGCGGCTCACTATGAGATTGGGATGAAACTATAAAATGGGTGAATGATTTCGGAACTTCATTTTTATATCCAGCAATTTTTCTGATACCTAATTTTTTCCCTAAATTATTATAGGCAGTATCTGAGGGATTTCCTGTATGCGACGGCGGACCTTGAATTATATTAATGAAAAATGCTGGAGGAATGGGTCCATAGATCGCATCTATTCCAATATTATAGGTAAATGCTGAGGAAATAGACGAATCATATCCAACTAAGTCGTTTGTGTAATCACCAATATCAGGATCAGTAAAAACAGCGAAGTAAACACTATCAAGTGAATTGGAAACAGTCCCTTTATTTACAATTGAGTATCGAAAGAAAATGACGTTCGAAAGATTAACATTTTTTTTCGTTCCAAAAACAGTTTGCCTTATCTCTATCCCCTGCGGCGGGACGTCATTATATCTTCTTTGATTCATTGGGATTCCATCGTTGTAGACGCACCAAAATGTCTCATCTCCCAAAATATCGGGCATGTCTTCGTCGGTATCCCATATACCGTTTGAGTTTTTATCGACAGGATTATAAAGGCCATTGTTATCGCCGTCATAAAAATATGCTCCGAGCGAAACGGCATCCCGCCAGTCTTGCCAAGATGCACCAAAAGGGGGATCAGAAGCTTTGAGTTTATAAATTTTGTTTTTCGGATCGCCGGAATTTGATCCTACCATTCCGGCTTGATAGTCTGTAACCCGCATCGCAGGAGCAGAACCATTAGTCCATAGAAAATTATTGCTATATCCCGAAAGTAGAAAACCGCCGGAGAATAAAAAAACTATATCGTCAAATTTTCCTCCATTACCAAAATCAATATACCGAACGTCGTTGGCAAAGTTACTATCAGAATCCATTACACGACATGTAAACTTCAATATTGCCATATTGGGGATGAGGTCACCAACTCTGCCATTTGTACTGAGCGGAATTTTCAAATTGTTAGCGGTAAAAATGTTCTCGAATTCAAAGTTTTCCGTTTCAATTATGTTACCATAGATGAAATCGTTAGCTAAGCTGTCGTAATGGCTGCCATCATCATGCAACTGAATTACCTTTCCGTTCATTAGAAAGATTTTGACATCCGAAATACCGACATCATCACTGACATATGCCCTCACAATCATTGCTTGACTGTACTTTGGTGTACCTGTAGTTACTCTGTAAATAGCCGGCGGAGGCAGAGTATCAATAGACAAATCTAAATATCCTGATGCGATATCAGAATTTACAGTTGAATATCTCTTGGTGAAGAACACAATAAACGGGAAACTACCGATGCCGGTCACACCGCGGCAAAAATCATCGTTAACGTATTTTGTAAATTGAATTGGCAAACTCCACGACTCTCCCTGATTGATGCTTTTTCTGTAAATAATATCAGATTGAAATATATCGGTAAATGGAGTTGAATTAAGAATATTATAAACCAGCCATAAAACACCATTTTGATCGCGGTGAATCACAGGGTTGAGTTCATCTAATCCACTGTCAGAAATGATGATCGGATCGGACCAAGTTATTCCGCCATCAACACTGGATCTTTGAACAATATTAAAATTACCGCTAGATTTAACTTGATAAACTGCAAACAGCTTCCCGGCCGTCCCTTCGTAAATCGATGGAAAATAATTCTCTCCTACCGAAAAAAGAATTGTGTACTGAGAGCTCCACGTTAAACCGTCATTACTGCTTTTTATATAATATATATTTGACCCTCGATTATAGCAGACCCAGAGATAGTTAGCCGCTTGTGTTAATGATATATTTTGAAGGATTAAAGCACTAAATATAATCGATGGTGCAGACCAAGTGATACCATTATCGGTTGATGT
>CAZNDS010000016.1:0-24188 GCA_964571865.1 uncultured Ignavibacteriaceae bacterium | reverse complement strand
CAGTTTTGATGTATTCTTCTTATATATTGATCGTTCTGCAACAGACTCTGACGGATGGAATCTTTTACCTACTGTCTTGAGATGGCATCCTTTTTTCTGCTTTCTAAATCACAAAAAGCCAAACCAGCTTTGCGAGAATTGCAAAATCTTTAGTGCGAAGTTTTCCTTCCGTTGAAAGCAATTGATTCACAACGAGATAAAAATCACTTCCAATCTTTGGCTGCCAATTTAGTCGATAGTTTATATTTATTTCATTTTCATCATTATTCCACTGTGCAAAGACAGAAGAGTATAACATCGTTGAAAAATCATATCGTAAGCTTGAACCAAACTCGTTCGTAGTGAACGTCCCCTCACGTAATTTTATTGTGTTAGTCTCGAAATCAGCCGAGATGGATAAATGCTTGCTTAATATTGTCGAAATGTTCGTTGAAAATGACCTAATCTTGCCGGTGAAATAATTTCCATTAACAAACTCAATCCCTCCAAAAATTTTTCTGCTGCGTGATGTTTCTAGGTCAAGTTCATAGCTTGTGTACCAGTATTTTCCTATTGGGATCACAGTTGTATCAAAGATTTTAAAATCGCTTTCTATAAAATCGAATTTACGGTTGATTTCAAATTCAAAATTGTCATCGGCATTTGTAGAGAAGCCAAAAGGTACAAAGCTTGCTCTTACGACCGAAAGCTCCCCTTTGTCATTCCAATAAATATCAGACTCAACCGGCTCGAAGTTCAATCTTTTTATTCCATTCCAATTGATTCTTGGAGAAACCTTTGTATTAAAAACAAGAGATTGAAATCCCGTCCTGTACATAAACCCGATTCCAGGATTAAAATCTTTCTGTGCATATCTGTGGCTTGTAAAAAAATTGATCAGGTCGTTTGGATAGTTAATGAAGAACTTGCTCCCCCAAGAATTTTTTCCGCCGTCGGTTTCATCAGACTTCATCACTCCGCCGCCAATAGTCATAGTCTGATCGCCGAATATTTCACTGAAAGTGAAATTAAAATCTCCAGCATAAACACGATTGAACTTATTTTTTGAGATCTTATTCGTAAAAATAAATCCGGCATAAGATTGTTCGAAGAGATCGTATTTCATTCTTAAGACACCGTAATTCGTAGTTGGCTCTGTACCTCGTTTCTCAGTTTGAATGTTCATCACACCGAGTTCGATATTATCCATTCTGCCAATAAGTCTTGCCCCGGCAAGAATTGGAATTTCAACGCGGTTACTAATTCCAATTCGCCTGCTGTAAAACAAATTATTTCTTGCACCAAATGTATAATCGAATACGTTTGCATTCTCAAGAAAGAATTCACGCTTTTCTGGAAAGAAGAGTGGAAATTGTGTCAGATTGATTCTTGCTCTGTCTGATTCTACTTGCGCAAAATCAGTATTGAAAGTTAAATCAAAAGAAAAATTTTGTGTAATCCCGTATTTGATATCCAGTCCAGGTTCCAGAATGGTTTTCGAATCCGCTTCACTTTTTTGAATTCCGCCGGTTAAGAACGGCTTTATATAAATCGGACTGCCGCGTTTAATATTTTTAATTCCGACAATGTCGCCGGCAAATGCAATTCTAAATAATCCAAGATTCTTTCCAACTGCCGACCAAATCACCTGTTCGTTCAATCTTCGAATCTGCCTCATTAAATTAAATCCCCAAGTCTGCTCGTTCTTATCGTGAAACTTAAAAGTTGAAAACGGAAAAACAAATTCTGCACTCCAGCCGCTGTCGGTGACGGCTGAACGAACATCCCAAAGCCCGTTCCAATCTTCATTGAAGCTTCGAAAATCAAATCCGAAAAGGAGTGCGTCGTCTCTCATTCCGAGCGGATTTGTACCGAACCAATAAGCATTTCGATCGTCATTGAAAGTGTCAAATATCAGCATGATGTTGTCATCGCCGCGCAGATTGCCGTCGCGCTTTAATTCGCGTGCAATAATTTTATCCGGTTCAGGATCGTAACACATTATTCCGAGATAAAGATTTTCTTTGTTGTAGAGAATTCTTATTTCAGTTTTGAATGTCGGATTCTCGCCAGCTTTCGGTTCCTGCTGCAGAAAATCTGAATTTGAGAACGCAAAATTCCACACAGTGTCAGAGAGCAGACCATCGATCAATGGCGGATTAGAGATTTCAACCGCGGTGATCCTCTTCTGACCAATACCTTCTGACAGAAAAAAGATGAGAAAACAAATAAATAAGAAAGCGAGAGACTTCGAAATGTTCAGCATAGTGAGTGCAAAAATACAAAAAATATTTCGCTTGCAAAGAGTCAATTTACCCCTTCACTTCGGATGAACGAAAGGAGTATTATTATTCAAAAAATTTTCTATAATTGGAAAAATCATCTTAACTTTGTCACACTTTGTTATAATCTATAAAGGATACTTAATGCACAGATTTTATTTGACTTTAATTCAATTCACAATATTTTTTTCGTTCACTTTTGCTCAAAGATTTGAGTTCATCGCTATGTCAGACAGCCGAGGCAGCAATAACGGAGTAAACGAACCGGTACTTTCAGCGATTGTAAATCATATAGTCGAAAACCAAAAAGATGCTAAGTTCGTTCTGTTTGGCGGTGATATGGTCGCCGGAAATAG
Source organism: uncultured Ignavibacteriaceae bacterium (assembly GCA_964571865.1). Classification (GTDB taxonomy): domain Bacteria; phylum Bacteroidota; class Ignavibacteria; order Ch128b; family Ch128b; genus JAHJVF01. Next base: position 21,571 of record CAZNDS010000016.1, on the reverse strand, counting down.
ATTCGATCCGAATTTGACTTTCTCTCAGCTTCAATACTGGAAAGAGGTCATGTCTCCTATCTATAATAATCCCAATATGATCTGGCCAAAAGTATGGCTGACAGTCGGAAACCACGAAGTTCAGCACAGGGACGATGAAAATAATTTCAGAAAACTTTTTCCAGATGTTTTTATGAATGGACCAGACGATGAAAAAGGATTGACTTATTCATTCGATTATGATAATTCACACTTTGTTTTTATGACAAGCGACCGATGGCACTACGGCGATTTAGCCGATACAACAGACGACAAGCCGGACAGACATTACATCAAACATTTAGATTGGCTTGAACAAAATTTGAACCAGGCAAAGTTACGCGGCATAAAACATATTTTTGTCATAAGCCACGAGCCTGCTTTTCCGATAGGCGGACATCTTCGAGACGGACTGCCAAATCTTGGATGGAATATCAACGCAATCGAAGATATTTCAAAACACTGGTACTTAGTTCAACGAAACCGTTTCTGGGAAATTCTTTCTAAATACAATGTGACTGCATATATTAACGGTCACGAGCACAGTTACGGTCGGCAATCGGTAAATGGAGTTTATCAAATCAGCGCGGGAAGCTCGGGTGCACCATTGTACGAATTCAATCCAAAATTCGGCGACAACCCGGAACAAAAACGTTTCGGACAAGAATTGATCTATAACGATGCAGTCCCTTATTACAAAGCTTTGAACTACAACTATGGACCAAACGAAAATTCACAGGTATCAAAAGATTTTGTCGGGCGCAAAGCTTTCAATTATGTTCTGTTCAAAGTTTTTGATGATCGTGTTGAAGCAATCACTTATGGAGCATTCCCGAAAGAAGGTTCAATTACTGTTATGGGAACTGAGATTCAGGTAATTGATCGATTTGAAATTATGCTCAAAAAATGATGTCAGGTTTTAATTGAATACAAAAATTTAAACGATTAAAGTTTCTCAATGCAATATAAATCTTGGTTCAAGAAAAAATATTATTCCCCCATCGGTTTTCCTTTTCTGAAAGCAAATAGATTATTAACTTGCGGTTGAAATAGGTCAATTAGACCTATAAAAAGTTCTTGAGATAAATTTCGCCGAAAGGATTAGCGATGAAGATTGTATTGAAATACATGGTTTTCTTTTTAATTTTAACTATTGGTTACTCATATGGACAACTAACTGCAACAAAGATTGAACGTGTACCAATTTCCGGCTCTGAAGAATGGAACGCTCCAATATTCTCGCCAAATGGAAAGAAAATCTATTTCACAAATTTTTCTTACAGTGGAATTTGGGAATATTCATTTGAAACAAAACAAACCCGGAAGATTACATCGGATCAAGGATCAGGATATGGATTTGCTGTTTCTAAGGATGGCAGTCAAATCGCATACCGTAAAACTTCCTACCCAACCGGAAGTCTTGAAAGAGTTCAAGAGATCATTTCTCTCAACCTGAAAACCGGCAAAGCCGCTTCATTCGCTAAAGGGGACAATCTATCAACTCCGACATTTACAAAATCCGGCGTAACGTTTTCCGATTGCGATCAAACAAAAAATCTAACGCCAAGAACCTCGCAAAAGGAAATATCGATTTTGGGAATTGAGAATACTAAAATTGCACTGAACAAAAACGGGATAAAAATCCTGCTCGATCCATTCCGGAATGGAAGCTACATTTGGCCGGCTCTTTCGCCTGACAAAACGAAAATTGCTGCTTATGAATCTGACCGAGGAACATTCATCTCCGATCTTAACGGAAATATTATTTCACAGCTCGGGAAACGAAATGCAGCAGTTTGGTCTCGCGATGGGCAATGGCTTATTTACATGGATGACAAAGACGATGGACATAATATTCTTTCATCAGAGATTATGGCAGTCACGGCAGATGGAAATAATACTGTAAAGCTGACAAACTCCACAACTATAACAGAAATGAATCCAAATGTCTCTCCTACTGAAAACAAAATTATCTGCAACTCTATGAACGGAGAAATTTTTATTATTCAATATGAAGACAAAACGGTTATTAGGAAGGAAATGAAATGATGAAAAAAACTATTAATTCTGCTCTTCTGCTTCTGACTTTCTTTTCGATTTCATTTGCTCAAAGGACCGACTTAAGCGGATTGAAATTTTGTATTGATCCAGGTCATGGCGGAAATAATCCTGCAAATGATCGGCACGTAGTTCCAGATCCCGGGATCAATTTCTGGGAATCCGAAAGTAATTTTCAAAAAGCTCTTCTGTTAAAACCAATGATCGAAGAAAAAGGGGGATGGGTTATTCTTACTCGATACACAAACTATTATCCAAACGATAATGACGAGCCGAGTCTTTCAGCTCGTGCTGCAATCGCAAATGCAAATAATGTTCATTGGTTCAACTCAATTCATAGCAATGCAACCGGCGGAACAAATACCGGAACTAATTATACTTTGATGCTTATTAAAGAAAACATTTCAACTCGTCAGCCGGCTTTCCCCGAAGCGCTTACCATGGCAGGCAAGCTTGGGAAACACATCAAAGCAAATAACAGAACTTCAACTTACTACGTTAGACTTGATTATACTTTTTACGGAGGACCAAGCGGTGGATTTAATCTCGGTGTGCTAAAACCTTTATTGATGCCCGGAACTTTATCGGAAGGATCGTTTCATGATTATTATCCTGAGACGAGACGTCTTATGAACAATCACTACAGAAAAATGGAAGCTTATGGACTGCTGAGAGGTTATCTTGAATATTACAACATTCCATTCGACTCGCTTGGATTTATCGCAGGGATTCAAACCGATTCTGAAACCGGTAAACCCAAAAATCAATCGAGAGTAAAATTACTTCCCGCGGATATTGTTTACAACGGAGATTCTTATAACAACGGTTATTATTTGTTTGATAGAGTTCCTCCCGGCAGTCACAAAGTGGTTTTTGAAACGCCGAATTACGGAAAAGATACAGTCAATCAAACAGTTGCAATAAGCGGACTGCATTTTCTTGATAGAACTTTATTCATTGGAACGCCGCCCACAATAACTCAAACACAGCCGCTGCCTGGCGATACCGCTTTTAAAGTAAACAATTTAATCGGAATCAGGTTTTCACGTCCAATGGATACTGCATCTGTGCGATTGGCTTTTTCAATGTCGCCGGCTGCTAAAGGAAATTTTACCTGGACGGCCGGAAGCACGATGCTGTTATTTACACCTAATCCTTTATTGAGTTATAATACAAATTATGTACTAACAATTGCAGCAACGGCAAAATCTCTTGGAGGAACTCCAATCGATGGGAATAATGACGGAATTCCAGGCGATCCATTTATTTTAAATTTTAAAACTGAAAGCAGCACAACAAGTGTTTCGGACGCCGGAAATATGCCATTTAAGTTTGAGCTCAAACAAAATTATCCAAATCCATTTAATCCGGAAACCATTATTGAGTACATAGTACCCAGTCGAGAGCACGTTACATTGACAGTCTATGATCTATTGGGAAGGAAAGTTGCTAATCTGATCGACGAAGTAAAAGAACCTGGAAATTACCATTTTCCATTTTCCATCCGTCAGCTGACGGACCATTTTCCATTACAGAGTGGTATTTACTTCTACCAGCTTCGTGCCGGATCGCACGTTGAAACAAAAAAAATGATTTTAATGAAGTAACTTTGTTTGCCGCAAAGGCACTAAAGTTCACAAAGTTTTTTTCGGAGTGACTTCTTTATTCATTTCGGCAATTGCTTTCTCATAGTCTTCTTTTCTGTTCATATTGAGGAACATTCCATGTTGATAGCACGGGATTTTTTCTGCATCCAGAATTTCCGCATCAGCGATTTCGAGTAATTGCAGTACCTTACATTTAGATTTATGTACACTTCCGTGCCGCGGTGTCGGTTCTTCTTTAGCTAACAATTCTTCACATATCGGAATGCACTTTTTAGCATAGACGCCGCACAATTGTTGGATAAAGCCGTCCGCTTTAGTAACAGTAATTGGTTTCTCTATTTTGTGATCAACTATGAATATTATCATTTCTTTTGTCATCAATGGAAGATCGCAGGAGATAACAAAATTCTTCTCGGTTCGCGAATTAACTAAGCCCGAATGTATTCCAGCCAATGGACCTTTAAACTTAAACACATCTTCAAACATTTCAATTCCAAGAAATCCATATTCATCCGGCTGATTTGTTATTAGAATTACTTTCGAGAAAAGTCCCCGCATTTTTTCTACGACATGCTCAATAATGGTTTTTCCATTCAGCATGAGAAGAGATTTGTTTTCTCCCATTCGTGTACTTTTTCCGCCGGAGAGGATTATCCCGGTTATATCAGAATACATTCAACCATCTCCCCTTTTTTGGGATTGATTCTGTTTTCCTCAACCACAATCAGGCAATTTGCACGGCTTGTTTCCACAAGATTACTTGAGGATTGTGTAAACTCTGACGTCACAATCCAATCTCCTTTTGCACTTTGAGATACAATTCCCCTCATAAAATGACGCTTGCTGTCCTTCTTCTTTAATTTGTTTTGGAGTTTTGCGATTAGGTTGCGATTTATCTCTGCTCTATAGAACTTTTCAATATTATTTTTTATAAAAACCAGGAAGCCGACAAAACAAGAAACTGGATTGCCCGGCAGTCCGAAAACGAGAGTTGTCCTATCTGAATTTTTCAACACACCGAAGTAAATCGGTTTGCCAGGTTTTATGTTCATTCGCCAGAATTTTTTCTCGATTCCAAGCTCTGAAAAAAATTCTTGCATAAGATCATACTTGCCTACAGATACTCCTCCGGTTGTGATCAGAACATCAATATTTTGTTTGAGACCACTGGTAATTTTTTCTTTTATCTCTTTTTGAAAGTCTTTTGCTAAACCTAAGTCAACTGCTTCCATGTTCATTTCTTTTGCGAGGGATAAGATTGAAAATGAGTTTGAGGTTCGTATTTTATCTTCTGTTGGAGTTTCACTTATCGATATCAACTCATCGCCGGTAGCTAGCACACCGATTTTTAATCTTCGAAAGATCTTCAACCTAGATTTTCCGCACGAAGCTGCGACTGCTAAATGCTGAGGTTTGAGCATAGTGAATTTTTTGATTGCTGTTTCATCCTTTTTCAAGTCCTCTCCGGTCCTGCGAATGTGATTTCCTTTTTTGATCTTCACTTCAGGCTTGAGCGAAACTTTTCCCTCTTCTTCATCAACATCTTCGATTGGAATTATTGTATCGCAGTTATCGGGTAATTTCCCTCCAGTCATGATTCTAACTGCAGAATGCTCGTTAATTACAAATTGTGAATATTTTCCCGCTGCGATCTCTCCAATAATTTTCCACTCTTTGATTTTCTCATTGAAGCGAATTGCATATCCATCCATTGCAGAATTGTTGAATGGCGGCAAGTTCACATCAGCGATTACATCTTCGGCAAGAACACGATTAAGTGATTCGAGAAGTGGTACTTCTTCTAATTCCAGATCTAATTTGGAAAATTCTTTCGCGATGATCTTGTTAGCTTCTTCGTAACTGATCATCTAATTCTCATTTGGTTTACAAATAACTGTTACTGCATCATTAACAAAAATATTACCACTGCGGATTACTTTAGCGAAAATTCCCTCTCGCGGCATTACACAGTCACCAACCTTATAATAAATACCGCATCTTGTGTGACATTCTTTTCCAATCTGTGTTATTTCAAGTTCAGCATTTGTTCCGATCCTTACTCTATCACCAACATTTAAGTTGGGAATTGAGATAAATTCTGTGGTGATGTTCTCCGCAAAAGCACCAGGACGAAGATTCGGCAAGCCCATTTCTCTCATCTTCTCGATACTCTCGAGTGCGAGGAAGCTAATTTGTCTGTGCCAATCGCCGCCGTGTATGTCTCCTTCTATTCCAAAGTTTTCAATCAGCTTCGCAGATTGGATGTTTGTCTTTGGAATTCCTTTTTTCTTGCTGATGGAGATTGCAACGATTTTTCCATCCATTTTAGAATCAAAAATCGAATTCATTTTTATTCACTATTTTTTTAATACTTCAAAATGTCATTCCCACGAAAGTGGGAATCCATATCCAAACAAATCACTTAATCAATATTGGATATAGATCGTCCCAATTTGGATTCTCTTTTTCAATTAAGTCAATCTTCCATTCTCTATACCACTTTTTCATTTGTTTTTCTCTTTGTATAGCATTTCTGATATCATTATGTATTTCATAATAAACTAATTTTTTGACATTATATTTCTTTGTGAATCCTTCAATTAAACCTTCTTTGTGTTCATAAACTCTGCGGATTAAATTGTTTGTAACTCCAATATAAAGTGTACCGTTTTTCTTACTGGCTAATATGTAAACAAAATAGTTTTTCATTTTTCAGGAAAGGGAGATTCCCGCTTACGCGGGAATGACGATGAGACTCGCTTGTAATCTCCACTCTTTCCTCCAGTCTTACTGAGAAGTTTTATTTCTTTTATTAAGATAGATTTATCCAAAGCTTTGCACATGTCATAGACTGTTAATGCGGCGATGCTTACTGCGGTTAAAGCTTCCATCTCAATTCCAGTTACAGAATTTGTTGATGCATACGAATGAATTTCAACTCTATTTATTTTCGAGTTCAATTTTAATTCAACATCCACAAAAGAGATGAAAATATTATGGCAAAGCGGGATCAACTCAGCAGTTTTTTTTGCTGCTTGGATTCCAGCAAGCTTTGCAACAGTAAGCACATCTCCTTTTTCAATTTTATTTCTTCTTACCGCTTCAAATACTTTTTTTGAAAGCTCTACTTCAGCATAAGCTTCAGCTGTGCGGAAAGTTTCAATCTTATTTGAAACATCGACCATCTTTGCTTTCCCCTTTGAATCAACGTGAGATAATTTTTTCATCTTTATCCTCCAATGCCGATCATTTCATTTTGATCGATTCGATTCAACGATTCAATGTCGGAATGTTTTTCTTCTTTCATTTGCAATGCAGATATTATTCTTTCTTCAATTTCATTTTGACTAAGTTTTTTTTCTCTGAAAATTTTTCGAAAATCAATTTCATTTTCGCTATTTGAAAACAAGCAAAGTTTCATTTTTCCTTTTGCAGTAATTCTCAGCCTGTTGCACCTGTCACAAAAGTGATCTGATATTGAACTAATGAAACAGACCTTGCCTTTATGACCTATTATTTCATAATCTTTTGAAACCAAGCTTAGTTTTTCATCTAAAGTTCTTAATTGATATTTCTGTTCGATAATATTTCTGATCTCAGATGAAGAGATAAATCCATCTTTGCTCCAAGCATTATTAGTAAAGGGCATGAACTCGATAAATCGAAGGTTGATGTTTTTATCTTTTACAAATTCAACAAAATCTAGAATTTCATTGTCGTTTATATTTCTTATAATCACAGCATTCAATTTCAATGGATAGAAACCAAGAATAAGTGCTTTTTCAACAGCACGAATAACAGAATGAAGTTTGTCTTCTCCGGTTATAGCCGAAAACTTTTCTCGGTTTAATGAATCGAGACTTATGTTAAGCTTGTTGAGGGCGCATTTTTTTAATGCATCGAGATTTTTTTCGAGCAGTGTTCCATTCGTAGTCATGCCTATTTCAAAGTCATAATCTTTTTTCAGATAACAGACTTTTTCAAAAAATTGAAGAATGTCTTTTCTTGCAAGCGGTTCCCCTCCAGTGAATCTTATTTTCTTCACATCAAAACTCTGTAGAAAAATTCGAATTAATTTTAAAAGCTCTTCGTAACTCAGCAGTTCATTTTGATGAAGCAGCGAACGCTTTAAGCTTCTCGGATTGCAATAAATGCAGTTGAGGTTGCACTTGTCTGTGAGCGAAATCCGAAGATAATCATGAACTCTATTAAAACGGTCTATTAGTTTCATTATTTAATGTGGTAAAAAGATTCCATCCCGATATATCGGGATGGAATCTTTATGAATCTACATTCCTAATTTTACAATAAAACTACTGCCAACACTCCAGCAATTATTACAACATAAGCCGGATGAAGATTAAAAGCTAAAATCAACAATGCTCCAAGAATTAAAAACGATAAAGTCTTCACATCAACAAAATTCTTTACTGCGTATTGATACATTATCGCGGCTATCATTCCAACAATTGCGAATTTTATCCCGTTGAAGGCTTTGATTACATATTCATTTTTTTCAAACTGGGAGTGAAAATACGCTGCGACCATAATAATCGTTGCCGGCATTATCATATTTCCGAGATTTGCTGCAACAGCTCCCATTACTCCAGCGACTTTATAACCGGTATATGTTGCAAATTTAATTGAGATCGCTCCCGGAAAAACTTCTACCATGCCAAGGACTTTTAGAAATTCTTCATTAGTTAACCATTCGTGATTCTTTACGACTTCTCTTTCTATCAAAGGAATTAATGAATAAGCACCGCCAAATGAAAACGAGCCGACTTTTATAAATGAGATTAATAGTTCAAAAAGATTCGTTAACATTACTCTTCTCCGACTATATCATCAATCCAGCTCAATGCTGCCATCATTGAAGGCAGGCCAATTGTTGGAAGTGAAAGCAATGCAACATGACGCATTTCTTCTTTTGTCGCTCCCGATTTAATTGCCTTCCTTACGTGGGAATGTACAGCTCCTTCTAATCTTGCACCGGTTGATATCGCAAGTTTTATGAGTGCGCGTGTTTTTTCATCAAGCGGACCGGCATTATGAACTGCATCGCCAAGCTGTTCATACGATTTTCCAACTTGCGGATAATCTTCCATAAATTTTTTATAACGCTTTGGTATTTGTGACATTCTCTAACTCCTTTCTTATATCAAGTAAATTAGTATCGATTTATCTGCGATCATCTGTCTGACTTGTCTGCTGCAAGCAGGTCTGTGTCATCAGTGTTCTATGAAGATTGATAGCACACAGATCCGTTAGCTAACGGACACTGATTAGACAAGATTCACACTGATTTTATTTTCTTTTTATCATTAGTAAATATTTTTCGTCGAATTTCTGGCTGCTTTCCGAAATTAAGTAATAAGCCGATCTCTTTATCAGTTGCTTTTAAGTAATTGATTAATTGTAATTCGTTTTCTTCAACTAAAGCATCTGCAGCTTTTAATTCGAGTATTATTAAATCCTCAACGATTAAGTCAGCGTAATAATCTCCAACAAGGTTTCCTTCGTAATGCACTTTAATAGATTTTTGAGCTTCGACGTTTAATCCAATTTTTCTCAATTCAATTGAAAGACTATTCTCATAAACTTTTTCGAGGAATCCGAATCCTAACGTGTTGTACACTTTATAAAAACAATTTATTATTTTTTCTGTTAACTCTTTATGTAAATATTCAGTCATATCGATCTCCAAACTGTGATTATCTGTTTAACTAGCCTGCTGCAAGCAGGTCTGTGTCCGTTGGCTAACGGATCAGTGTTCTATTAAAAACTTCAGCACAAAGATCGCACTGACGTACCTGATCACAACGAAACAAAAAACCCTGTTTTCGTGGAACAGGGTTATGATAAAAATTAATTAATTCTCCTTTCCACGTCCGGTCAGGACAAGTCTGCCTACGGCGGGCAAGCCTGCCTACGGCGGACAAGCCGGGAGGTACAATCGTTTCCAATTTTACCCTTTACCGATTTTCATCGGAAGAGTCCTTAGACTCATCGGTTAATCGACCATTGCATTGATGCTTTAGGTCAAAAAACTCGGAGATATTTTCAAAGATCGCTTTTTAATGATGATCCAAACTTTCAATAAGATATGGATCTTTTATCGGGATAATATTTCCTTTTGCAAATGTACGAAAAGTTAAATAAAAGAATGCAGCAATAGAGGCAGCCATCGGACCGACTTCCCATACACTAAACAACGGGGAAGTTTTCATAAACGGCGGCAGAATCATCCAGTATAGATCAATCCAATGACCTGCCATTAATATTATACAAATCTTAAATAATAATCCTTCGTTCACTTTAGTTCTTTTTGGAAGTAGAAGTACAAACGGTATAACCCAATTAAACAAAACATTCACGAGTGTAAATACTCCCCAGCTTCCCGATTCACGATGAATAAAATATGTCACCTCCTCGGGAATGTTTGCATACCAGATCAATAGGTATTGACTGAACCAGATATACATCCAAAAAGTACTAAATGCAAAAATCAATTTACCGAGATTGTGCAAATGCTTTTGAGTTAAAATTTCTTGAAACGGTCCCAAGCGGCGTAACAATATTGCAACAACTGTTATTGCTGCAAGTCCATTCAAAAACAATCCCGAAAAATTATAAACTGCAAAAATGGTACTGAACCAATGCGGTTCGAGCGACATTATCCAGTCGAAGCTAAAAAATGAAAAGCTCAATGCGAAAACAACTATAAATCCGGCTGACAACTTCTTACTTTTTTGTGTAAGCTGAATATCGCCGGTCTGATCTTGCTTTCTCGAATACTTAACAAGATAATGCGTCATTAAAATCCAAAGCCCGAGAAAGAAAATGGTCCTCGCAATAAAGAAAGTTTCATTCAGCCAAAAAGTTTTTGACTGCAGGATTGCATCTTGGGCAACGACTTCTTTATGCGTCCATTCATATAGTGAATGAAGACTTAAAAACAATATCAACATTATTCCTGCGGAATATTTTAATACACTTGTCATCGCCTCAGGCACACGACGGATCGCAGTTCCCCATCCCGCATTTGATACTGATAAAAATGCGATGAAAATTACACTTGCTAAACCGAGACTTATTAGATAATAATTTGCTAGAAGCAAGTTCGCCCAGCTTCTCTGCGGCTCAAAAAATAATCCGATAAGAAAAATTGCGGTTCCGATTGCTATTATAATTTTTAAATTGCGCATCAAATTTGGAGAAGGGTTGAATTTAATTGCGCTGAAATGATGCATTACTTAACACCTCCTGCTAAAGCTTGTTTTCTCTGCAAATCTCTAACATGAAGAATTGTTTTCCAGCGGCTTTCTGTTGAAACTTGCGATGCAAGTGAAGGCATATTTCCTTGTCCATAAGTAATTATGTGAAATATTTGTCCATCTTTCATTTTGACTGCTCTCTCCGCAAATAAAGATGGCGGAGGAGGAAATCCTTGCATTACGATTTTTCCATCACCATTTCCGGAAGAACCATGGCATGGTGAACAATAAATTGAAAATTGCTTTGATCCTTCATCCACAAGTTCTACACTATCGATGGAAAATGGATTTTTTAATTCATCTCCAGCCCGAACCGCCTCTTCTGCTGCCGAGCCGTAATGAAGCTTTTCAAATCCTTTTACAGAAGTTTCCTCAACTGGTGTTTGAAGCGTTTTTCCATCTGGAAAATTTTTATTTGGTGAAAATGAATTGTAAGGAACCGAATTTATCATTCCTGGAAGCATCTCTGTATTTCGATGTGTAAAATCACGTTTGACGAAAATCGTTCCAGCAACAAGCAAAATGAGAATCAGAATTAATGAAACATTTATCGATACTCGAGACATCTTAATTCTCCTCTTTCTCCAACTTTTCTTCAAATTCAACTGCATTGAACGAAGAGAATATTTTTTTTGCATGCTCAACCTCAAATCGTGCATCGGATTGAACCAGAGCTAAAGCAAATCGATTATCAGTTACGTGTTTATACAATGTTTTTGGTTTCTTTCCGGGTCGCAGTTTGCTGATGATGATGAAAGTCAAAACAGTTCCAACGCCGGCAAATAAAACCATTATTTCAAATGTTACCGGAACGAAAGCAGGAATTGACCGAAGCGGCTTACCTCCGACATTCACTGGCCAGCTCGTTGCGGAAGTCCATATTTGATACCACAACTTAGCTATCGCTCCAAACAATCCGAGAGCCAAACAGATCCAAGGCAGTCGTGAAGGTTTTAATCCCATCGCATCGTCTAATCCGTGTACGGCATATGGAGTATATACATCGAGAATTTCAAAATCATTTTCACGTGCAGCTTTGGTTGCGCTCAAAATATCTTTTTCATTCTCAAAGTAGCTGATGAAAAGTCGTCTAGTCATTTGCTGCCTCCTTGAGAATTTTTTCCATAATTCAAAACACCTTTTATCTCTCCAATTGAGATCATTGGAAGAAACCGAGCAAATAAAAGAAAGAGTGTGAAAAACAATCCGAAGCTTCCAACTAAAGTTGCAACTTCAATTGAAGTCGGAATATAACTTGCCCAGCTTCCAGGTAAAAAATCGCGTGTAAGCGATGTTGTGATAATTACAAACCTTTCGAACCACATTCCAACATTTATGAAAATCGAAAGAATGAAAACTAAAATCATATTCGTTCGAATTTTCTTCCACCAGAATAATTGAGGTATGACAATGTTGCAAAACACCATTATCCAGTAAGCCCACGCAAAAGGTCCTAATGCACGATTAATAAAAGTGAACTTCTCATACGGATTGCCGCTGTAGAGTGCAATAAAAAATTCAGTTGCATAAGCTAATCCGACTATTCCGCCGGTAGCGATAATAATTTTGCACATCGATTCAATGTGCTTAGTTGTTATGTAATCTTCAAAGTGGAAAACTTTTCTGACAATCAGCATTAGTGTAAGCACCATCGCGAAGCCTGAGAAGACTGCCCCGGCAACAAAATACGGAGGGAAGATCGTTGTATGCCAGCCAGGAATTACAGATGTCGCAAAATCCCAGCTCACTATTGTGTGAACTGAAACAACTAATGGAGTTGCAAGCCCGGCAAGCAGCATGTAAACAGTTTCATACCGTGACCAAGTTTTATTCGAACCATTCCAGCCAAGACTGAAAAACCCAAAGAAGAATTTTTTTAGTTTTGATGCAGTGCGATCTCGGATCGTAGCAAGATCCGGGATCAATCCAACATACCAAAACACAAGCGAAATAGTAAAGTAAGTACTGATTGCAAACATGTCCCATACAAGCGGCGAGCGGAAATTTACCCATAAAGGTCCTCGCAAATTTGGGTATGGAATGACCCAAAACGCAAGCCAGGGCCGGCCCATGTGAATGATTGGAAATATTCCCGCGCAGATTACGGCAAAAATAGTCATCGCCTCTGCAGAACGATTAACAGACGTTCTCCATTTTTGATTGAAAAGAAAAAGGATTGCCGAGATCAATGTTCCTGCGTGACCAATACCAATCCAAAAAACAAAATTGGTTATATCAAATGCCCAGCCGACAGTATTATTCAAACCCCAGGTTCCAATCCCGGTTTGAATCTGATAAGTTGTTGCAACTATTCCAACTATCAACATTGAAACAGCAGCAAAAAAAGTTATCCACCAAGCTGTTGAGGATTTTCTTTCAAAGGGGGCAGAAACATCTCGAGTAACGTCTGAATAAGTTTTGTCGCCAAGTATAAGAGGTTTTCGAAGTACCGAATAATTTTCAGCCATTAACTTTCTCCTCTTGATTACAGTCTTTAACATATTTCAAGTATCCGACAGAAGGCCGAATTCCTAATTCGTCAAGTACTCGATAATATCTTGAGTCATTCATCTGTTTTGATATCACGCTTTCCTTATCGTTCATATCACCAAATTTTATTGCTTGTGCTGGACATGATTGCTGACATGCGGGCTGTATGTCTCCATCTTTCAATTCAATTCCTTCAATCTTTGCTTTAATTTTAGCTTCTTGAATTCTCTGAATGCAGAAGCTGCATTTTTCCATTATTCCTCTTTCGCGGACTGTAACATCGGGATTCAAAACTAACTTTTGCATTTCATCCTGATGTTCATAATCAAACCAATTGAACCGTCTAACTTTATAAGGACAGTTATTCGAACAGTAACGCGTTCCAACGCATCTGTTATAAACTTGTTGATTCAATCCTTCTTCACTGTGAACAGTTGCGAGTACAGGGCAGACAGTTTCGCAAGGTGCGTTATCGCAGTGATGACACATCATCGGCTGGTGTGAAATACTTAGGTCACCATTTTCTTCATCGTAATATCGATCGATGCGAATCCAAGTAAGTTCACGATTTCTGTATACTTCATCTTTTCCTACAACCGGAATATTATTTTCTGCTGTACAAGCAATAACACAAGCAGAACATCCTGTGCATGCAGAAAGATCAATTGACATACCCCAGTGATGTCCGGAGTACTTATGTTCTTCAGGCCATAAGCTAGGATGTTCCGCTTCGTGGAGGTTTTGAGAGTGTGGGAGAGATAAATAATCTTCAAGCGTAAGTTTCTGAACTATCGGTCGTGCTTTGCCATTTAAAACATCAACGTTCTCAGGTTCTTGAAGCGAGTGATGTTCCTGAGTCGATGCAAGTAAATATTTTTTTCCAGTTTTAACGACTTTTACATCAATGCCGGAATATTTTACATTTCCATTTTCAAACTCTAAAAATCCGAAAGCATTCTTTCCGACCAAGCTGCCTTTCTCGACTGTCGGTCTCGCTTCAAGCCAGTTTGGACCGATATCTGTAAATCTATCAGTTCCTTTTCTTCCATAACCGAGTGCAACTGCTATTGTTTTATTATGTTGTCCCGGTTGAATGTGAACAGGCAGTTCAAGTGAACCTTTGCTAGTTTGCAGAGAAACTACGTCACCTTCAGAGAGATTGAACTCTTCTGCTGTCACTTGAGAAATGGATGCATAATTATCCCAAACGATTTTAGTTACTGGATCGGGAAGTTCCTGCAGCCAGGGATTGTGTGCATGTCTTCCATCAAGAATTCCAATTTTTGGATAAAGAACTAATTTAAATTCGCCGTCACTCTGAGCAGAGTTAATCTTAATCAAGTTTAATGACGAATTGTTAAAAGATAATGATCTTTTTTTCGTCGGGGAATATTCGGCAAAACCATTTTGCAGAGCCGAATTCCACAATTTTTGAAAATCTTTTTCTTTTGATTGAAGCTTGAAGTGATTGCTCTTCCAATTTTCTTTTATGAGATCAACCGCATTTTGTGGTTTTCCGCTCCATGAACTTAAACATTCTATTAAAGGTTTTACTTGTCCGAATGACTTTACAGCAGGCTGCTGAATGGAAACGAAGCCGCTGACTAACTCCGAATCATTCCAGGATTCGAGCATGTGAGGTTCTGGACAAACAAAGCTTGAGACTTCCGCAGTTTCATTTAACCTTTCTGCAAACGTTAATACAAGAGGAATTTCTTTTAATTTGCTAGAAAAGATTTTTGCATTTGGCAGATCGTATGCTGGATTTAATCCATAAATAAACAATGCATCAATTTTTCCGGATTCAATTTCGTTTTGAATCAGAGCTAAATTTTTATCGCTGCCTTTTGATTGATTCGAAGGTGAAGATATATCTACAGTCGTTCCGTAATTTTCAAGGAGCGAATTCAAGTAGCTGCATAAAATCTGCAGTTGAAGATCATTCACACCACAGACAATTAAACTCTTACCTTTTGATTTCCATAACCGATTCACCAGCTTTTCTTTGAATTTCTTATCTAGAATCGATTTGATTGATGTTTTTAGATTTTTAACTCCTGCTTTATTTTCAATTTCCGAAGTTAATTCGAACAAGATATTTTTATAATCATCAGGCGAAACCGCTATACGCTTATCAGCATTACTTCCAGTCAGTGAAACCCGCGATTCAATCTGAACATGATAGGCGAATTTTGATTCTTTCCCGTTTAACTTTCGCGCCGAACGGTATGCATTTGTAAATTCAACCGGCGATATCCAGGTCCCTAAAAAGTCGGCATCGATGCCTACGATTACTTCCGCTTTTTCAAAATGATATCTTGGAAGAGTACGCGAACCAAAACAGACTTCATATGAATCAAGAATTGCCGAGTTCGAAAGTGGATCGTAAACAACATGCTTTGCATCTTTAAATTGTAACAAGAAGTTATTAATCGATGCGTTTATAGTTGGACTTGTTATTGTATTTGTTAAAAATCTGACTGAGCCGTTGTTTCTTTTAATCTCTTCAATTTTACTTTTAAGCGAAGCATCAAATGTCTGCCAATCGGTTTCTCTGCCTTGAACAACAGGATTTAATAATCTTTTAGAATCGTACAACGAAAGAACCATTGCCTGCCCAACAGCACATAAACCTCCTTTTGAAATTGGATGATCAGGATTTCCTTCAAGCTTTATCGGGCGTCCGTCACGATTCTTTACAAGCACACCGCAGTTGGCGTTACATCCATTACATACCGAAGTATACCAATAAGCTAATCCGGGAGTAACTTCATCCGGTTTTATCAAATACGGAATTGCTTTTTCAATATTTCCCTGCTGACATCCTGCAGCCATAGCGCCGGCAAAAGTGAATCCGGCAAGCTTTAGAAATGTTCGTCTATCATAGAGATGTACTATTTCATCCTGCGGATTTTTCATTTCATGCTGTTCAGAATCTAATTTTAATTTTTTCTTTTTCGACATAACTGCAAAAGTTATTAGTTAAACTTTAAAATCAATAATGACATGCGACGCAATCAGTAGATGCTTTCACCTTATTGCCGTTCACACCATCTCTGTTCGAATCTCTGTGACAATTAACACACCAGCCCATTGAAAGATCGTTCACTTGGCGCACTCTCTCCATTGTCTCTATTGCACCATGACAGGTTTGACACTGCACACCAGCCGCAACATGCGGACGGTGATCGAAATAAACAAAGTCCGGAAGGTTATGAACTTTAAGCCATTCGATCGGTTTTGACTGTTTAGTTTCATCTTTTAATCGTTCGTTATTTAATCCCATTGCATCGTAAACTTTTTTGATTTCACCAGAAACAATAAGATTCGGCTTGCGCTTTTGTGCATCTGCAGAATCGTTTTCGGCTTTTACATTTAGAAAAGGAGCGGTAATAAATTTGTGGCAATTCATACAAACGTTTGCCGGAGGGATTCCTGCATTTTTGCTTTTCATAGCTCCGAAATGACAGAACAAACAATCGACACCAAGTTCGCCAGCGTGGAGACGATGCGAAAAAGAAATCGGCTGAACCGGTTCATATCCTTCATGATTCCCGGGAAATTTGAAGTTCTGATAATATGCCGAGATGAACATCAGCAGAGCAAGAAAAACTCCTATCGACAAATAAACTGTAAATATTTTACTTTTCATTACCTGAATGATTTTGTTTCAAATAGTTCAACATGTCAGCTTGGTTTCTCGCATCCTTTTCGGGTATAATACCACCAATTGATAACTGTTGCGAGCAAGTAGTAAGCTGCAATCCCAATGAAAAATGGAGTCGCCGAACCTGTTCCTGTTATTGCTAATCCAATAAGAGTTGAAAAGATGAACGGACCGTAAGCTGCCATTGCAGCAGTCCAACCTAAAACTCCTGCACCTTGCCGCGGCGAATGAGAAAAAATTATCGGGTACTGACGGAAGGTTGATGCATTCCCAACTCCTGAAAGAAAGAATATTACAAGCATCAACGCAACGAAGTATGGAAATTGATCTAATGAAGCTGGGGTCAACAGACCTGAAAAAGCCATCACAAGCACACTGATAATCAAACCAATTCCAACCCAATGAGTCAAAATTGCTCCGCCGGTTTTATCTGAAATCGGACCAGCAACTACACGAATTGTTGACCCAACTAAAGGACCCAAGAATGCATAAGTAAGCGGATCCGGTGCATCGGGGAAATCTCCATAAACACTTTTTATCAGAAGCGGAAAAGCAGCAGAGAATCCGGAGAACGATCCGAACGTCATTACATAAGTAATCGTACAGAACCATGTATGTTTGTTTTCGAAAATATCAAGCTGTTCCTTGAACGATGCTTTGATTGGAACGCTGCGTAAGTAATACCATGCAAGGAGCGCAAGAATTATTAACAAAGGAATATACCAGAAGGCAGCATTTTGAAGCCAGATTGATTTTTGAACTTCGCCCTTCACAAAAATTTGCGAATCGCCCGCCATTGTTCCAAAAATTGCAAAACCAATTATCCACGGTGTAACAAATTGCGTTAAGCTGACGCCAAAGTTGCCAATTCCAGCTTGAATTCCTAAAGCAGTTCCCTGTAATTTTTTTGGGAAGAAAATACTCGTACTTGGCATATAAGAAGAAAAATCACCGCCGCCGAATCCAGCAGAAAATGCTAATATCAGAAAAACCCAATATGGAGTTGTTGGATCAAGAATTGCGAGTCCAATACCGATGCACGGAATCAGTTTTAATAAAGTAGCAAAAGTAATAACATGTCTTGAACCAAAAATTGGAATTAAGAATGTATGAAGAATTCTTAATGTTCCGCCTGCAAGTCCCGGCATTGCAGCAAGCCAGAACAATTGCATTGTGTCGAACTTAAAACCAATTCCTGGCAGACGCACAACAATTGCACTTATCATAAACCAAGTCGCAAAGGAAAGCACAAGGGTTATCGTAGTTATCGTAAGAGTCTGCCAAGCGATCTTACTTCCTTTTTCTTTCCAGAAGGTTTGATCTTCAGGATTCCATTCTTTTAACCAGGTTGAGCTGCTCATAATAAATTCTTTCCAAAAATTATTATTACTAATCTTTTCCGAACACTAAATCTTGTGAAACTCCGCCAACTTCATTTCCACCATTTTCTCCAGTAATTGTACTTTTAGCAGGTGTATAGTAATCATCGGCAAATGCATCTTTTGGCTCTTTGAGAAAAACCATGCAGTAAAGAAGACTAAATGCAGCACCTCCAGCAAGAATGAAAAAGAAAGTTTGTGCATCAACCAAAGAATAAATGACGAGATATATAACTGCTCCAACGTTTCCAAACGCACCAGCCATTCCTGCAATTTGACCGGTCATTCTCCTTTTAATAAGTGGGATGATTGCGAAGGTTGCACCTTCAGCCCCTTGAACGAACATTGAACATGCAACAGTGATTGCAACGGCAATCCAAATTGGCCAAGATGCATTTATGAATGCCATCCCAAAAAATCCTAATGCTATTCCAAGCATGTAAAGACTCATTATCAACTTTCGGTTTTTCATTAAGTCGGAAATCAATCCGCCGAAAGGACGGGCAAACAAATTAACGAAAGCAAAAGATGCTGCTATTAGTCCGGCAAATTCAGGACTGACAGTAAATGTACTTTCAAAAAATGCTGGAAGCATTGATACAACCGCAAGCTCTGCGCCAAAATTCGCGATGTAAGTCGTATTCAATGCTGCAACGCTGCTGAAAGGATATTTTTCTTCTTCAGGTACACCCTTTTTCAAAACTGGTAAATTTACTTGAAGAGATTTTGCTACATGGAAAATGTAGACTACAATAAGCACAGCATATATAAGGTAGAGATAATCATTAGAGAGTAAACTAATCTTATCACCAAATTCATTCGTAATTTGGATTTTACTTACTCGCCAGGCTAAAAGACCCAACGCACCAACGAGAGGAAACGACCAAATTAAATATTGGATTAGATCTCCATATGATGTAACGATCAATGGCTGCGTTTTTTTTGTTCCATAGAATTTTTCCCCTTTCGGTGTATCTCTAACAATGAAGTAATAAATAAATCCATATATCAGCGCAACAATTCCATTAACAAATAAAGCCCATCTCCATCCATCGACCTTCATACCCAGCCAATTTTCCATAATTGTTAATGCGATCCAAGGAAGAGTCATCGCAGCCCATGCAGAACCGAAATTTCCCCAGCCTGCATAAAAACCTTCTGCTCTTCCGATCATTTTCGGGGGAAACCACTGAGAGATCATTCTGATTCCAATAACGAAACTTGCTCCAATCATTCCCAAAACAAGTCTCGCAGTTAATAATTGCATAAAGCTGTTTCCAAATGCAAATATGAAAGTTGGAATCGACATGAGAACAAGCAGCCCTGAGAATACTATCCTCGGTCCGTACTTATCAATTAAAGCTCCAACAATTATTCTTGCCGGAATTGTCAGAGCAACATTACAAATGGCTAAAATTTTAATATGTTCAGGAGTCAGCCAATTAACCTCACGGAGCATCGTTGTTGCAAGAGGCGCCATATTGAACCAAACGTAGAATGAAATAAAAAAAGCAATCCATGTATAATGTAATACACGAATTCTCTCTTGACCGAAGTCAATCAATTCAACTTTTTTAACTTTAGACAGAAGAGAAGTCATAAATAAATTCCTTGGTTAAAATTTTTTCACTTTGATATTAATCTTTTGATTCCATACCATCTCACAACCTGTGCTTTTCTCCACAGATATGGATTTGGAACCACTAATGCATGAACAAGTCGTGTAAATGGGAAAAATGCAATAATCACAAAAGCACCAATGATGTGAACTTTTACCATCCATGGCATTGCTGTGATGTATGAAATATCGGGATTGAAAGTGAGCAACGACCATAAGTATGGAGCCGCAGTTGCTGCGTACCAGGTTGATCCCCAACTGTGAAAAATTGCCACGAACATTCCGCTTAAAACTTGGATTCCTAAAATCGTCAATAGAATCCAATCTGCAGGACTTGTCACGATTTTCATTTTTGGCGTTGTGAATCTCCTTATAATAATACTCGTTAAGCCAATGAGTGTGAGTAAAGCAAAAACGAATGCAGCAATTTCGAGAATGTAAAGTCGCAGCGGTTCGTTGTTCCATGCAATGATTTCCCGCGGGATGAGGAAAGCCACAAAATGTCCGGTGAGAATTACTATTATTCCATAATGAAATGGCACTAATCCCCAGAAATGCTGTTTATTCTCAAGAAACTGAGATGAAAGACTTGAATAAGTAAAGCTTTGCATTAAATATCTTCTAATCGAAAACAAAAGGAATACAACAAAAGCAACGTACGGCAAAACGATGAACAACAATTGATCGATAAAAAATGGACTTGAACTGCTCATATTAAATTACTCCTAATTCTGAAGTATGATTCACTTTAATCATAATGCTGATGATCTCTAACAAATTCTCGTAAGGATTGTTTTTACCTTCAAAAGCATCGAGGATTTTATTCAGCGCCGTGACAAAAAACATTTCTGAAAATTCAGTTTGTTCCTCTTTCTCCATTCTTCCTAAAGCCAAAAGGACATGAGTGATGTGATCGGGAAGTTCAGCGGATTCTTCCACCGCTAATTCACGAAGAGCTTCTCTCATCTTTACAAGGAATGAACCTCTCTCATAAGTCTCGCCGAATAAGTGCCAACCGATCTCAAGACTGCTTACGGGATTAATATCAAACGTTTGCGTGTAGAGTTCTTCTAATTCTTCTCTGCTCAAATCAATCACCGAAGAGTAGAATAATTCAAAACTTTCTTTGATACTTCTTACATTATCATCAGATAAATGAAATGTTTGTTCGGCAACTTCTTCTGACTTTAGATGATCGAAACCGAGCCTGAATTCATTCAAGAGTTTATGATAGTCTTCACTTGGATAGCTTATCAATTTAGAAAGACTGTCAAAAATATCTTTTCGAATCA
This sequence comes from uncultured Ignavibacteriaceae bacterium, assembly GCA_964571865.1. Classification (GTDB taxonomy): domain Bacteria; phylum Bacteroidota; class Ignavibacteria; order Ch128b; family Ch128b; genus JAHJVF01. Next base: position 165 of record CAZNDS010000016.1, on the reverse strand, counting down.
TTTTATAGACCTCTTTCAGGTTTTTCGACAAAGCCGAATCCGACCGACTGCTTGTGTTCATGCGGATCTTTCATCATTTCTATTGCTTCTTCCCGATGCATCGGCGGAATGACGAATCTATCATCGAACGTGCAAAGCGAAGTAAGTTTGTAAATCGAATCAGCT
>CAZNDS010000015.1:19517-24446 GCA_964571865.1 uncultured Ignavibacteriaceae bacterium | reverse complement strand
CTGCTAACTATATTACTGTCGCAAACTTAAACGATAATAATACGGGAGCAGTTCCTGGTACCAATCTTTGCGATACAACGTATTGTGAAGTGCCACCAATTGCTAATTCACCCTCACAAACAGACGGCTGGTGGTCAAACATAGGAGCTGCCTGGTTTGGCGGAAGCCATAGAAGAACTCCAAGAACTGCCGGCAGTCCTAATGGTGCTTCTGCAACTTACTTTTTTGATGTTGCAGTTTCTGATTATTACTTAGTCTACCATTATATGGGCTTCACTGGAAATGCATCGACTTTTGCTTATGTTACTTTTAAGCGTTTTGGTGAAGGGGTAGTTGCCGATAGTTTTAGGTACAATATCCAAGGTAATAACGTTACTACCGGTTTAACTGGAAGCTGGAGGCCATTAGGAATAATAAATGTTCCTGCAGCTTCAAAAGCTCTTGAAGTTCGCATCGGTGCTGATACGTTGACACCTGCATTTATGAGAGTTGACGATGTCAGGATACTGCGAAGTACTGCAACAGGTGCCGATCTTGAATTTGGAAGAAGACATATGACTGCTTTTGATACTACAAGAATGATTGAAGATTTCCCGCAAACTACATTCAAATGGGGAATCTACTCGGATCGTGACTTCCCAATTTATAATTTAGGGGGAGCTGATCTTACAATCTCGGCTGTGAACTTTTCAACAAATCGTTTTTCCTGTGTAACAACTCTACCGCTTACGGTACAGCCAGGTAAATCTTCAAGTATAAGAATCAGATTTTCACCAAAAGGTGAAGAAGCCACATGGGATACTTTAGTTATTCATAGTAATGATTTAGCCGAACCTCAAGCTATTCTTCGGGTAAGAGGAGAAGGTATCAATTATAACTTTATAATGAATGCCAGCAGCGGTTTTGAACCGCATTGGAATGCACCTCTGCCAACTTCATACGTTGAAACGGGTCTCTCTACATTCTCGAATTCCGTAATATCACCTTTTATCTATCCGATACCGAATGGCAACTTATTTAGCCGAGTATATATCCCGGCAACTGACTTGCCAACTGCAACTTATGGGTTCCAGATACCGGATACTCTCGTAGGAAGATACATTCTGGAGTACTCCGGACCTACAGGTTCTCCTAATGCTGCTAGAAATGCAACAATATCAGTCACCACCCCATTTTATGCTGATACACAAAAAGTATTTAACTTTAATGAGAGAGGAATTAGTGGTGCTGTCATTTGGCTGCAAATTGCAGATCTTAACACAAGAATCTTCCAACTAAATGGTGGGGGACCAACCTATGTCAAGTTTGAAAATCCATTACAAATGGCTGGTGTCGGTGACCTATTAAGAGTAGACTTGCTGAGAGTTAGATTGCTCCCAATAGCACCAACTGCATCAACCTCAGCGGATGCTGTTGGAAGATTACTCAGCTTTGGTTCAGTATCAATTTACGACTCTATAAGAAATGCTGAATTCAATTATCAGCGTGGATTACAAATTCGAAGTAATGGTGAAACTCCACTAATGGTCGATTCTATTATGATAATTGGTGCAGACAGTACTAAATTTAGAATTGCTAATCTGCCGCCATTACCATTAACACTCCCTGCAATCGATGGTATTTATAATTTGACTGTTGAATTCAAGCCGGATTCTATTAGACTGCATTCAGCGACATTAAGAATGTGGACTAGTGATACATCTAGAAATCGATATATCAATATTGCTCTTTCTGGACAAGGTGTTGGAACAAATATCTTAGTTGATAACTCTGATCCAACTACGTTCGTGAGTACACCAGTTGTTGATTGGAATCAACCCTCACCAACGAACATGAATTATTGGCAGAGGATTTCAGGAAGCGGAACGAATAACGAAAGGATATTCACTTACATTTATGGTAAATTCTATAATGGAACTCCGAGCGAGCCATTGAATTATATCCATTGGTTCCCAAGATTCCCGCAAAGACCAGGAGGACCAGCAGTTGAACCGGATAGTTTTGATGTGTGGGCTGTTCTGCCTGCAGGATCAATCACCGGTAATCCAAGAGCAGTTTATGAAGTTAACCACGTTGGCGGAACTACCCGCTTAGTAAGAAACCAAAACGGCTCTGCGTTTGGCGGGAATGTTCAGGCTAATGGAAGATTATATCTGGGAAGATATACCTTCTTGCGCGGTGGACAGGACATTCATGGCAGCGGAACTATCTTTGGAAACGTGAAACTCACTAATGATCATATTGAAGTTAATGATTACTATCGTGACAGTGTGATTAATCGTGCAGTTGCAGATAGCCATGTCACCCGTGCTGATGCGATTTATCTCCAGCAAGCAGCTGGACCAGTTACCGGCGTTGGTGATGAAGGATCTGTTCCTAGCTCATACACATTGAGTCAAAATTATCCAAATCCTTTCAATCCAACCACACAGATACGATTTGGAATTCCACAAGATGCCCGAGTAACTTTGAAAGTTTATGACATTCTTGGAAGAGAAGTCAGAACTTTAATGAATGATGATCTTAGAGCAGGTTATCACGCAGTCGAGTGGGATGGCAGAAACAATTATGGCGGTAAGGTATCAAGCGGTATTTACATTTACCGAATGGTTGCCGGCAAATTTGTTAAGACCATGAAAATGATGATGCTAAAATAAGGTCTTACTGATCTTAATTATTAAGGTAATCCCGTTAATCGGGATTACCTTTTTTTATTCCATTAATATTCAAATGCTTTTATGAACTTATCTTTATTGAACTCTTCGCAGAAAAATGCTGTAACTGAAACCGAAGGACCACTTCTCGTCGTCGCTGGCGCTGGAAGCGGAAAAACTATGGTGCTGACATATCGGATTGCTTACTTAATTTCGAAAGGAGTGAATCCGTCTAATATACTCGCCCTTACATTTACCAATAAAGCAGCTGATGAGATGAAAGAAAGGATTAGGCATTTAATTGGAAGTCAGGCTGAGAAATTGAGTATGGGAACTTTCCATTCAATCTTCGCAAGATTACTCAGATTCGAATCATCAGCTCTCAATTATACTAGCAACTACTCAATTTACGATAGTGACGATAGTCTTAGTCTTGTTAAAAGAATTATGAATGATTTGGATATATCCGACAACTTTTTAAATCCTAAATTCGTTCATTCAAGAATATCGAAAGCAAAAAATAAATTAATAATCCCTGAAACATACGAAAATAATTTTTTTGGTATTCACGAGAGTAAGATAAAAGCTATATATGAAGTTTATCAACAGCGGCTTGCGTCAAGTAATGCAATGGATTTTGATGATTTATTAATCAAACCAATTGAACTTTTTGAGAAAGAGGTTCATGTTCTTCAAAAGTATCACAAAAGATATCAATACATTTTAGTGGATGAGTATCAGGATACGAACCATGCTCAGTATAAAATGCTGAAGCTCCTTGCCGGAGGAACGAATAATATTTGTGTAGTCGGAGACGATGCACAAAGTATCTATAAGTGGCGCGGTGCTGATATTAGAAATATATTAGATTTCACTAGAGATTATGCAAATGCTAAAATTATCCGGCTGGAACAAAACTACAGATCAACAAAATCTATTTTAAGTGTTGCCGATTCCTTGATAAAACGGAATCTCGGCCAAATTGAAAAGAACCTTTGGACTGAAAATGAAGATGGCAGTAAAGTTTCTGTCTACGAGTGTCTGGACGATAAGGATGAAGCGAACCATGTTTGTAAGACTATTACAATCAAAATGATGTCGAAAGAATTCAAAATAAATGACTTTGCTATTTTATATAGAACAAATGCACAATCCCGCAGTTTTGAAGAGGCACTAATTAAAAGCACTATACCTTATGTTGTGGTAGGAGGAACTGAATTCTATAAAAGAAAGGAAATAAAAGATGTAATTGCCTACATGAGATTGTTAGTTAACTCAGATGACGATGAAAGTTTTTTGAGAGTTGTTAATTTTCCATCAAGGGGCATTGGTCAAGTATCAATTGATGCAGTAACAAAAACAGCGAGGGAAAACCGTTGTTCACTCTTCAAGAGCATTTCTTGATGATTCATCTTTATTGAGCGAAAGAGCGAAAAAGAATTTTATAAGTTTTCATAATCTAATTGCAAAGTACTCTGAAATGAAGGATAAATTGAACATCAATGAATTGACGAGATCACTCATTGATGAAACGGGAATTTTGAAAATGTACAAGGAGGAGGGGAGCGAGGATTCGCTGAATCGGTATGAAAACATACTTCAACTGCTGAATGGGATTCAGGATTTTTCAATTTCCAATCATAGTAAATCTCTTGTAGATTTTTTGAATGACATTGCTCTTATCTCTGAGATTGACAAGTGGGAAGATAAATCTAACGCAGTGGCATTAATGACTTTACACTCTGCAAAAGGCCTTGAGTTTAAGAATGTTTTCATCGTTGGTTGTGAAGATGGTTTATTACCTCTGTCGCGTGATTCAAATGTAGAAGATCTGGAAGAGGAGAGAAGGTTATTTTATGTTGGATGTACGAGAGCGAAGAAAAATCTTCACCTATCTTTTGCGAGAAATAGAAATCGATTTGGGAGCTTGTATCCACAAACGAGATCAAGATTCCTCGATGAGATTGATGAAAGGTATCTTGAATTTGAAAATACAGGCTTCAGTCATTCGGCAGTTCAAAGAAGAAATGCAGCTTCTATTAAGAGATCAGTTCAAGCCAAGCCAAAAAGCATAATGCCAAATTATGAAGACTTCTCGCAGGAAGAAAAGATCCTAACTATCGGAAGCAGAGTAATTCATGACGTATTTGGAGAGGGGACAATTCGACAAATGAGTGGATTTGGTGATAATCTTAAAGCTGTCGTGGAATTTAATTCCGGCGTTCGAAAACACTTAATGCTTAAATTCGCAAAGCTAAAAGTGTTATAATACAAA
>CAZNDS010000015.1:0-19417 GCA_964571865.1 uncultured Ignavibacteriaceae bacterium | reverse complement strand
ACTCACAAATCAATCATTCCTGTTATAATACAAAACTCACAAATCAATCATTCCTGTTATAATACAAAACTCACAAATCAATCATTCCTTGGAATTGCTTGTCGTCATAACTTTAAAAAAGCAATAAGAAACAAGACTGAAAATTAAAGTCCAACAGAGTATTAGAAATATTAAACCTTCAGTTGTTAATCCCATCTTACACTTTTGCCTTTCTTAATTGATTATTTTTCCACGCGATCCGAACCATTAATAAAATTCCCAACAGAAGCAGAATCATCAATCCTCGTGCAGCCCATATATATGGAACGTTATCCGGATTCGCATTCTTCAATAACAGAATTGGAATCGCATCATTTACTAACCACCAGCCCATAATAGAAAGTAATATTAGCGGTGTTACATATTTCATAATATAGAAAAAGAATCTTGGAATTCTGATATCTCCGCCAGAGTTAATTTCTTCCCAAGCTTTTTCAGCACCAAATATCCACATAAATATTACAGTTTCCATTAATGCAAAAACAACTAATCCAAATGTTCCCGCCCAATAATCCATTTCGTCTAAAAATCCAAACTTCAGGAAAAAAACCACAAACTGAACAGAGATCAAAACAACAACTGCCAATATTGCAGTGGCTTTTTTCCGAGTAAATCCGAACTCATCCTCCATGAACGCAATAATGGGTTGTCCCATTGCGACAGACGAGGTTATTCCTGCAAAGAATAAAAGTAGAAACCATAAGAAACCGAATACTTCACCCATAGGAAACTTTTGGAAAATTATTGGCATAGAAACAAATCCAAGATTAAAAGACCCGCCTTGAGCGATTTCCTGTGTTGTGGCAATGCCGAAGAAAGCTACTGCAACTGGAATTGCTATACTTCCACCCAATACAACTTCGGCAAATTCATTCGTTGCTGCGGTAGTTAATCCTGAAAGTGCAATATCATCTTTTGGTTTTAAATAACTTGCATAAGCATGAATTGTACCCATACCAACTGAAAGAGTAAAAAATATTTGTCCTGCCGCAGCCATCCAAATCTTTGGATCGTCAAGTTTCGAAAAATCTGGATTCCAAATAAATGCAAGACCGTTCCAAATACTATTTTGAGGTTGTGATGGATCTGGAGTACCAAGCGTAAAAACTCTAACAACAAGAATAACTGCGAAAAAGAAAAGCAGAGGCATCGCAATTTTTGCCAGCTTTTCGATTCCCTTAGAAATCCCTTTGTAGAGAATAAAGAAGTTAACACTGAATGTAAACAGCATGAACAAATAAGCAGTCCAATATGTTGAAAAATGATCTCCTCCTTCAACACCTTGGTATGACCTTAAGAAATTACCCATCGACTCGAATGTTAATTCACCAAAGTAAAGTTTAATGATCGAAAAGAAACCGAATGCTAATGTCCAGGATTCGATATAAGTGTAATAAATCAGTATTGTCAGTGAAATAAAAAGCCCAAGTGCGCCCAAATATTTAGCAATTTTATTTTTCCATAAGACATCAAACATTCCGGGTGCACTGCCGTGTCTGTATTTTCCGCCGTTTCTGCCGATTCCCCATTCAATCCACATTAGGGGGATACCTAGTAAAAGAAATGCAATGAAATACGGAATCATGAATGCACCACCCCCATTTTGTGCGGCTTGAACCGGAAATCTTAAAAAATTACCTAGTCCAATAGCGTTTCCAGCAACAGCAAGAATTAAACCGATTCTGCTTCCCCATTGCTCTCGTTCTGAATTATTTACAGACATGTACTCTCCTTTAGATTGATATGGTACGTAAATTTCAGATGTTTATTAAACAACTTTGCGAAATTAAGATAATTTCATGAAAAAATCTGATTTATTTAGGTTTTAGGAATTAAATATTACCAGTATTCATGGATACAGAACAGTCGCTGCATTTTTTCGTTTTGTTCAATTGCTATTCAAATTGTAAATAATTATTTTCTAATCCATGAAATACATACTTATTCTCTTTTTTTTAACAATCAATTTATTCCCAACCATGGCAAGTGATGAAATTTCGCAGATAATAAGTCAGGTCAAGATTGATTTAGCTCCTGATAAAAGAATAGCAGTTTTTAATGTCGAATTCAAATTAGAGGGAAATAATCTCTATTTGAACGGTGAAGTATCTGACATTAATTTTAAAAGTGTTTTATTCAAAAATTTAAAATCTAATTTTAAGTATCATATAAACGATAAAATTACTGTTTTGCCGGATACCAAATTAGGAAAAACTCATCTTGGAGTTGTAAAAATTAGTGTTGCGAATATTCGTTCAAAGCCCGAACATCCTGCCGAACTATCGACACAAGCAATTTTAGGAACACCGGTCAAAGTATTAAAATCTCAAGGAGGATGGTACTATATTCAAACTCCGGATTCATATCTTGGCTGGATTGACCACGACGGGATAGAATTAATGAATCCCGATGAAATGAAGGAATGGAAAAAGAAAAATAAACTGGTATTTACTGAGGTATATGGATTAATCGAAGAATTGGATAATCCTTTGATTGTTAGCGACGTCGTTTGCGGTGCAATTCTCTCATATTCAGGTGAAATGGAAGATTATTTTATTATTGAATTACCCGATGGACGCAAAGGTAAAATCAAAAAAAGTTTTGCATTAAAGTTTGAAAACTGGTATTCGAATCTTGACTTCTCATCGGGGAATATAATAAACAGCGCAAAAAAAATGATAGGCTTCCCTTATTTATGGGGAGGAACATCAATAAAGGGGATTGATTGTTCAGGCTTTACAAAAACTGCTTTCTTTCTTAATGGAATGGTCTTGCCACGTGATGCAAATCAGCAAGCACTAATTGGAGCAGAGGTCCCTTATGATGACGAACTCACAAAGCTACTCCCTGGTGATTTGATTTTTTTCGGTAGACGAAACAGTACAACGCAGTCTGAACGAATTACTCATGTCGGGATCTATCTTGGGGACAAATATTTCATTCATTCTTCCGGACGTGTGCGCATTGATAGTTTTGATAAGACTCATCCGAATTACAACGAATATCGACGAAGTACTATTGTTAGAATAAAAAGAATCTTAACGCCCGATCAAATTGAAAAACTCAAAATTATGAATAACAAATTTTATGCGGATTAATAAATTAGATAGAAGAAATTTTTTGAAAATTGCATCAATAGCCGGGGCTGGACTATTATCAGTACCTGAAATTATCACATCCAAATCCATTAAGTTGAACAATAAAATCTCTAGTAGCAGTAAAATGAAATTACGATTTTATCCATACACTCTTGAATTAAAGCATGTATTTACAGTCGCAGTATCCTCAAGAAAAACGACTCCAGTAATGATGGTCGAAATTGAAAAGGATGGAATAATAGGATATGGTGAAGCTTCAATGCCTCCGTATCTTGGAGAATCTCATCAGACTGCATCTGAGTTTTTATCAAAAGTTGATCTATCTAAGTTTAACGATGAATTCATGCTTGAAGAGATCCTTGGTTATGTTGACTCAATTGCACCTAACAATTGTGCTGCAAAAGCTGCAATAGATATTGCTTTGCACGATTTAATAGGCAAAAAAATGGGAAAACCTTGGTATTCAATTTGGGGGCTCAATCCAGAGAATACTCCATTCACTTCCTTCACAATTGGAATAGATTCGCCAGATGTAGTTCGACAAAAAGTAAAAGAAGCAGAGATTTACAAAATTTTAAAAGTAAAACTCGGTAGGGAAAACGATAAAGAGATGATCGAAACGATCAGATCCGTGACTGACAAACCTATTCGAACGGACGTTAATCAAGGTTGGAGAGATAAAAGTGCAGCACTCAAAATGATTGAATGGCTTGAAAAATTTCAAATTGAATTAGTTGAACAGCCATTGCCTAAAGAACAAATTGATGATTTGGTTTGGCTAAAACAGAGGAGCCCAATACCGATTGTCGGTGATGAAAGTATTCAAAGACTTAGTGACGTAAAGAAAGCATTTGGTGTTTATGATGGAATAAATGTTAAGCTGATGAAAAGCACAGGAATGAGAGAAGCTTATAAAATGATCACACTTGCAAAGGCGCTTGATATGAAAGTAATGATCGGCTGTATGACTGAAACAAGCTGTGCAATTTCAGCTGCAGCTCAAATGTCTCCTCTTGCTGATTGGGCTGATCTTGATGGTGCAGACTTAATTAGCAATGACATTTTCGATGGAACAAAGATCATGAATGGTAAAGTTACATTAACAGATTTACCGGGGATTGGGGTTAAAAAAATAAATTAATATTCTAACAGCATAATTTATAGACATATTCGTTACTAATAAGATACTCTATGCAAACTTCCGAATATATACGACGAACGGAGAATTACAGAAAACAGATCAATGATCAAATCTTTCGGTGTCTCAAAGGAAAAAGCCCAAGGTCATTGTATGATCCAATCAGGTATTTCTTAAGCTCTGGCGGCAAAAGAATACGACCTATTTTATTAATTGCTTCAGCCGGAGCATCAGCCGGAAAACGTGTAAACCAAGTGATCAATCAAGCTGCAGCAATTGAACTTCTTCATAATTTTACATTGATTCACGATGACATAATGGATAATTCCGACCTCAGACATGGTAAAAAAACACTTCATAAAAAATACGATATTAATACAGCTATATTATCTGGTGATAACCTTTTAGCGCTTGCATTTAATCTATTAAATACGAATTTATATTACAATGAGTGCAAGATACTTAATGAATTCAGCAAAGCGGTTATCATTGTTTGTGAAGGACAGAGTCTAGACAAAGAATTTGAAAATCGAATAAAGGTTTCTCTAAATGACTATTTAGAAATGATCCATAAAAAAACTGCATCACTGATATACGCAAGCTGTAAAATCGGAGCATTGTGCGGTAATGCGAAAAACAGCACAATAAATTCACTATCGAACTTTGGAAAATATTTAGGATTGGCATTCCAAATCCAAGATGATCTTCTTGATATGGAGGGAGATAATCGTAAATTTGGGAAAACATTGGGAAGCGATTTGATTGAAGGAAAAAAAACTTTTTTACTTTTATCTGCGCTGCAACGAGCCAAAGGTAAAGATTCCGACAGGCTAGCTCAACTAATTAAAAATAAAGGCATAAGAGCGGAATTGGTGAATAATTACTTTGAGATTTACAAAAAGTATAAAATAGATATCTTAGCGAGAGAAACAATTCACCAGTATGTCGAGAAAGCTGTTAAGTCGCTTAAATCAATACCGGATTCAGTTCATAAGGTTTTCCTGATCCGATTTGCAAATCAACTATTGTATAGAACGCATTGAATTGATAAATAAGAAAGTTGAAATAGTTAATCGAGCTGGATTGCATACAAGACCGGCTGCAACATTGGTAAAACTTGCGTCAAAATTTAAATCGGATTTCTATATTTACCAGGATAACATGTCAATAAATGGAAAAAGCATTATTGGAGTTATGACTTTGTGCGCCGAACAGGGTAGTAAACTCACATTGCAATTTGATGGTGATGATGAAGCGGAAGCGTCGGCAGAAATTGAAGACTATTTCAAAAGAGGATTTGATGAACTTTAGTCAAATCGAATCTTACAATAAGAATGGCGTAATTGTGCTTAAAGGTCTCCCCGCAGCACCTGGGTATGCGATCGGGCCGGCACACATTTATCACCGGGATAAAATTGAAACATTTTCATCAGTAGTCCTTGATACAACCGATGAATTGGTTAATCTTGAATCAGCGATTGAAAAATCTAAAAAAGAGCTTACGAAGATTATTGCAATATCTCGAGAAAAAATCGGTGAAAGAACCGCAGGAATTTTCGAAGCACATTCACTAATACTTGATGATCAACTTCTGTTTGGGCCTATTATTGAGAATATTAAAAAGAATAGATTTTCGGCTGAATATTCTGTAGATAAGGAATTCTCTAAGTACATCTCTGTGATGAAGCAGTCCAATGACCAAATATTGCTTGAGAGAGCAGCAGATATCGAAGATCTTAAATCCAGATTAATCCGGAATCTTAGAAAGAAAAGATGGGAATCAAGACTAAAACATTCAGTCATTATAGTAGTCCATAGTCTCACTCCTGCTGATACTTTGCTTTTTTCTCGAAACGAAGTTTTAGCATACATTTCCGAGTTCGGTGGAATTACATCACATGCCGCGATAATTTCTCGCTCATTAAACATTCCAGCAGTAGTTGGTCTGCATGGTGCGATGAATAAGGTCCACGATGAGGTTCAATTGATCGTCGATGGATTTAATGGCTTCGTAATTATTAATCCTGATGAAGCCCTTTTAACCTTTTATGGCAAGAAAATAAGTTCATTTAATAAAAATCATGAAAAACTCAAAGAAATTAAAAATTTACCTGCGGCAACTTCAGATGGACATAGAATTAAGTTATCAGCAAATGTAGAATTGGTTGAAGAAGTTGATTTTGCAATTGAAAATGGTGCTGAAGGAATTGGATTATTTCGAACTGAAGAATTATTCTTTTTAAGAGGCAGTTTCCCGAGTGAAGCTGAGCAGATTGAGGCATATTCAACATTAGCTGAGAAAATGTATCCTGAAATAGTAGTAATTCGCACGTTTGATTTGGGCGGTGATAAACTTTTGCTGGAAGATTATCACGAGAAAAATCCATTTTTAGGATGGCGAGGCATTCGAATGATGCTCGATAAATCTCAAGTGTTAGAAGAACAATTGCAGGCGATTCTGTTATCAAGTGTGCATAAAAATATTAAGATTATGCTGCCTATGATTAGTACAATCGAAGAAATTAGGCAGACAAAAACCATTCTTGAAGGAATTAAAACAAAATTAAAATCTGCTGATATTTCTTTCGATAAGAAGATCGAATTGGGGATTATGGCTGAAGTCCCATCAGTGGCTTTCTGCATCTCAGAATTTGCCAGAGAAGTAGATTTTATTAGTGTAGGGACAAATGATCTTACTCAGTTTATTTTAGCTGTTGATCGCGGGAATGAAGTTGTGTCAGATAAGTTTCAAGAATTTCATCCTGCTGTGCTTAGAGCTCTAAAAATGATAATTGACGGCGCTCATAAGGAAAATGTAAAAGTCAGCATTTGCGGTGAGTTAGCATCCAATTATTTAGCTGTCCCGATATTAATTGGTCTTGGTTTTGATGAGTTGAGTGTTAACGAACATTATCTTCTAGAGATAAAGAAGTTAATTAGAAGTTCGAATTTCACTGAGATAAAAAAATTAACCCAGGAGTGCTTACTTTGTCAATCGCATATAGATATTATTAATCTTTCCAAAAAATATTTAAAGAAAATTAAATGGGAGTACGACTAATGAATCCATATAAGGAGTATGATTCTGGTGATATGTATAACGTTCTTGTAAATTTTCCGGAGCAAATAAAAACCGCTTGGAATAATCCCGTCGAACTAGAAAAAGCTACTTACATCAATATCAAAAATATTGTTTTAACCGGATTAGGTGGTTCAGCAATTTCAGGAGATGTTGCACTTACATTTTTACATAAACAACTTCAATTGCCATTTCTAGTTAATAGAAATTATAATCTTCCGACTTTTGCCAATGAGAATACCTTAGTTTTAGCCTGCAGTTATTCTGGTAACACAGAAGAAACGATTTCTGCTTATAAAGAGGCATTAGATCGTAAATGTAAAATTTTATCAATTGGCTCCGGCGGTGAAATCGAAAAACTTTCTGCTGAAAATAAGAATCTTCATATTAAAGTCCCAGCTGGTTATCAACCACGCTGTGCATTAGGATTAATGTTCTTTAATTTATTGAACTTCCTGAATAAGTCAGGTATAGCTGAAATAAAACAATCTACAATCGATTCAATTTATAGCTTGGTACGCAAAAATTCCGAGATCTATTCAAAAAGCAACAGCAGTCCATATCAAGTTGCAGAGAAACTTATCGGATATTTTCCTGTTCTTCACTCGAGCGAATTATTGCAATCAGTTAATGTAAGGTTCCGATGTCAATTAGCAGAAAACTCAAAGGTGCTTAGTTATAGCGGGATTATACCGGAATTAAACCATAATGAAATTATTGGATGGGAAAAATATAACTCGGCGAATTTCAATCCAAAACTATTGCAAATTTTAGATAATGAAGATCATCCAAGAAATCTTTTAAGGTTTGAAATTACAGAGAATATACTTCGTGAATCAGAAGTAGAGATAATTAAAATTAAGAGTAATGAAAAATCTTTTGAGGAACGAATTATTGATTTGATTTATTATCTGGATTGGGTTAGTTTTTATTTAGCAGTGCTAAGGAACGTTGATCCTACACCAATAAAAAATATTATTACACTCAAAAATTCACTTGCTAAAATTTAGAGAAAAATATCTCTGTATTCTATTTTTTTTATTTCTAAGTCTTAATGAAGTTTTTGCTCAATTCAGCTACTTCGGCAGGAACAAAGTCCAGTACACACATTTCGATTGGCATGTCATCAAGACCGAACATTTTGATATTTACTATTACCCTGAATTTACAGAATTGGCAGAAATTGGAGCAAAATATGCCGAAGATGCATATTTAGATCTTCAAGTCAAATTTAATCATTATGTTCAGCAGCGAATCCCGTTAATCTTCTATAACACTCATTTACATTTTCAACAGACAAATACAATACCAGGATTGCTTCCAGAAGGTGTTGGAGGTTTTTTTGAATTCATAAAAGGACGAGTAGTAATTCCAAGTGACGGCTCGCTATCACAGTTTAGACATGTCATTAAGCACGAATTAGTACATGTTTTCATGACTAACAAGATTTACAGAATCTTAAAAGATAGGAGAATGATTACTGATCAACTCCCGCCTCTTTGGTTTGTTGAAGGATTGGCAGAATATTGGTCGACTGAGTGGGACAGTCAAGCAGAAATGGTAATGCGTGATGCAGTTTTGAATGATTACATAGTCGGACTTTCCGATATGGATAAGATATTTGGATCATTTTTAATGTATAAAGCCGGGCAAAAAGTATTACAATACGTTGCAGAAAACTACGGTGAACACTCAATTTATCTTTTGCTCGAGAATTTTTGGAAATCAACTAATTTTGAGGAGGTTTGGGAGATAACGCTTGGAAAAGATTACAAGAATTTCGATAAGGAATGGTTGTACGCCCTTAAGAAAGAATATTTTCCCTATTTAACACATAAGGATCCGCCAAGTGTTAAGGGAGAAAGACTGACTATTGAAGGATTCAATTTCAGTCCCAATTATTTCAAGATTGGAGATGAGAAGTGGATCTATTTTCTGGCAAACCGCGATGGATATGCTTCTATTTATCGGATGAAATATGATACCAGCGAAGTAGAAAATACCGTTCAACTTGTTTTGCGAGGAGAAAAATCAGACGCTCTCGAATCTTTTCATCTTTTTAAAACAAACTTTAAAATTTCTAATCAAGGTTCATTAGCTTTCAGTTCTAAGTATGGCTCCACCGATGTGATCCAGGTCTTTGATGTTTACAAATGGGTACTTTTGCGAACTCTCCGATTTGAAGAAATTGTAAGTATTAGCTATCCATCCTGGTCTGAGGACAGCAGGAAAATAACTTTTAGTGGTGTGGATCGCAAAGGTTATGCAGATATTTATTACTACAATCTCGATAGTAATGAACTTATAAGATTAACCAATGATTATTATAATGACCGTCAGCCAATTTTCAGCAAAACAGGAAATGAGATAGTCTTCTCTTCTGATCGAACAGCAGGCGATGGACCTGGAAATTATAATCTGTTTTCAATAAATATTAATTCCTATTTGATAGATTATATTACACTGACGTCATTTAACAGTACTAATCCGATTTTTACGAAAGATGGAAATAACCTGATATTCTCGAACGAAATGGATGGAGTGAAAAACCTTTGGACAATCAAAGTCGATTATGATGATGACAAGATTTCGTTTGCGAACAAGATGCATCGAGTAACAAAATTCACAACATCTGCATTCGACGCAAATGTCGCAGAGGATAATGCCATTTTGTTCGGTGCATTCGAGAATTACAGTTTTCAAATTTACAAGTTTACAGACTATAACTTATCGGTAGTTTCTCTGAATGAGGTTTATGAATTTCAATTTGATCCGTTGAAGGAGAATTGGGCGGTGCAGAAAATTGAAGCTGTAGGAATAAAACAACGTTATAAATATGAAAGAAATTATAATGTTGATATCGCACAGAGCCAAATTGCAACAAATCCCGTTTACGGAACGGCGGGAGGAGCAATTTTCACATTGAGCGATCTGCTTAGTGATGATCAATATTATTTTCTTGTTTATAATAATGCCTATACAACAGAGGATTTTCTTGAAAGCTTCAATGTGGCTTTTACGCGTTTATCTTTAGGGCAAAAGACAAATTATGCCTACGGAATTTATCATTTTTCAGGAAGACGTTATGATATTAGAGATTCGGACGAATATTTCTATGAACGAAGTTATGGAGCATATTTTGGATTGAGCTATCCTCTTTCATTTTTCAGGAGATTAGAAGTTTCAGCGAGTTTAGCGAACTCAAGTAAGGAAGTTTTTGGAGTATTAAAGCACAGAAAAGCCCTCTTACTTACTAATTCAGTCTCATACATTTTTGATAATAGTATTTGGGTCTCATCCGGTCCGATTGATGGTCATCGTTTTTTATTTTTACTCGCCCAGACGAATGATATAAAATTCTCCAACGTGAATTATTATACGGTGATGACAGATTACAGACACTATTTAAGATTGGGATTGAAAAGTGCTTTCGCATCTCGGTTTCAATTTTTTTACAATCATGGCAGAGAGGCAAGGAGATTTTTCATGGGAGGCAATTGGGATTTAAGAGGTTGGCCGCGCTGGTCGATTCGAGGTGAGAAACTTTGGCTTACCTCATTTGAATTCAGATTTCCGCTGATTGACGTTTTAACGATCGGATTTCCATTTGGTAAATTAAATCTGTATGAATTTAGAGGAGCACTCTTCAGTGATTTTGGCTCTGCTTGGGATGAACAATATAAGCAAACGCTTGGCAGTGTTGGATTTGGATTCAGACTGAATTTATTCGGCGCTTTAGTATTGCGTTACGATATAGGAAAAAAAATAGAGAACAATTTAAAAACTTTTCAGAAAGGACTATTTTATCAATTCTTCTTTGGTTGGGATTTTTAAGGTATTTCTCACTATTTCATTAGTGCTGACCTTTAATTCGTGCAGCAGTAAAATCCAAATAGGTTATAATTTAGAAAACGTACTTGAATGGACGTCCTTCGGAAAAAATCCAACAAGAAGTTTCTACGTTGATGAAAATTTAGGAACTGAATTTTCTCAACTCTGGGAATATTCAACTTCGGCAGGAACTTCTCTGACTTCTGTAACTGTCAAAGACAGTATCGTTTTTGTTGGAAACTTGAGAGGAAGAGTACTTGCTATTGAATTAACTACAGGAAATAAAATAGGAGAGTTGGATGTTAAAGCTCCGATTTATTCTTCAATTCAAATTCGCGAGAATGAAATTGTAATTGTTACTTCAGCGAAAAAATCAAAAACTAGAAATATTATTTGGTATGACTTCGTAAATGGTAAAGAAAATCGAAACTACGAATTGAACTCCTCGGTCGAAAGTGAAATAATCTCAATCGGTGATAATGTATTTCTTGCGGGTACAGATGGCTCAATAGTTCTATTGAATCGAGATAAATCTGTTATTTGGAGAAAAAATATTCCTACAAAGTTCTACTCAAAACCTTCTTCGAATGGAGAAGTGATATTGATAGGCGGAAATAATGGGAGTATTTACTGTCTGGAATTTCAAACAGGAAAGATTCTTTGGAAATTCGATTCAAAATATCCAATATTTTCTGGGACAATTATCGAAAATGAAAATGCATATTTTGGTAATGAGAATGGAGATTTTTATAAGATCGATTTACGCACTGGAAGAGAAATTTGGAAGCTCGACTGCAAATCGAGTATTTCTGCACTTCCATCTTGTGACATGAAATATGCATTCATCGGTACGCGCAGTGGAGATGTTTTCGCAATTGACAAGAATAATGGGAATGTAAATTGGCAAATAAGTGCTGGAGGAGTAGTAAATAATTCAATATTGACATTTAAGAACAAACTGATTGTTCCAGTTCTTAATAAAAAGGTATTGATACTTGATAAACAAGATGGTTCAATACTAAATATTCTTGAATTTACTGGACGCGTTAAATTATCACCTGTATATGTTGATAATACACTAATCTTTGGATGCGATGACGATTTGATAATTGCATACGAGGTGAAGTAACAATGTTTAATGAATACGAATGAATATGATAGAGATTTTTGGAAACTTAAAGTATCATAATAAAAAAAATTATTATCTTATTTTCGCACTTCTTTTTAGCTTGAATTGCATCGGATTTGCTCAAAAAGTGAATAAGGTTAAAATTGATTTAGATTCTAAGGTAATAATGTACATTGATTCGAGTTTAATAGGTGAAAACTCTGTTTTTGAATTAAACTTGAAATCAAATAAATATAAAATAGATTTACTTTTCTCAGCCGTTAACTCTTGGAATAGATTCTCAATTGATACAACAGTTTACATCGCTTCAGATACTGTATTCTTTTTTTCAATGCCTTCGATAACCCTGCTTAATTCCAGCCCATCTGATGCCGGTGTGTATTTGAATTCTCAATTTATTGGATTCACTCCTTACTATTTTAATAATAACCTGTTGATTGATCGAGGAGGTGATTCATTGCTTGTAAAAAAAGAAAACTATTTAACAAAATTAGTGTCGCCAAATGAGTTAACTAATAATTCTTGGATTAAATTAATACCTGATCCCTCTGTGAATAATAGTTTTATAAATAAAAATTTGAAATATTTACTCCTCGGTTCAGCTGTTGCATTTGGAAGTCTATCTGCATATTTCAAGCAAGAGGCAAACAAATATTTTTTTTCTGAAGAGCAATCTGGTCGTGATTCGAGGTTAGTAAATAAGTACGACACTTATTCGGCAATATTTTCAGGTATGCTGCAAATTAATTTTGGAGTTTTGGTTTATTTATTATTATCAGAATAAATTGCAGCCCTACCAATTTGCTTGTCTATCATAGGGTAAAAAATTAAATTTGAAAAAAAATATGGAGTAAAAATGATTACGAAAGTCATCTGGATATTTGTTTTATCAGTCTTAGTCATATCTTGTTCTAAAACATCAGATGAAGATTTATATAAACTTGGAATTGAAGAGTTAAAGAATAATAATATCGAGCAAGCTTATAAATATTTTGAGCAGCTTGTAGACGAACATCCGCAATCTGAATTGGCAGCTGAATCATTGTTTTTGATGGCTGATATTTTACAAAACAAACCTGCAGATAAAGAGATACAAATTGAGAATTACAAAAAATCTGTTGAATTATATTTGAAAGTTCAATATGATTTCTCGAATTCTGAAAAAGCACCGCAGGCATTATTTATGGCTGGGTTTGTTGCATCCGAATTGTTGAAAGATTATGACGCCGCTGCAATGCACTACAAAAGATTTATAAAAATATATCCTGACCACGAACTGGCTGTATCTGTTAGAGAGGAAATAAATAATTTAGGCAAAACCCCAGAAGAAATACTTACTTCAAAAGGAGTGATGGAGCCGAACAAATCCTCCTCTAAATGAAGTACCAACAGGATTATAGAAAATTATTAGATCCACAATTTGTTGCTAAAATCGATGGGCTTGACTTAAAAGCACGTTTAGTTGTTGAAGGATTCATGATTGGACTCCACAAGAGTCCTTATCATGGATTTAGTGTGGAATTTTCTGAACATAGACAGTATATGCCCGGCGATGAAATTTCTCGAATTGATTGGAAAGTTTTTGCGAAGACCGATAGATACTATATTCGTCAATACGAGGAAGAGACTAATCTCAAGGCTTATATAATTCTTGATTCGAGCCGTTCAATGTCATATTCCAGCGGTTTGATTTCAAAGTATCAGTACAGTTCAATTCTTGCTGCAGCCCTAAGCTATCTATTGATTAAACAGAATGATTCAGTTGGACTTGTGCAGTATTCGACTACACTTAACAAAGTAATTCCGCCACGTGCTTCGAGAAATAACTTGATTGAAATACTGAAGAGTCTCTCGACAGTCCAACCTGACAATGCCACAAACTCAGCTGAATGTTTGAATTTAGTTTCAGAACAAATAAAAAAACGGGGATTAGTTATCATCATCTCAGATTTTTTTGATGATTTACAGAAAGTTCTTACAGCAGTTAAAAGATTCCGTACGAAAAAAAATGAAATTATAATTTTCCAAGTTCTTGATAAGCAGGAACTTGAATTTAATTTTGGAAGAGA
This sequence comes from uncultured Ignavibacteriaceae bacterium, assembly GCA_964571865.1. Classification (GTDB taxonomy): domain Bacteria; phylum Bacteroidota; class Ignavibacteria; order Ch128b; family Ch128b; genus JAHJVF01. Next base: position 5,034 of record CAZNDS010000015.1, on the reverse strand, counting down.
CTCGATATTCAAAGATCTCGAAACTGAAGAAGAACTTCTTACACAACCATTTCACATACAAAAAAGTTACAAAGAATTATTTCAAACATTCTTAAAAGAGCTTTCAACTGAATGCAGCAACAATCAAATTGAATACAATCTAATTACAACTGATCAACCGTATGACAAAGCGCTTTTAGCATTTTTGAAAAAAAGGCAAAAATTATTTTAGATCGGAGATTAATTTTTTGTATTCATCCATATAACGATGTGCTTCATTTTCCGTTTTGGCTTCAACAATTAATCTTACAATCGGCTCAGTGTTTGATTTTCTAATATGCACCCAATGATCGTCAAAGTCTATTCTAACGCCATCGCTAGTAATAATTCTTTCATTGGAAAATCTCTGTTCAAAATATTTGAGAACCTCATCAGGATTCATTGCTTCTATTTTAAATTTATCTTTCACGATAAAATATTGAGGCAATTCTAGTTTCACACTGCTTAATTTCTCGCCAGATTCAATCAGACTCTGGAGAACGAGTGCTATTCCCACTAAAGCATCTCTCCCATACAGCAGCGGGGGAAAGATAACTCCGCCGCTTCCTTCTCCACCAATTACTGCTGAAACTTCTTTCATTTTCGTGGAAACATTAATCTCTCCGACGGGTGTTCGGTGAACCTTCACGTCATATTGTTTCGCTATATCTTCAACTGCTCTGGTCGTTGAAAGATTAATCACTACATCGCCGGGAGATTTGGAAAGAACAAAATCTGAAATGAATGTAATCGTATTCTCCTCGCCAAATGGATCACCTTTGTCAGTCAGTAAAACTAGTCTATCCACGTCTGGATCAACTATTACAGTGAGATCATAATCGCCCTCTTTAGCTATTTTAATTGTGTCTGATAGATTTTCCGGCACAGGTTCGGGATTGCGCGGGAAGATTCCATTATTTTCACAATTGATTTTACTTATTGTACAGCCAAGGTCATTAAGTAATTTCGGAACAACTTCAATTCCTGCACCGTTGACAGCATCAACTAAAACTTTAAAATTTTTACTTTTAATTAAATCTCTTTTTATTATTGGCAGGTCATAAATTTTATTTAAATGAAATTCCCAAGAATTATTAAGAATCTCCGTCCTTCCAATGGAATCCCATTTTTTGAGTTTTAAGGAGTACCTATCCGCTAATTGAAAATATTGTTCAGCTTCAGCAGGAGACAAAAACATTCCTGATGAATTTAACAGTTTAAGAGCATTGAATTCAATTGGATTGTGGCTTGCTGTTATTACGATTCCGCCGCTTGCTTTTTGCTGAGTAACATAGATTTCAACAGTTGGTGTTGGGCATACTCCCAAGTCAATCACATCGCACCCAACGGAATTAAGTGTGCCAATAACTAAATTTTTTATAAATTCCCCAGTAATTCGCGAGTCTCTTCCAACAACTATTTTACCATAATTGCAGAATTCTGCAAATGCACCAGTAAAGTTAATCAGATTTTCGGGAGAAAGACCATCTCCAACAATTCCTCGAATTCCGGAAATACTTTTAATAAGAGTTGCCATAGTGAAAAAATTTTGATTTGAAATTAGTTAATTAATTTCTGTCAAACAAACAGCAAATCGTCGATTTGGATTCATTTTTTAATCTTTGTAAATTGAAACGATAATATGCGTTTCCCAATTGCTTTTTTATTCAGTATAGCTTTTTTGATAGGATTTATTCCGAACGGGACACAACTGTTGCCAGAGAAGGGTTATCCGATTTGGTTAAAGGATGGTTCGCATCGTACTGACCAAACTTCTGGAATAACATTTCTTGGATACAAAGGTTCAGAGAAATACTTCCTTATCTGCGATGATATTGGCGATATTTATCATTTAAAATTAACACACAATAAAGCAAAACTTGAAAAAGTTAAGCTTGATGAGGATGTTAAAAAAGCTCTGAAACACTACGATAAATGGGATTTCGAAGAGATTGTTTATGATCGTTGGGCGGATAAAGTTTATCTCTCAATCGAAGGGAATGGAAGCAATTATTTGGACGAAGCTGGATTATTTGAATTGACGTTCAAAGAGAAAAATCTTTTTGAGAATGAAATCAAAAAAATCCGAAGAATTGAATTTCCCGAATGGAAAAAACTAAGCGAACATTTCAAACCGAATATTGCTTTCGAAGGCGTTTCAGTATCTGAAAACAGAATATTTCTTGGCTTAGAGGGTACTTCGATCGGTGAATTATTTCTCGATTCAACTTTTCTCTATGTCGTTGATAAAAAGTCACTTAATATCATCAAAGAGATTCCTACAAAAAATTTGAAAATACATACAATATGCGGCTTGTACGCTGTTGATGATTTTAATTTATTCGGTATAGATCGAAATAATAAAAATCTTTTTAAGCTAAAATTTGACGAGAAGTATTCAGTAATTGAATCAATGACCTATCCACTTAATTTACACGTTCCGGGTAATGTTAATTTGCAATATGTAAGTGCACTTGAATCAATTGCTATGGATAATGAGAATTATTTTTATGCGATAGATGACCCATGGAAAAAATTTTACATTCCCCCTACAGAAATACTAAGAAAGTTAAAACCTTCTGATGCTAAAAATTACAAAGAATTTATTCCACTATTATTTAAGTTTAAATCAAATCTGATAAGGTAACACATGGAACCAGTTTTAAATTATATCAATAGTAACCGTGATAACTACATTAAAGAATTACAAGCTTTTCTAGCGATTGAAAGTATCAGCTCAGATCCGGAAAAGAAATCGGAAATGAATCGTTGCGCTCAATTTATTCAAGATAAATTCTTTTCTATGGGTCTTGACAATGTTAAAGTTTTAAATGAAAATGGATTTCCAATCGTGTATGCAGACAAATTTGTTAATCCTAAAAAACCAACAGTTTTGTTTTACGGGCATTATGATGTTCAGCCTGTCGATCCGATTGACCTTTGGACCTCGCCACCATTTTCGGGAGAAATACGCGACGGGAAAATCTGGGCTCGAGGAGCAACAGATGACAAAGGACAATTACTTACTCATATAAAAAGTGTTGAAGCTTTTTTGGCCACTTCCACTGAACTTCCAGTTAATGTAAAATTTATTATCGAAGGGGAGGAGGAAATTGGGAGTCCCTCTTTGCCAAAAACCATTGCCGCAAATAAAGATCTTTTAGCGTCTGATGCTGTTGTGATATCCGATACTTCAATGTATGATGAGAAGACTCCTTCAATTACTTATTCACTACGTGGACTGGCGTACTTTCAAATTGAATTCACTGGTCCCTATCGAGATCTGCACTCCGGAACTTTTGGCGGCGCTGTGATGAATCCGATTCAGGCAATGAGTGATCTGCTGTCTAGCATGAAGGATAAAAATGGAAAAATCACGATACCAGGTTTTTACGATGATGTATTGAAATTATCAAAAGCTGAAAGAGATGGATTCAAGAAATTGAAATTCAGCGAAAGAGCTTATATGAAAGAATTAGACGTAGATGAACTTTTTGGAGAGAAAGGATTTTCAACACTTGAACGAACTGGATCCAGGCCATCGCTAGAAATTAATGGAATTTGGGGTGGATTCACCGGACAGGGTGCAAAAACAGTTTTACCATCAAAAGCTTATGCAAAAATCAGTATGCGTCTTGTTCCTCATCAAACACCCAAAAAAATTGAGAAACTTTTAAATGCATATTTGAAAAAAGCTGTGCCGAAATCTATTAAATATTCGTGTGCAGCATTGCATGGCGGTGAACCAGCGCTGACTCCGATTGATGGCAAAGCGATTCAATCGGCAGCTCGAGCGATAAAAAGGACATTTGGAAAGACGCCAGTATTTACTAGAGAAGGCGGTTCAATTCCAATCGTTGTTGATTTCGGCAGATTATTGAATGCACCGGTTGTTTTAATGGGATTTGGATTGTCAACAGAAAATCTCCATTCACCGAATGAGCACTTCGATTTGAATAATTTTCATAAAGGAATTCATTGTTCGGCTGTCTTCATGGAGGAATTTACAAAGCAATAATGAATCTGTTCAAAAACGAGTTACTAAAACTCAATGAGGAATTTTACAGAGCATTTGAAAATTTAGACTTAAAAAAAATGGAAAGCATTTGGTCTAATACTGAAAGTGTTGTTTGTATCCACCCTGGCTGGGAAATAATTATCGGTTGGACTAAAATCAAAGAAAGCTGGCACAAGATATTCTCCAGTGAATCTTTGCTAAAATTTACTATCAGAAATCCGCGCGTTAATATATTTTCAGACAGTGGAGTAGTTACATGCACTGAAGAAATATTTGTATCTACCCGCGATCGAATATTTCAAACATTCGTTGCTTCCACTAACATTTTTAAAGAAATTGATCACGGGCTAAAACTGATTTATCACCACTCATCTCCTATAAATTCCAGTGACCGAAATATTGAATTAAATTATAATTAGAGAAGTTACACATGCCCACTCCTGCCCTCGATATTTTCAAAAACTTTTTTCCGCAAATTAAACTGAACGAAGATAATTTGATCTTATCATTCGCAGATGAAAGGAGTGAGGCTCTTTCTTTTTATGAATCAGCATGTATTTACGATGCATCACATTATTCGATTTTGAAAGTAACGGGAAAAGATGTTCTTGATTTCTTGAACCGAATTTCGACAAATGAAACTAAGTCGCTCCAACATTACGCGGTAAAAAGTACGCTGCTGCTAACTGAAAAAGGACGAATTATTGATAGACTTAAAATCATTCAGTTAAAAGATGAAGTCTTATTAATCGGAAGTCCTAAAAACAATGAGCGAGTATTTAGGTGGATAGATCGTTATATCATAATGGATGATGTTAAAATCGAGAATGTTTCAGGACAATATTCATATTTTAAGATTCTAGGACAAAAGGTAGAATCCTTTTCTGCTCTTCTTTTCAATGATCAGATACAGAATGCACAGCATGATAGAGTCTATCAATATTTTGGGCAGAATTTTACCTCATTTATTTTTAAAACGAATATCTTCAAACATCACA
>CAZNDS010000014.1:0-24536 GCA_964571865.1 uncultured Ignavibacteriaceae bacterium | reverse complement strand
TCGAGAGGTCTTAAAACAATTAGAAATTTCCTCATGATTTGATTCGTTTTCGCAGTAAATTATCCCCGCCGCACTAAGTTGCTCAAGTCAGGAAGAATCCGGTAGTCGCCAAATTTATTTTTGATCCGGATTACTTTGTAATCGGAGTTTTTTGTTTTAAAGGATTTTAGATTAATTGGAATTGAGAATAGAAATTACTTGACTTTACTCCGAAAACTTTTCCCCATTTAATTCATTTATTATAAAGTCATAAATCTCATTCGACTCTGAAGCAGATGAGGAAGTTGAAGTAGTATATTCTTGTTCCAGATTTGATGGTTTGATTGGAGCTTTTGGATATTCTTTTTTAACATTGAATCTTATAGATGAACCAAAATATTTTTTTGATTCTTGAGAGAGGTAATCTTTAAAACTTTCTATTACTGTGATTTGCTCAGGCTGATTGCAAATCAAAGTTATTTGATTATTCTCAATTGAATGTAATGTAGATTTTTCTAACGAGTTACCAATTAACCTGCGGTCGTTTTTTACGATATCAATAAAAGATTTCCACTTTTGCTGAATCTCTTCAATTGAATTGCCTGTATAGGAAGGGATAAATTTTTCAGCTACTACCTTGGGTTTATCATTAGCTGAGATGCTTTTAGGCTGATATAATTCTAGTGTTGGTTCTTCAGGCTGAGCATTTAATTTTATTGTTTGCTGCGGAATATTTTCAGCTTGATGGACTCTTTTAGTTTGTATGCTTCCGGGCGAAAGCGACATTGAAATTGAACTACCCTTTAACGACTTAATCTCTTTAATGAGATTTTCTATCTCTAAGGATTTTGGAAGTTCGACTAACTGCGAAAGCGCAATTTCCAATGTCAATTTCTGATTAGAGCTTTGTTTCAAGTCAACTGTAGATTTTGTAAGAAATGAGAGAATCCGCAAAACATCATTGCTGTTATATTGATTTGAGATAGTTTTGTACTTTTCTTTTGCAGTTTCACTCGATTCGATTAAAGAGGTATCATTAGTAATATTAACAGTCAGAATATTTCTAAAGTGCTCGGTTAGTCCATTTACAAATGTTATCAGATCCCAGCCATTATAATAGACTTCATTTGAAACGTTGAATGCTTCCAAAAGATTTTTTGAAGTTACCGCATCTGAGACGCGGAAATAAATATCTTCATTGATCGCATTTAGAATTTTTGAGACTTCTTCAAATGTTACTTTCCCCCCGGAGTAAGCAACTATTTGATCAAAAATACTCTGGGCATCACGCATTGCACCATCAGCTTTTTTTGCGATTATACTTAGCGCATCATCCTCATACTCAACATGTTCAGATTTTGCAATATTGGCAAGATGGGATTTAATTTCATCCATTGTAAGGCGGCGGAAGTCGTATCGTTGGCAGCGAGATAAAATTGTTGAGGGAACTTTGTGAATATCTGTTGTTGCAAAAATAAATATCACATGAGCCGGAGGCTCTTCTAAAGTTTTAAGAAGTGCATTGAATGATTCATTCGTGAGCATGTGCACTTCATCTATGATATATACCTTATGCTTCACTGTTGACGGGGCATATTTTACCGACTCGCGCAGAGTTCTAATTTCATCAATCCTTCGGTTTGAAGCGCCATCGATCTCGATGACATCTATATTTGCTCCACTTGTAATTGTTTTACAAACATCACATTCATTGCAAGGATTGAAATTCTTTTGATTAGGACAGTTCAGAGATTTTGCCAGAATTCTTGCAGTTGATGTTTTTCCGATACCGCGGGGTCCTGCAAAAATAAATGAGTGGGCAACTTTTCCTGACTTAATGGAATTCTTTAATGTTTGTGTTACATGTTCCTGTCCGATTACATCGTCATAAATTTGTGGACGCCACTTTCGGGCAGTTACTTGATAGGTTTGCTCACTCATATTTTAACGTTTTCTAATTTGGAAATTCTCTCGGAAAGAATATAACATAATTTTTCAAGATTTTCTTTATCGATTGTATCGAAGTTGGAAAAATCGTAACTGTCAATATCAAGAACTCCGAACACTTCTCCCCCAATAATTATAGGAACAACAATCTCAGATTTTGAACCTGAGTCACACGCAATGTGTCCTGGAAACTTCTCTACGTCATCCACAATTATTGTCTCTTGCTTCTGAACTGCGGTGCCGCAAACACCATTTCCGATTTCAATTTCCGAACAGGCAACTTTTCCTTGAAAAGGACCGAGTATCAGCCGTTCATTTTTCTTTAAATAAAATCCTACCCAGGAAAACGAATCAAATGTCTGTTTTAGAATTGCGGAAAAATTTGAAAGCAGCGAAATTAATTCGTGCTCTTCTTTTATAAGCGACTTGCATTGCAGTAATAACTCGCTATATATCTCATGTTTTGAATTGGAGGAAACTTTTATTTCCTTCATTTCTTCGAAATTTTTTTTGTGGTTCTTGCAGCAGTTTTATTCCCAAATACAACCGGAATTGCGTCAAGAATTGTTAAAACAGGAATGATTTTTAATCCCTTCTTCACCGTTTCTGGAATATCTGCTAAATCTTTCATATTCTCTTTAGGAATTAAAACTTCTTTAATACCGCTTCGTTGTGCTGCGAGAAGTTTTTCAGTCAATCCTCCGATTGCAAGAACATTACCGCGTAAAGTGATTTCACCTGTCATAGCTACATCATGGTTTGCCGGTTTCGTTTTAATGGCTGACAGCATTGCCATTGCCATCGTAATTCCAGCCGAAGGACCATCTTTCGGGATTGCTCCTTCAGGAAGATGAATATGGATCTCTTTTCCTTTGTAGAAGTTTGGACTTATGCCTAGTTTCTTTGCGTTTGATCGTATGTAACTGAGTGCTGCCTGCGCGGATTCCTTCATCACATCACCAAGCTGACCGGTTAGAGTAAGTTTTTCTGAACCATTCATTATTGTCACTTCGACATCGAGTATCTCACCGCCGACACTTGTCCATGAGAGTCCGGTGACACTTCCAATTTTCTTTTCTCTTGCGACAGTTTTACTTCTGAATTTTGTAACGCCAAGATATTTTTCAAGATTTTCGGCAGCGATCTTTCTTTTTATGTTTGAAATGTCTTTTCCGTTTGAAGATTTTTCAAAGACAATTTCTTTTGCAACTTTTCTGAAGACAGAGGCGATTTCTCTTTCAAGATTTCTTACACCAGCCTCGCGCGTGTACTCTCTAATTATCTTCTGAATCGCATCATCATGTAGTATAATGTTTTTGGGATTTAAACCATGTTCAGTTAATTGTTTTGGTATGATGTGACGCTTAGCGATTTCAAGCTTGTCATGTTCGAGATAACCTGGAAGTTCAATTATTTCCATCCTGTCCTGTAAAGGCAGAGGAATATTGTAACGCACATTTGCCGTTGTGATGAATAGGACTTTCGAAAGATCGTAATCGCAGTCGAGATAATGATCGTTGAAAGTATGGTTTTGTTCCGGATCAAGAACTTCGAGCATTGCGGCTGACGGATCGCCTCTGAAATCCATACTCATCTTGTCAATTTCATCAAGAAGAATGACCGGATTGATAACACCCGCTTTTTTCATCGATTGAATAATTTTACCTGGCATTGAACCGATATAAGTTCTGCGATGCCCTCTAATTTCCGCCTCATCACGGACTCCGCCGAGAGAAATGCGGACAAAATTTCTATTCAGAGCGCGGGCAATTGACTTTGCCAATGATGTTTTTCCAACTCCTGGAGGACCGGAAAAGCAGAGAATCTGACCTTTCATTTCTTTCACTAAATTAAGGACAGCGATGTGCTCCAATATTCTTTGTTTTGGTTTTTCAAGTCCGAAATGATCTTCATCCAAAATTTTTTCAACATGTTTTAAATTTAAATTGTCTTTTGTTTTTTTGCTCCACGGAAGATCGGTCAGCCAATCTAAATAATTTCGAAGTACAGTTGACTCGGGCGACATGGGAGGCGTTTTTTTCAGCTTGCTCAATTCCTCAAGGGCTTTTTCTTCTACTTCCTTGGGCATTTTCGCTTTTTTGATCCTATCACGGATTTTTTGATTTTCCGGTGAAGAATCTTCTTCCTCTCCGAGCTCGTCTTGTAGAATTCTAATTTGTTCCTGAATTAAAAATTTCCGCTGTGTCTTTTGAATATTTTCTTGGACTTTAAGGTCGATTTCTTTTTCAATTTTAAGAACGTCTATTTCAGACTTGAGTATTTTTATTAACTCATAAAACTTGTCCTTCAGAGTGTACTGCTGAAGAATTGCTTGCTTGACCTCAACGGATTGAACTACATTGGCAGCAGAATAAAAAAGTTTTCTGATGGGGTCGGAAATATTTTCATACGCAATTAATGTTTCACTTGGGATGTTGCGATTAAGTTTAACATACTCAATGAATAAATTTGAGAGATGGCGAACTAAAGCATCATGCTCAACATTTTCTTCCACCTCATGCGAGATGACTTCAATTTCGGCTTCTATATAACTTGAATTCTCAGTGAATGATTTTATAAATCCATGTGCAACTCCATCGACTAAAATTTTCATCAAACCATTCGGAAGTCGAAGAATTTGAACGATCTTCGCAATGGTACCTTCGTTGAACAAATCTTCTTTCTTTGGATCATCAATGTTCGGTTTTTTCTGTGCTACAAGAAAAATATATTTATCTGATTCGGTTGCCGAAGTAGCCGCGCGAATTGACTGCTCTCTTCCGACTAAAACCGGAAAGATCATATAAGGATAAATTACAACGTCTCTAAGTGGTAGTACAGGTAATCTGTTTGGAAAATTAAATATCTCTGTCAAAGATCTTGCCTCTTCATTATTCGCGATATTACTCAAAACGGGTTCTCCTCATTTATCATATTAGTAGTACAAATTTACAAAAAAAACAATCTTCAATTCATTGCAATTTTTTGGTGCTAAAAATTTTCTTGTTGACATAATTTGGAGAAGGATCAGGTAATTAAACAACCACCCTATTTTCGAAAAATTGTTTCTATCCTATTATTCATTTAACTTTGAAATAAATGAAAGGAATAGATGAAGTTCGTTGAAACTGCCGGAAAGGCAGCCCGTGAAGCAGGTAAGTTAATTTTGGATAGTATAGGCAAGGTAAAAGATGTCTCGTTTAAAACTCTGCCAACAAATCTTGTAACTGAAGTCGATAAAAAATCTGAAGAGATAATAATTGATATTTTATTGAAAGATTTTCCCGATTTTGATATTCTTGCTGAAGAAAGCAGATCGTCTTCTACAAAAAATTCAGAGTATATGTGGGTAATTGATCCACTCGATGGTACTACTAATTTCACCCACTCGCTTCCAATTTTTTCAATTTCAATCGGACTAGTAAAGGGAAACGAGGTTATTGCAGGAGTGGTTTATGATCCAACCCGCAGCCAGTTATTCCATGCAGAACTTGGAAAAGGAGCATATCTCAACAATAAAAAATTGCACGTTTCAAAAGTGAAAGATGTAAAAAAAGCATTACTCGTTACAGGTTTTCCTTATAATGTTGAACAGAATCCTGATTACTGTTTCGAACGATTTATTAAGATGACAAGTGAAAGCCGTGCAGTCCGCCGTTTGGGTTCTGCGGCGATAGATTTTGCTTATGTTGCAGCCGGAATCTTTGATGGATTTTGGGAAGTAAAACTCAATCCTTGGGATATTGCTGCGGGTTATTTGCTCGTGAAAGAAGCTGGCGGAAAAGTAACTAATTTTGCCGAAGAGGAAAGTGATATCTATAATAAACAAATTCTTGCATCAAATGGACACATCCATCATAAAATGGTGGAACTTCTCGCCGAAGCAGAGCATATCAAAATTACTTTATGATTGATTTCCTTTATTCAGTTGATGTCTCCGTTTTTTACTTTATAAACGGAACACTTGCTAATTCATTCTTTGATAGAATAATGCCGTTCATTACCGAGGTAAAGAACTGGTATCTTGTATATATCTTGTTGTGGTTCATAATTCTATTTAAAGGAGGAAAGTATAGAATTGCAATGGCGATCTCTATGATACTTCTTGTTACAATCACAGATCAGGTCAGCAGTGCATTGCTTAAAAATTTAATTGAAAGAGTTAGACCATGCAATGCTCTGCCTGATGTTCATCTTCTTGTTGGATGTACGGGTTCATTTTCTTTTCCATCTTCTCATGCAGTAAACAATTTTGCTGCAGCGATGTTCTTTTCCTATTTTTATAAACATTTGAAATGGATTTTATTTTCAGTTGCAGCGATTGTAGCTATATCAAGAATTTTCGTCGGAGTTCATTATCCTTCGGATGTAATTGGCGGAGCCGTTATCGGGACCATACTCGGATACCTCTGTGTTAAGCTGACCGAGAGAATTTTGAGGATTATTTATAAATAAGAAAATCAAAAATCAAATTGTAAAAAGTAAAATTACAAATCAAAATGAAAAATGGAATAATCCAAATTTTGATTTTTAAGATGTCATTTTGCTTTTTAATTTTTACACTTTAATATTATTTAATTTATGTGTGGAATTTGCGGAATACTTTCGTTCGATAAAAGACCAATAGAAGAAGATGTTCTTCAAAAAATGACGGATGTTCTGATTCATCGCGGCCCAGATGATGAAGGGACTTATATCAATCCCGGTAAAAATGTCGGGTTCGGTTTTAGAAGACTCTCAATTGTTGATCTCTCTCCTGCTGGTCATCAGCCAATGTCTAACAGAGATGGAACGATTTGGATTGTTTTCAACGGCGAGATTTATAATCATCTCGAAGTCAGAAAGGAATTGGAGAAGCTCGGTTACAAGTATAAATCACGCAGTGATACTGAGACTTTAATTTATGCTTATGAACAGTTCGGCATTGATTTTGTCCATAAAATCAATGGGATGTTTTCGATTGCGATTTGGGATGAACGAAAAAAAATGTTTATCGCTTATCGCGATCGGATCGGTAAGAAACCATTTTATTATACTTTTCAGAATGGAAGATTTGTTTTTGCGTCTGAGATTAAGTCGATTTTACTTCATCCCAAAGTGGAAAAGGAATTAGATGAAGAGTCGCTGAATCAGTATTTGACTTTTCTCATCCCTCCGGCACCGAACACAATGTTCAAAAAAATCAAGAAGCTTCCGCCAGCACATCGAATGATAATAAACGAATCCGGAGATGTGAAAATCGAAAAGTACTGGGAAGTCATTAAAAAAGAATCCGATGTTTTAGAGAACGACGAGGAAACTGTTTCAAAAAATATTATTGATATGCTCCGTAAATCTATTAAAGATAGAATGATGAGCGATGTGCCGTTTGGTGTTTTTCTAAGCGGAGGAATTGATTCAAGTACGAACGTTGCCCTGATGGCTGAACTAATGGATAGACCTATCGATACATTTTCGGTTGGATTCAAAGATTTGGAAAAATACAATGAAATGTATTATGCACGTAAAGTCGCAAAACTTTTCAACACGAATCATAAAGAAATTTTAATTGATTCAAAAGATGCGTTGGAATTCTTCCCAAAGCTTGTCTATCATCAAGATGAGCCGTTAGCTGATCCTGTTTGTATTCCGTTGTATTTCGTTTCAAAGCTTGCAAGAGATAACGGAACAATAGTTGTTCAGGTTGGAGAAGGAAGCGATGAACAATTCGCCGGTTACGAATGGATGAAAAGAGATTTGAATTATACGAATGGAATTTTCAAGTGGATAAAAAATTCTCCTCTATTTTTTCAAAAGCCTATTTATAGTGTTTTTTCGAATTATTGGATTAAGAACAAACAGCTGCTTGCACTTGATTATTTGCGTCGTGCTGTGGATGGACAGCATCTCTTTTGGGGCGGTGCCGTGAATTTTACAAATGAGCATAAGAAATTCTTGTATTCGAATGGATTTCACTACTCAGATTCCTACGAAACAGTAGATGGCATTTACGGACAATATGATAAAGTCTCGCAAATTGACGACACATTACGAAAAATGATTTTTCTTGAGTTTCGAAATCGTCTTCCCGAATTGTTGCTGATGCGGGTCGATAAGATGTCAATGGCAACTTCGGTGGAATCAAGAGTCCCGTTCTTGGATTATAGGCTGGTAGAATATTCATTCAGAATTAATTCAAAACTGAAAATCAAAAATGGAATCACAAAATACATTCTAAAAAAATCGGTTGAAGATATTCTTCCGAATGAAATTATCTACCGCAAAAAGCAGGGCTTTGCTGCACCCATGAACGAATGGCTCAGGGGCGACCTCGCTGATTTCACAAAAGAAAAATTATTGAATTCAAAAATTCATTCATTGAAAATTTTCAATACCAAATACATCCAAGACCTTTTTAATTCACACAAATCTCATCGATATGATTTTGGACAGAATATCTGGAACCTTTTGAATCTTTTTATGTGGTACGACTATTGGTTCGAGGGAAAAGAAATTTGAAGATGCTTAACAACGATTTCAAAAGTGAAACTCAAAAGCAATGGAACAATGACCCTTGCGGAGCTGTGACAGCAAAAGAATTCGAACCCGGTACTCCGGAATTTTTTTCCGCAGTTGAAAAATATAGATATGAAATTTATTCACCCTGGCTGAAGGATGAAATTAAATTTAAAAGATTTAATCAAAAATATGTGCTTGAAATTGGCGGCGGACTAGGGACAGACCATATTCAATTTGCAAAAGCAGGGGCAAAAACATTTGATCTCGATTTGGCAAAAGAACATTTAAGGTTAGCTAAATCAAGGTTAACTCAGAGCAATTTTGCAGGGAATTTCATTTACGGTGATGCCGAGCTTTCTCCTTTCAAAAATAATTCATTTGATGCTGTTTATTCTTTTGGTGTTCTTCATCATACTCCTGATACTCAAAAATCAATCGATGAAGTTTATCGTGTTCTCAAACAAAATGGCGAAGCATTGATAATGCTTTATTATAAACACTCTTATTTTTACTGGTTCAGCTTATTCTTTATTAAAGGCATTTTGAGAGGAAATCTTTTCAAAATGAATATGTCGGAGATCATGAGCCTATTTGTTGAGTACTCCACATCGGGGGCAAGACCACTTGTAAAAGTTTACACAAAGAGTGAAGCACGGCAAATGTTTAAGGATTTTTCTCGAATTGAAATAAAAATTCGCCAGCTTACTCAGGAAGATTTTCCATATATAGGAAAACTTATTCCTGTGTCAGTCCTGAACTTTTTTTCAAGATTTATCGGATGGAATATCTTTATTAGAGCAATTAAGTAAATGAGCTACGTTGATAAAATTTCCATTGCGGGGCTTACGCGTACTGCAAAGCAAACAATTGCACTTTACATTTCTCAAATCGGTGCAATGTTGTTCGGCGTGCTATTCACTGTTATTAATACGAGATACTTAAGTCAAACTGACTTCGGTTCACTTAATTTTTATATACAAGTAATAACGTTTCTCGCACTCATTTTTGAATTTGGATATTTTGCTGCAGGCTCAAGACTGATTGCAATCCAAAAAGAATATCAAGAAGAGCGAAAATTAATCGGCGCACTTATTGTAATCGGGATTTTTATCTCGATGGCATTTGTCCTTTTGTTATTTGGGATTTCCTTTTTCATTGATGGATTGTTCGATTCTAATATTCAATTTTTCTTGCTTATCGGACTTGTACCTTCAGCTGCATTCCCTTTTCAATATTTAATGCAATTAGTCTTCCAGGGGAGTAATGAAGTCATTAAGCTTTCAGTTTATAATGTGCTCCCTCGAGTTTTTTATTTTGCTCTGATCGGGATCGCTGTGCTCACCGATACTTTCAGTCTGACTTTTACCGCATTTACTTATGTCCTCTCGATGTTCGTTGTAACAATTTTGATTTTATATCTCAGCAGACCGAAATTTGAAGAATTGAAAAAATATTATTCAATGATCAAAAAAGAAACCCGCGAATATGGATTTCAAGTTTATACTGGCAGAGTCGCCGGGATGATGGGATATCAATCGAATATTTTATTAATACAATATTTTGTAAAAGAAATTCAAGTCGCAAATTATGCACTGGTAAACTTTTTCACTTCACCGATCTCAATGTTCTCACGCTCGCTTTGCACTTCGCTTTTCAAGGGATTTGCGAATCAAAATGTAATCCCGAGCAGAGTTTTTCGCGTAAATTATATTTGGTTGTTTGGCATTAGCTTGGTTTATTTATTGATCGG
This sequence comes from uncultured Ignavibacteriaceae bacterium, assembly GCA_964571865.1. GTDB lineage: Bacteria > Bacteroidota > Ignavibacteria > Ch128b > Ch128b > JAHJVF01. The sequence continues at coordinate 14,362 of CAZNDS010000014.1, read as the reverse complement.
CGGGATAGTGCTGGAATTTCTCTTCACGGATAAATACGCAGAAGCTATTCCCATTATTCTGCCCATGGTAGCTGCCAATTTTTTCATGGGAGCATTTCAGCCGTATAATTTCTTCCTTAGTGCAAAAGGAAAAGGAAAGTATCTCAGAAATACTGCAATCGTTCTAACGGTTTCAACTCTATTCTTCAATTTATTGTTGATACCGCGTTATGGTGCGATCGGAGCTGCTTATGCCACTCTCATTTCACTTTTTTTTGATTACCTCGTTCATGTTTATTATTACAGAAAGTCGTTAAAGGAAATATAATGATCAGTGAAAAACAAAAAGATGTCATTACAAGTTTTACAAAGCACCTGAATCCAGAAGATGTTTTCGATGTCCGGGAGGCTTGGGATTATATGTTTAAGTCAAAGTTTAAAGTCGATTACAGATTGGTATCTAAAATTCCTGGCGGATTAAAAAATAAAATTGTGTTAAACATCGGTACATTCTTCCCAATAGATGAAATCTACTTTGCATCGCATGTGAAAGAAATGCAATCAGTGGATATCGCAGAAGAAATAATTAATGCCGCAAATAAAATAGCGGATAAAGAAATTCATTCTTCTTTTCGGGGAAAAATTAAAATAAACGTCGCGGATGCTGCTGAGCTTCCATTTGACGATAACTATTTCGACGTTGCATTTTCTTTCTCAACACTTGAGCACATTCCGGAAAAACAAAAACGTGAAAAAGCATTTTCTGAAATTGCGAGAGTGACAAAAAAAAACGGGTTTGTAATTCTCACAGTCCCGAATAAATTAAACATTGGAAAATATTTAAAAAGCATTTCAATGCAGAAAAGAGGAACGAGTCCATTTGGTTATGAGCATCATTACACTCCGGGAGAACTTAAACGGATTATGATAAAAAATGGATTGCAGCCGATCTATTTTGCATCGAGTGCAGGAGATTATTCAGGGCCTGTTTCAACTTCTCACGATCTCCTAATACGGAAGTTCGGGCATAGAATGGGATGGCTTGGGCAAAAAATGTAAAATGGAAAATGGAAAATGGAGAATGGAAAATGGATAATTGATAATTGCAAAAAGTGAAAAGATGCTTTTACGTAAATTCAAGATAGTCTGCATTCATTTCATTCGAAAACCTCTGTTTGTTTTTTGGTTTAAGAATATTTACACGCGTTCTTCTAAGTCATTTCAAGCAAATTATTTTTTGTTAAAGTTAAACTATCATTCCCCTTCCTTCATAGAAAAATTGATTGAAATTGAATCGAAAGAAAAACTTCTATCGGATGCTGAAATTGTTCTTCAAAATAAATTTAAAACTCTTGGTTCTAATCTTACTCCTCTCGGGGAAAAAATAAACTGGCATAAAGATTTCAAATCCGGCAGAGTATGGGAGAAAAAATTTTATACAGAAATTGATTCAAAACATTCTGTTGATGGGAGCGACATAAAAATCCCCTGGGAATTGAGCAGATTTCACCAGGCAATTTGGCTGGGAAAAGCATATTTAATCGCTAATGATGAAAAGTATTCTGAAAAATATTTTGATCTGATTTCCGAGTGGATAGATGAAAATCCCTACTGCATCGGCGTTAACTGGAATTGTGCGATGGAAGTCGCAATACGTGCAGTCAATTGGATAATATCACTGCATATTTTCAGATCATCGAAACATTTCACTAAAGAAATTGAATTGGATATTGTTAATTCACTTTATGAGCACGGACTATTCATCCGAAACAATTTGGAATATGGAAGACGAAACGGAAATCATTACTTAAGTGATTTGATGGGATTAGTTTGGATTGGCGGCTTCTTCAAAAATCATTCGTTCGGGAAGAGATGGATCAATCTTGCAAGAAGAGAATTAGATAAAGAAATCGATATTCAAATTTATGACGATGGTGTAGATTATGAAAAATCAACATTTTATCAGAGACTTGTTGCCGAGATATTGTACAACTCACAGGTCGCTCTAGATTTAAACGGACTATCTCTCTCTGAAAATTCAAGGGCAAAATTAGAAAAGATGTTTCAATTCATGTATAGTTATATCCTTGAGGATACAATCCCGAGCATCGGAGATAATGATAATGGACGAGTTACTCAATATTCCTTTGACGAAAAAATAGATGACCTTCGTTATCTGATTTGTATCGGAGCTATTCTAATGCAGAATGTGAAATGTGAAATGCGGAATTGGAAGATATCATCCGATGCTTTATTTTTATTCGGTTTAGAGGAAGTTGCTGAATTTGAATCTCACCTCCTGAAACTCCGCAATCCGCACTCCACACTAATAAATCTGCAATCTAAAATCTGCAATCTGCAATCAATTTGTTTTCCCCAAGGTGGTTTTTATTTAATGCGCAGTGAAGAAATGTATGTGTTTATCGATGCCGGCGATATCGGTATGAATGGCTGGGGCGGACATGGACATAACGATGTATTTAGTTTTGAATTCGCTTATAAAGGATTACGTTTTATTGTTGATTCTGGCACATATTGCTACACTTCAAATTCTGAGCTGAGACAAAGATTCCGTTCGACTTCATCGCACAATACAATAATGATTGATGATACAGAACAAGCAGAATTTCTAAATCTGTTCAGAATAAAAAAAGATTTGACGAAGCCAAGAATCTTGACTTGGGAATCAAATTCGAAAAGTGATATCCTGATTGCAGAACATTATGGATTTACTCGTCTGCCCGATCCTGTGGTACACAGAAGAAAATTTGAATTTGATAAAACCTCGAATCAATTAAATATAATTGATACCCTTGAAGGTCGCTTAGAACATAAAATTGATTTGTTCTTTCATTTTCATCCTAGTGTTGAAATGTCACAAATTAGTACAACTGAATTCAGATCAGTGCTTTTTAATCAGTCCATCTCTCTTGGAATTCAATCACAATTGAAAGAATTTGGAATTAAAATTGAAGAGAGCAAATACTCAAAAAGCTATGGAGAGATTGAAGGAAATAAGAGACTTCATTTAACTGCATTCTCAAAATTTCCGGTTGAAATAATAACTAAAATAAAAGTTGCTTGATTCTCCATCATGTATTTCTCAAGTCTAATTAAATTTCCGAAAGTCCGATGAATATTATTGTTGTTGGGCATCCTTGCAAAGATATCATTCATAAATCTGATAAAGTAACCGAATCTTTCGGCGGAATTATTTATAGTCTGCTCGGCTTTGCCATTGTTATGAAAAAGGAGGAGAGAGTTGTACCTCTTTTCAATATCAATAAAAGTGATTTTGAAAATTACCTGCAAGTTCTGAACGGGACTAATATCAATGATTTTTCCCTCATTCGAAAAACCGAGCAGCATAAAAATGTCGTTCATCTTTTCTTTGATGGAAATGATCTAAGCTTCGAATGTTATCAGGAAAAAGCTGCTAGAATTGATTTGAAACGAGCTTTACCTTTGATTCCGAAAGATGCTCATTTCTATATTAACATGATCTCCGGATTTGAAATAGAACTCGATGATCTAAAAGAAATTAGAAAACATACAACCGGGAAAATTTATTTCGATTTCCACACTATGACACGCGGAATGGACGAAAAAGGAAAACGATTTTACAGACCGATTGAAAATTGGAGAGAGTGGATTTCTTATTGTGATGTTATTCAGTTGAATCAAATTGAACTGCAAAATTTAACTCCTGAAAAACTAAATGAAAAAGATTTTGCGAACGAAGCGATCAATGCCGGTGCCAAAGTTATCAATATCACCAAAGGAAAAGAAGGGGCTGCGTCTTATTACATGCATCAAAAAATGATTAAGCGGCACTTTGCTTCACCGGAGACAAACCTAATTAATAAAAATTCAATTGGATGCGGAGATTTATTCGGGTCGGTTTTTGCGTACAAGTATTTTAATAATTATAATGTATATAAATCACTTGAGGAAGCAGTTCGCATCTCTTCAAAAAGAGTCGAGATCGAAAAAATGGAAGAGATAATTTCTCTCAGAACTAAAAATTAAAACATGATCAAACTAATTGTTGGAGCCAATGGATTGCTGGGACAAGCTTTGGTGGAGAATTTATCGCTAAATAAAAACGACGAACTTTTGCTTGCATCGTTCGAAGATGATTTTGTTGGCAACTCTGATTATCCCTATTTTAAATTAGACATTGCCAAACGAAACGAAACGAAGAGAATAGTTTTAGATTTTTTCCCCGATATTGTAATTAATGCCGCAGCTTATACTAATGTCGATGGCTGCGAGGACAACAAAGAATTAGCCTGGAATATAAACGTCAACGGAGTGAAGTATTTGGTCGAGGGCTGCAGAGTCGTAGATGCCAAGCTAATTCAACTTTCTACCGATTTTATTTTCGATGGTGTGAATGGTCCGTACAGTGAGATCGATAAACCAAATCCAATTTCATATTACGGACGAACAAAGCTGGGGAGCGAAAACGAAATAAAAATTGGCGGCATTCCATTTACGATCATCCGCACCAATGTGATTTATGGGACTCAAAAAGGAATTAAAAAGGATTTTGTTCAATGGGTAGTGGAGAATCTGAAAAATGAAAAGCAGATAAATGTCGTAACCGATCAAATGAATAATCCTGCTTTTGTAAATGACCTTGCAGACGGAATCATCCTAACTATTGATAAGAAAAAGACAGGAATTTATAATCTCGGCGGAATTGAGTTGATCAGCCGCTGTGATTTTGCTGCAAAGATCGCTGAAGTTTTTGATCTTGATAAGAATTTGATAAATCCGATTTTAACGTCTCAACTCAAGCAAAAGGCGAAACGGCCATTGAATGGTGGATTGATTATTCTCAAAGCACAAACCGAATTAAATTATCAGCCGCATTCACTGATTGACAATCTGAAACATATAAAAAGGGAACTCCGTGCATAAATTTTCGAGTCAGAGTGGGGAAATATGACGAAAATTAGATTATATTTTCACCGAGTTTTAAAGGAAAGTTATGATGCATAAAGAAGAATTAATAAATAAAACAGTCAGCTATCTTAAAAAAATGTCGGCGGAAAAAATAGAAGAAGTACTGCATTATGCTGAATTTATTTTTTCTAAATATGAAGAACACATATTACAAAAGGGAATAGAAAAGCTTGCCTCCGAATCTTCAAGTATCAAATACTTAGAGACTGAAGAAAATATTTATACAGTGAATGATTTCAGGGTATAAAAACTAACCATATTTTTTTCAAAGTGAATTTTATATAAATTTTTTTTAGCTGGTTGTCGTTGGACGGGTTAGCCATTCTCGTATTTGGTCACAATATAATTTACCTCAAATCCGATCTGCCACGAGATATAGTTGTTGTGGCGGGGAAGGATTTTCTGTTAACCAAAAAACATTTTTCAACCATTTGATGGAAAATAATATTCCGTCCCTCCGTCAACCGACCAATACTGTCAACCTAGGGTAAAAAGGAAAGAAATATAAAAAAGAATGGAACACGGATTACACGGATGATACAGATCCGCCGGGGGCGGACAAGTTTTCACGGATTTCATCTGTGTTAATTCGCTTAATCCGCGTTATCTGTGTTCTATTAGACTTTTAAGTTTACAACGTTAGTCAACCGACGGAGGTACGAAATAGAGAACGTTTGTCTTTGTTTTCTATATCGGATTTTAGATTGTTTTCCGCATTATATTTTCTTGTGTAAGTCCTTTTGAGCCTTCGGCATTATTTTTCTATCTTGTAGCAAATGAATTTCTTTTCAAAGTACAACGGATTTATTTTTGATCTCGATGGCACAGTCTACCGTGAAGATCGAATGATTCATAAAGCAAACGAAGTTGTGAATCGAGCGATCTCTTCCGGGAAGAAGTTTGTTTTTCTCTCCAATCGCACCACGAGTGAAAAAGAAGTTTATTCTCACAAGCTCAATCTGTTCGGGATTGCCTGTGATGCTGATGATATTATTACTTCAGCCGAAGTTACCAGAGATTATTTAATCGAAAATCATCCAGGTGATAAAGTTTTTGTCATTGGAGAAAATCCTTTAATAAGCTGCTTAAATAAATCCGGAATTCAAACCACAAGTGTTACATCAGAAATAGATATTGTTCTAATTTCTCTCGACAGGACATTAACGTTCGAAAAATTTCACACTGCAAAAAATGCACTAAAACGCGGAGCAAAATTTTTTGCTGCAAATGCAGACCTAACCTGTCCGGTTGAAGACGATGAAATTCCCGATGCAGGCGCAACCATTGCAGCTCTTGAACGTCTGACAAATAGAAAGCTTGAGATGAATTTCGGGAAACCTTCACAATTGATGATCGAACGTGCACTTAGAAAACTTGCAATTCCTTCGATTGAATGTTTAATCGTCGGTGACCGGCTCGATACCGATATCGCGATGGGAAATTATTTTGGGATTGATACCGCACTGGTTCTAAGCGGCGTCACACATGCGTACGAAAAAGACGGGCGAGAAATCGAGCCGACATTTATCATTAATGATATTTCAAAATTAATCGACCAAAAGAAAATCACTTAAAATATTGAGGTTAATCTAATGAAAGTTAAAAATATATTTTTACTCCTTTTAATTATCGTCTCAGCATCCCTTGCACAAAATGGGACGCAGAAGTTTACGATCGAAGAAATTTACGGCAGCATGAAATTTATGGGGAAATCGGTTCGTGGTGTGCAATGGATAGAAGAAGGCAAGAAATTTACGTTCCTTGAAACCGACATGGCTACACGCACCACAGACATTTGGGTGTACGATATAAAAAATAAAAAGCGAGAAGTGTTTTTGAAATCTTCCGAGCTAAAGCTTGAAGATTCTGACAAACCTTTTTCATTAATGAATTACAGCTTTGCGGCGAATGAGAGGTACATTCTTTTCACAGGAGTTTTACCTGCACGAACATTAAAAAGCGGCGGTGCGATTTATATTTACGATCTCAAAGAAAAAAGATTTTCTGAAATAGAAACTTCCGGAAGTACGATGAACGTAAAATTCTCCGAAGACGGGACGAAATTAGGTTACGTGATAAAAGATAATATTTATCTTTATGACCTCACAACGAATATCGAACGACAATTAACATTCGATGGAAATGGAGTTATTCTGAACGGCCATTTCGATTGGGTTTATGAAGAAGAATTCTCAATCATCGATGGGTGGCAGTTCTCACCTGATGGAAAAGAAATTGCATTCTGGCAGCTGGATCAATCGCCTGTTCCTGAAATCGAAATCCAGCAATTCGATTCGCTTTACTTCAATTCTATTAAAATGCGTTATCCGAAAGCTGGCGATAAAAATTCTATTGTTAAAATCGGTGTGATCGATATCGTATCCGGAAAAACAACTTGGATGGACATCGGAAATGAAATTGATATTTACATTCCAAGAATCCGCTGGACTGAAAACGCTGGAGTGCTTTCGATCATAAGAATGAATCGATTGCAGAATAAACTTGAACTGCTCTTAGCCGATTCGAAAACAGGGAAATCGAAAGTGATCTATACAGATACAGATTCCTGCTGGGTTGATGTTGAAGATGCGAATTTAGTCTTCCTTAAAGATAAAAAACATTTTCTTATCACTTCGGAAAAAAGCGGATACAAACATTTTTATCTGTATGATTTGAATGGAAAGATGATCCGGCAGATTACAAAAGGAAATTGGGAGGTTACTTCGCTCAGCTCATTCGATGAGAAAAACGAAATTATTTATTTCATTTCCGGAATGAACGATCCGGCATTGCGTCATTTATACAAGATAAATTTAAACGGAAAGGGACTTGCTCAAATCACAAAAGAGAATGGAAATAATTCGATCAATTTTTCTCCTAATTCAAAATATTTTATCCGATCGTATTCGAATATTAACTCGGTGACAAAAACTCAACTGGAAACATCTAAAGGGGAACTGATCGAAGTTCTTGAAACCAACGAAAAACTTGCTCAGACTTTAGAGGAATATTCATTCGCACAGCCGGAGTTTCTAAGCTTTGCAACTTCGGACGGAGTACAGCTGAATGCAATGATGATCAAGCCCAAAGATTTTGATCCTGCGAAAAAATATCCTGTGCTGGTTTACAATTATTCCGGGCCTGGAAGTCAGATTGTCCGCAATGCCTGGCAGGGGGGGCAATTCCTCTGGTATCATATGCTTGCTCAGGAAGGTTATATAATTTTTATGCTCGATAACCGCGGCACAGGCGGACGTGGAAAAGCATTTAAAAATATTGTCTATAAAAATTTAGGGCAATGGGAAGTTCACGACCAGATCGAAGGTGCAAAGTATTTAATGTCTCTTTCTTATGTCGACGGAGAGCGAATCGGAATTTGGGGCTGGAGTTACGGCGGATACATTTCGGCGCTGACTATTATGAAAGCCAACGAGTATTTCAAAGTCGCTGTAGCAGTAGCACCCGTTACTCATTGGAAATTTTACGATACGATTTACACTGAACGATATATGTCCACTCCTCAGCTAAATCCGGAAGGTTACGAAGCCGGTTCGGTTTTGAATAAAACAGAAAAGCTCAAAGGGAAGCTCTTGCTTGTACATGGGACTGCCGATGACAATGTCCATTTCCAAAATACTGTATTGCTGGTTGATGAATTAGTCAAAGCAAACAAACAGTTTCAAGTGATGTTCTATCCTGGAAAGAATCACGGAATCTACGGAGGCAAAACTCGCGAACAGCTTTTCACTATGATCACGAATTTTATTAGGGAGAATCTCTGATTGCTCCGACCTTAAACCCGCTTAACCGGAACCGATGCCGACAATTATTTAATAGCGGTATAAAAACGAGTCATGTTAGGTAACGAAACTCATCCTCAGTGATGAAGTCCCTCTCTTTTTAAGCAATGCTATCAACATAGGTAGGAAGGAAAGAAATATAAAAAAGAATAGAACACGGATTACACGGATGATACAGATCCGCCGGGGGCGGACAAGTTTTCACGGATTTCATCTGTGTTAATTCGCTTAATCCGCGTTATCTGTGTTCTATTAGACTCTTAAGTTTACAGCATTACTTTTTAAGAGAGGGATTTAGGGTGAGTTATTGTTCTAAAAATAGAGTTGTCTATCACTGCCAATTAAATCTTCAAACATTTAAGTCAGAAAGTTTTATTAGATATTAATACTATGAGTTCAACATGATTCTTTTTTACACCCCAATTAAACATTTATCTCCATGAACTCAAAAACTCGAGTCTATTATGCATGTCCTCAGCACTAAGTGAAAACCACAGTTTCATGAACCTTCTTAGAATCACAGTTGTAGGGAGCTGGTCAGATACTATAATACATGCATGATCCAATTCACATTGTAAATACTCTTTGTGCAACATTATAAAATCTTTTTTGTTGTGCGTTAAAATAGTTTTACGGTTTTTTGCTGCATATTCGAGTTGTGTCTTATCCGATTTACCAATATTGCCAGCTTGTTGTGTTTGCAATACATCGACACCTCTGTTTAATAAAGCTTGAGCAAATGAGGAGGGAACGTCCTCATCAAGGTAAATCTTTATTCTCATTTCTGTAAAAGTTGCTTCAATTTCTCTTCACTTTCTTCATTTATCTCATTATCGATTTCTTTTTGATGCTCGTAATAATAAGAAAGAGCATCATAAATTTGAGATAGGTTAAGATGTGGAAGCTCACGAACAAGCTCTTCGGGAGAATACCCAAGCTTGTAATAAGCTATTATGTTTGAAACACGCGTTCTTGTGCCAGCAATTATCGGTTTATTCCCAGTTGCATCTCCTTTCAAAACAATATATGGATGAACGATCTCTGTTGGCATAAATTAATTCCTGATTTTTTATTTTATAAAAACTTGTTACAATATATGTTATATGAAATTATTTAACAAAATTTCTCATTCCTCACCTCGCATTTAGCAACTTCTTATTAATTTTCAAAAAATTGGGCTTTGAAAAAGTCCTTTAAATTTCAAGAATTTTTATTAGAGCTGAGGCAATAAGCATTATTATTAATGCAGCTACAAATAATATTAAATACCTTTTCTTAGAAGTTTTAATAAGCGGGGAAAAATTTATTGCAACTATAGAGCCGAATAAAATTGAATAATACATCAAGCTCTCAACACCAAAAAAATAAAATAAAATGACAGGTGTAAATATTACCGCCACCAGCAGCAGGCTTAATTTTAATAATTGGGGAGTTATATTCCTGACCACTATGCACCTCTAACAAATTTATTGTTCAAATAATACTTATTTAAAATATAATCTTTTCATTTCCTTAATAATGAATGAAATGCCGAACAGGCTAAATAAAATTGCAAGGTATCTTTTTTCCTCATCCATGACAGCATAGACTATTAAATAGGATGTTGCTAATAAAATCAATATGAAGATAATGGTGCCCATTAATTTATTCTGATAGCTTTTTGAAAAGAAACTCACGATCCCAAAAAGCAAAATTAGACTGAACATTAATATAATTTCCATACTTCCCTCTGTTCTTGAGCGAATCTGGCAATAGAAAAATCAAAAAGCAATATGAATTTCCAGCACAGCAAAGAACTTTTGCTTAAGTCATCCAGACTTTGCTGGGGAATAAGTTTGAAAATCAAACAGCTTCAAGAGACGTTCTTCGCCAGAAAGAATTACAGAAAGTACGGCGGCAAAACCCGCGAACAGCTTTTCACTATGATGGCACCTTCGAGGTTTTTTTTATGTCCTAATTTTCCCCCTTGATTTAATATTTAAGCAGACTTAAATTTTATTTAAAAGTATGCTGAAGAATGCCTGACATATCCAAAGAAGATTATCTTCGAGTCATCTATAAAAATTATTCGGAAGGTTCGCTGGTAACGGCAACTGTAATCGCAGAAAAGCTGAAAGTATCAAATGCTGCGGTAACAGATATGCTGAAAAAGTTGTCAAGGACGAAGTTAGTCAAATACGTTCCTTATAAAGGCGTTGAGCTGCTGCCAAAAGGAATGGAGTTGGCAGTTACTCTAGTTCGCCGCCATAGAATTTGGGAGACTTATTTATTTAAAATAGTAGGGCTGCCGCTTTCAATGGTAGATTCAGAAGCAGAAAATCTCGAGCACAGTTCATCTGACGAATTGATTGACCGCCTGGATGAAATCCTTGGATTCCCTGAATTCGATCCGCACGGCGATCCGATTCCGAATAAAAAAGGGAAAATTCCAAAACATAAAAAGCATATTGCTCTATCGGAGTTGAAAATTGATGAATGCGGCTCGGTTATTCGTGTGAACGACGATAATAATGAGCTGCTCGAACATTTCAGCATGCTTGGACTTGGATTGAACATGGAAATAAAAATAATCGAAAAGAGAAATTTTGATAATTCGATGCTGATACAATTTAAAAGAAAGAATCACATCATAAGCGAAAAGTTTGCCCAAAACATTTTTGTCGAGTTAAAACAGTGAATAAAATATTGAATCTCACCGATCTGCACGAAGGTCAAAAAGCTTTGATAAAAAAAATTGATGTCAACGGTTTGAACCGCCGCAGATTTTTCGATCTTGGTTTCATCCCGGGAACAGAAGTCAGTTTGGCATTTAAGAGTCCGCTTACCGATCCGATAGCATATAATGTCCGCGGGACTGTAATTGCAATCAGAAATGATGAAGCACGAAATATCGAAATTGAAATGATACCGGAGAATAAAAATGAGTGAATACTGTGCAAAAGTTGAAAAACCAAAAAAAGATAGAAAAGATGTTTACCAAATCGGCCTGAATGTTGGTAGAAAAGATAAAATTATCGCTTTAGCCGGCAATCCGAACACGGGAAAAAGTACCGTGTTTAATCAATTAACGGGATTGAAGCAGTACACAGGCAATTGGCCTGGCAAAACTGTAACCCGCGCCGAAGGGAAATTTTCTTACGATAATGAAAACTATCTTTTAATAGATCTCCCCGGAACTTACTCATTACTTTCAACTTCCGACGATGAAGAGATTGCCCGCAACTTCATTCTCTTTGGCAAGCCGGACGCAGTGATCGTCGTTGTCGATTCTACTTCGCTCGAGAGAAATTTAAACCTCGTAATTCAAATTCTTCAGATTACGAGTAAAGTAATTGTCTGCTGCAACTTGATCGATGAAGCAGTGAGAAAAGGAATTATGATAGACAAAGAAAAGCTTGAGCTTGATATTGGCGTTCCGGTTATATTGACAAATGCAAGAAGCGGCAAAGGGATCGATGAACTGCTCGAGAAGATCGATTTGATAGTGAACGATAAGCTGATCACCAATCCGCGAAAAGTTGAATTCAAAAAAGAGTTAAAAGAAAAGCTGGGTGAGATCGTACCACTTATCCAATCCACATTTCTGGGAGTTCAAAATGCCGAGTGGATCGCCTTAAGATTGATTGAAGGAGATGCAAAAATCCGTGAAGCACTTTTAAATGGTGAATTCGATTCATTGGTGAAAGGACCGGCTAACGACAATACACTTTCTCCGATTTTGGAAGGACTATAAATGGACCAAAGAGAAAATCGCATTCAAAAAATAATTGAGCTTTCAAACAACGTGAGTGCTTCGGTGAGAGAATCGATCAGCGATGATTTGGTTGAATCGATCTATTCGGATGCTGCAAAAATCTCAAGCCGTGCAGCGGTCAGAACAAAATCCGCAGTACAAAATCTTGATATCACCCTTGACAGAATTCTTACGTCAAAAATGCTCGGCTTCCCGGCTATGCTGATGCTGCTTGCGGGAGTTTTTTATTTGACTATTACGGGCGCGAATGTTCCTTCCGCAATGATAGCCGACGGATTATTTTGGATTGAAGATCAAATAAAAATTCTTTTTAATTTTTTTGGAAGCCCGTGGTGGCTTACCGGATTTTTAGTCGATGGAATTTACCGCGGTTCTGCCTGGGTAATTTCTGTCATGCTTCCGCCGATGGCAATATTCTTTCCGATCTTCACGTTTCTTGAAGATGCAGGCTATCTGCCGCGTGTAGCTTTTAATTTGGATAGACTTTTCAAATGGTCGGGTGCACATGGTAAGCAGGCACTCACAATGGGAATGGGTTTCGGATGCAATGCGGCTGGTGTTGTATCGACTCGGATAATCGATTCGCCGCGTGAAAGATTAATTGCAATTATCACAAACAATTTTGTCCCTTGCAATGGACGCTGGCCCACGATCATTATGCTTGCATCCGTTTTTGTTGCGGCTTCATTCCCGGAAAAAATTTCTGCGGTAGTTGCCGCTTCGACAGTCGTTGGCGTAACTTTGTTCGGAGTTCTTGTTACTCTGCTTGTATCAAAACTTCTAAGCTCGACAGTTTTAAATGGAGAAGTCTCAACTTTCAAGTTGGAGCTGCCGCCGTATCGCAAGCCGAAAATATTGAGCATCCTTTATAGATCGCTGATCGATAGAACGATCTTTGTCCTTGGCAGAGCAGTAGTGATGGCTGCACCTGCCGGCGGATTGATCTGGCTCCTTGGAAATATTCAATTCGATGGTGTCTCTTTGATGGCGTATGCAGTAAATATTCTGCAGCCTATAGGGAAAGAAATTGGTTTGGATGGCGTGATCTTGCTTGCTTACATAATTGCAATTCCCGCAAATGAGATTATTATTCCCACGATCATTATGGTATATTCAGCAGGCTCAAGAATGATGGAACTCGAAATGGAACAATTAAAAGAACTGTTCCTGCAAAACGAATGGACTATTCTTACCGCGGTCAGTTTGATGTTCTTCTCGCTTCTGCACTATCCTTGCTCGACTACAACTTGGACTATCTGGAAAGAAACGAGAAGCGTTAAGTGGACAGTCATCTCAAACGTTCTTCCCCTTGCGATTGCGTTTATCGTATGCTTTTTGATTTATAGAGTTGGATTAATTTTTTTGTAAGTGTGATAAAGATTCCATCTTGATATTGATATATATTCAAATCCGATTTAGAAAACAAAGACAAATGTTCTCTATTTCGTCCCTCCGTCGGCTGACGGACGGGACTTTGATTCATACTTTGAATCTTTTTCCCAAAAATATTTTATCCCTACGGGATATTTGCTCCGTAAGGAGCGAAATATTTATAGAAAAATGAACCGGTCATTTGCTAAGTCCTATCGGGACGGAATATTATTTTCCACCCAATTGGTGAAAAATGTTTTTTGATTAACAGATAATCCTTCCCCGCCACAACAAATATATCTCGTGTCAGGTCGGATTTGAAGTATATAGGTTTAAATAGTTGACTCACCCCTTGCCCCACTCTAGGTAAGCAATGCTATCAACTTAGGGTAGCAGGGAAAAAAATATAAAAGAGAATAGAACACGGATCATACGGATGACACAGATCCGCCGGGGGCGGACAAGTTTTCACGGATTTTATCTGTGT
>CAZNDS010000013.1:22265-24567 GCA_964571865.1 uncultured Ignavibacteriaceae bacterium | reverse complement strand
CTTGGTGTGATAATATGCGTTGCGTTTGGTTCGTTGTTTTTATTATTCACTTATAAAACTATCGAAAGAATTTATTCGGCACAGATAGCGCTCGGAGTTGTACTGCTGATGATGTCCAATTCTGTTTTCATTCAGTACTCATATTCAGCAGGAACAGATTTGTTTTTCTGCGCTCTTGCAATGATATCGATTTATTTTTTAGTGAAAGGAGAACAACTAAAACTCTCTTATCTATTTTTATCAGGCTTCTTTGCTTCGCTTGCATTTTTAACCAGAACAAATGGATTGTTTCTTCCCGCTGCAGCATTATTTTCTTTTGTCGGGGTCCGATATACTTCGCGGCATTGGAAGAAAATTCTTCAGCATTCGCTGGTTTATATTGGCGGATTTTTACTATTGAACATTCCCTGGTCGATCTATAAGTACATTCACAAGGGAGATTTTTTCTACGACAGAAATTTTACGAATACGGCCTGGGAATTATTCGGACAGGGAAAAATGAGCTGGGATTATTTTCAGGCTGTCGAATCGCCTAAGTTCAACTCAATGGCGGATGTGTTTTTCCGTGATCCGGTTCATTTCCTCACAGAAATTTTTGTAATCAATTTTTATGAGAATTTTGTCGGCGACCTCGAAAAGCTTCTTTCAATACCTTTTGCAGTTCTGTTAGTAATTGGTGTGATAGGATTGTTCAAAAGAAAATATGTGAAGAATCAAGTCTTCTTTTTTGTAAATATCTTGTTTGCGTTTTTAATACTTCTGCCGGCATTTTACAGTGAACGATTTTCACTCTTTTTGATAAGCGGGTACGGATTAATTGTTTTGCTGTTTTTAAATCTTGACCAGTTATTAAAAATTAAGATCAGTGGATTGAAATTATCGTTAATACTTTTTGTGGTCGTTTTTGTCTGGTCGATGAGCGAAGGAATCAGCCACAACTCAAAGCAAATAGATTTCGGTCCGCAGGAAGTCCTTGCAATTGCCGATGCTGCGCCCGACAGCATTAAAACGGAAACGAACTGGGTGATCGCACGAAAACCTCACATCGGATATTATTTAAATATGTCTTACAGGAAAATTCCGTACGTGAGTACTTATGATAGCTTAATCACTTGG
This sequence comes from uncultured Ignavibacteriaceae bacterium, assembly GCA_964571865.1. GTDB lineage: Bacteria > Bacteroidota > Ignavibacteria > Ch128b > Ch128b > JAHJVF01. The sequence goes on along the minus strand of CAZNDS010000013.1, from coordinate 23,451 downwards.
ATGAAAGATAAGAAAGCCGACTACTTTTTTGTAAGTTCTTTTGAAGCGCAGACTCTCATGTCATACACAACTAACCAAAATGAACAGCAAAAGTTTTATAATTTATTAAATGCCGAAGCTGCGAAACCGGAATTGATCCCGATCACATACATGAATTACCCGCCTGCGGTTCTGTATAAATTTGTTAGATAAACAAAAAAATTTTGGCTTGTTAAAATTCGGCAGCAATCATTAAATTAAATAGAACGCGAATCATCACGGATCATGACGAATATTCACAGATAAAAAATTTATCAATTGTGCAGCTAATTAGAATCCCACATATTTTATGGATAGTCCTTGCAGTTGGATTTGCCGTCCGAATAATTTTTTCCATCTCGCTCGAATATTCGATCATACACGGTATTTCATCAGATGACAGCTACTATTACTTTCGCATCGCACAGAATATTGCAAATGGTTACGGCTCGACATTCGATCACCTGACTCTAACAAATGGTTACCAGCCGTTAATAATGATCCCATTAATTCTGATCTATTCATTATTCGCTTCAACCGAAATTTTACTTCCGGTTATTGTCGGACAGATTTTTCTAACTTTCATTAACCTTTTTGCTGCAATTTTAACTTATCACTTAATGCTGAGATTGAGCAATGGTTCGAAGCTTGCCGCGATCATGACTGTAACGTTTCTTTATCTCAATCCGGTTTTCATTGCGATAAATTTCAAGAGTCTGGAGACTAATCTTTATTGGTTCTTCCTCGTTCTGTTTTTGTATTATTTTCTGAAGTGTAAAGAAACAGATTCATTCAGAAACGATTTTATTTGCGGGATAATAATCTCTTTAGCAGCGCTTTCACGGCTTGACGGTGCGTTCCTTCTCGTTGCGTTGGCGTTGTACATTTTTATTAGAAAGTCATCTTTGATTTTTGTGAAGCTCAAGAAAATATTTAATATCGGTTTGGGATTTTCATTGCTCTTTGTTCCATACTTGATTTATAATCAAATTGCATTTGGGCACTTCGTTCCGATCAGCGGGCGTGCAAAGGTTTTTCATAATCATAGAGCCGTACTGGAACAAGTCGGGAGCTACTTTTCATTTGATTTTCTCTTATATGAATTGAAAAGATTTTTCTTCCCATTCAATTTTGAAACCTTTTAGCGAAAAAAGTCCCGCTTGTCAAG
>CAZNDS010000013.1:0-22255 GCA_964571865.1 uncultured Ignavibacteriaceae bacterium | reverse complement strand
CGCGGTTTTGGTGTGCTGGAACAGATTGTCGTAATCGTAGGTCTGGTAGTTTTGGTTTTGATTATCATTTATCTTTTTAAATCGAAATTGATTCATCAAGTACTTGGACGATTTAAAGGACTTGGATTTTTCTTTCTATTTTTGCTCTTTCATTATTCGTTTTACACGCTCTACTTCTGGGAGTACCGATTCTACTATTTTTTGCCTGAGATAATAACCGCGGCAATTATTTTTGGTTTGCTTGTCGATGAATTGAAAATTAAATGGACCCGAAACACAGCAAACTTCAAAACAGTCTGGAATAAGTTTTCAATTGGTGTAATGACCATATTAATTGCAGCGTACATTTTTGCGGCGAAGCAGATTTTCACTGCTCAGCATGAACAGACCCTCGCGTATAAATCAAGTCTATGGATAAAAGAGAACATACCTTCTGATAAAATTCTTGGATCTGCTAATACAGGAATTTTATCCTATTTCACCCAATTGCGGTTTGTTAATCTTGACGGAATGGTGAACAACGATGAGCTTTTAACTGCCATCAGAAATGGGGAGGAGAGTTACCTCGCTTATTTGAAAAAATATAAAATCGAATACATCAGCGATTATTTTTTGGGTCCCGTGCCGGAGAACAAATACAATTTTCCGAAAATATTAAATGAAAAGTATTCCGTTATTCATGTTGTTACCGATGAAAACTTGAAGTATCAATTGCTGAATCATATGTTAATAATTAGGTTGAATTTATGATGAAAAAAATTTGCTTAGTCGGACCTGCTTATCCATACCGCGGCGGCAATGCATTGTTTGTAGCGCATCTTTATTCTGCCCTTTCGGAGAAGTTCGATGTTCGAGTTATAAACTTCACCAAGCTTTATCCAAAACTTTTTTTCCCGGGAACAAGACAGGAAGATATAAGCCAGGTCGGAATTAAAACTCATCCGTCAGAACGGATTATCAATTCAACAAATCCGTTTACCTGGTTCAAAGCTGTTCGGAAGATCAAATCACACAATCCGGATTTGATCGCATTCATTTGGTATAATCCATTTTTTGGATTGGCATTCAATTTCATTGCAGGAAGACTTAAAAGATTTTTTCCGGGAAAGATTTTGTTCATAGTAGAAAACATTATCTCGCACGAAGCACGGGCAATAGATTCATTTTTGACTAAACTTGCACTTCGTCACGCTGATAAGTTTTTAGTATTGTCGGAAGTCGTTGAAGAAGGAATTAAGAAACTTTATCCGAATAAAAATGTTTTTCGTTCATCGCTGCCGATTTACGATTGTTACCAAATTGACAGCTCGATTACAAAAGAAAATGCGAGGGAAAAAATTGGTCTGCCCACTGATAGATCGGTGCTGTTGTTTTTCGGTTATATCCGTGCATACAAGGGATTGATGAATCTGATAGACGCAATGCCGGAAGTTTTGAAGTTCGATTCTAATACAATGTTGTTAGTCGTGGGGGAATTTTACGAAGAAAAAGAAAAATACTTCGATGCTGTAAAAAATCTTGGACTTGAAAAAAATGTAAAGTTTGTGGCTCGGTTCGTTCCGAATGAAGATGTCGGTTTGTACTATACTGCTTCGGATTTAGTCGTGCTGCCTTACAAATCTGCAACACAAAGCGGGATATTGAACATTGCGTATGGATTCATGAGACCTGTCGTAGTTACAAATGTTGGCGGACTTCCCGAATTAGTTGAGGAAGGAAAGACCGGTTTTATTGTCGAGGAGAACAACCCAAAAGCTCTCACTGAAGGAATTGTGAAGTATTTATCTTCTGAAGATAAATTGAGATTCGAAAAAAACATTAATGAGTTTGTTCAAAAAAGCAGCTTCAAATCTATTGAGAGAGTTTTTGAGGGGATGCTCTAAAACATCTTTTTGAAATATTATTATGTATTAATAGGACTTAATCATTTCAAGTAATTTTTCGAAAATTGCTCTGTGCAGCTTTGTGGTTCTCCGGTTAACTCTGTGGTGAAATTGCTTTTTTCTGCAACTGGACGCCCACATGTTATCTACTCATTTCAGTTATTGAATCTTCTGAATCATTCCTGTAATTTTATATGCCAAAACAAGAACTTTAAGTAAAGAAATTGGAATTATCCGAAAGAGAAAAAAATATTCTTAGATGTGTAGTTCAGAATTTTGTTCTGACTGCAAATCCTGTAGGTTCGCGGGTGATCAGCAAAAAGTTCGAATTAGGGCTTAGCCCTGCCACTATTCGAAACGTTATGGTTGACCTTGAATCAATGGGATTGATCTATCATCCGCACACTTCTGCAGGGCGAGTCCCAACCGACAAGGGTTACAGATTCTATGTTGATCTTTTGATGGATACACCGCATTTGACCGCTCACGAGAAAAAATCCATAGAAAAAGAAATTTCTTCAGAAAACGAACCAGACGACGAAATCTTAAAAACTGCATCTATCATACTCGGAAGAATCTCATCACAATTGGCGATGGTTTCTTATCCAAGTATAAATAAATCGGTTCTTGAGAAGATTCAATTGGTAAAGCTTCCGCACAATGTTCTGATGGTAATTCTTTCGTTGAAAAGCGGTATCATCCGAACAATCAGTTTAGAGTTTTCACTTGAGCTTGAATCTCACAAGCTCGAACAGACTCAAAACCTGATCAATGAACGAATTGCCGGCTTAACTCTAATTGAAATAAAGAAAACATTTTCCGAGAGATTTAAAGACTTGAAAAATGAAAAAACCGGCGTCGTCAGATTATTTCTTAATTCGGTTGAAAAGATTTTCTCGGAAGAAAAAGAAACTGACAAAGTTCATATTTCCGGAATGGGAAACATTTTCAAATCGCCGGAATTTAAAAGCGCAGAAAATATTCAAGGCATAATTGAACTGATGGAAGATAAGGAAATAATTCTCCACATTTTGGATCGCGCAAAGGAAGTCAGCGAAGATGAGATCATGGTTTCAATTGGCGCGGAAAACGTTTATGAAAAGCTGAACGATTACAGTCTGATAACGGCTTCTTACAAATCAGGCGATGCTGGAGGAGTTTTAGGAATGATAGGTCCCCGAAGAATGAATTATTCCAGGATGATAGCAATAGTCGGCTATATGTCAAAAATGCTGACGGAAGTTTTAAGTAAAAAATTACACGATTAAATGAAATTCAAATCGAAAAAGATGGAGAAAAAATTGACCGAAGAAAAAATTGAACAATCAAACTCAAACACAAAATATGAACAGTTGCTTGATGAACAAATTAGCGATAAAACGAACGTAAATGAAAAGGAAGCTGCAGCCGAAGAATCTTCGGTTGAAACAGAAATCCAAAGACTCGACGCTGAGAATAAAGAGCTGAAAGATAAATTTCTCAGAAAAATTGCTGAATTCGAAAATTACAAGAGAAGAATTGAGAATGATCAGATAAACTTTTTTAAGTACGCGAATGAAAACCTAATTAAAGACCTTTTAAACATCCTCGATGATTTTGAACGCTCTCTCAATTATTCGAATGGAGAAACGAATCAAAACAACATGCTCGAAGGAATAAAATTGATCCGCGATAAATTTCAAAAGATTCTGACTAATTACGGATTGAAATACATTGAAGCATTGAATAAACCATTCGATTTTCATTTACACGAAGCTTTGCTGCAAGTTCCAAAAGAGGGAGTTCCCCCTCATACTGTGATTGAAGAAGTTGAGAAAGGATACATGCTAAAAGATAAAGTCATCAGGCACACAAAAGTGATTGTCTCCTCGGATGAAGTGCAAACGGATGAAAGCAAAAATGATTCAATGGAAAACGACAAAGAGAAAGAAAAAGAATAAATGACAAAACGTGATTTTTACGAGATACTCGGTGTGTCAAGAAATGCTTCGGGTGAGGAAGTTAAAAAAGCATACCGCAAGCTTGCGATGCAGTATCATCCAGACCGAAATCCCGGCAACAAAGATGCTGAAGAAAAATTTAAGGAAGCTGCAGAAGCTTACGAAGTTTTAGGCGATCCTGAAAAGCGCCGAAGATTCGATCAATTCGGTCACGCCGGAATGAAAGGAACTGATTTCCGTGAGTACACAGACATTAATGATATATTCAATTCATTCAGGGACATATTTTCGGGTTCTGGTTTCGGCGGTGGAATTTTTGACGACTTTTTTGGCGGCAGCACTTCTACTCGTTCCAGAAGAAGAGGCAGCGCGGGGCAGCCTGGAAGCGACTTGCGTGTAAATTTAAAATTAACTTTTGAAGAAATTGCTGCGGGAGTTACAAAAAAAATAAAAATTAAGCGTTATAAAAAATGCAGCGATTGTAGTGGAACAGGCGCAGATAAAGGAAGCTCACTTGAAACATGTTCTGCGTGCAATGGAACGGGAGAAGTTCGACAAGTTTCACGTTCAGTGTTTGGACAATTTGTAAATATTGCATCGTGCAGCAACTGCAGAGGAGAAGGCAAAGTTGTTAAAACACCTTGTATGACCTGTAAAGGAGATGGCAGAATTGCCGAAGAAACGACAATTTCTGTGAAAATTCCCGCAGGCGTTTCGAATGGAAATTATCTTACATTAAGAGGTGAGGGCAATGTTGGCAAGAGAAATGGACCTGCAGGCGATATAATAGTTGTAATTGAAGAAAAATCGCACGAAGTTTTCACACGCAACGGTGATGATATCCTCTATGAGTTATACTTGTCCATTCCAGAAGCAATTCTTGGTGGAGAGATTGAAGTCCCGACCTTAAACGGTCGTGCCAAAATTAAGATTGATGCCGGTATAAGTCCGGGAAAAATTTTAAGAATGAAAAATAAAGGATTCCCAAATCTGAATGGCTATAAAACCGGTGATCAGTTGATCTATGTGAATGTATTTATTCCTGATAAACTAAGCCAGAAGGAAAAAGATATTGTTAAATCGATGATGGAAAGTCCAAATTTTTCACCAAAGGTAAGAAGTAAAAAATCCAAATCGATCTTTGATCATATCAAAGATGTTTGGAATTAAAAATAGTTTGCTGTAGAACCTTGTGTCTTTATGCTATTTTCTATTACTCTGTGAGTTCTTCTAATTAAAAGAGAATAGATGCCGATAAGAGACTACGGCAAAAAGAAGTGGTGTGATAGATTGTTGAGCATGCTCTAAAAAGGCTGTTTAACAGATTTATGCATTGTAATTTGAGCAAAAATCTAATCTTATATTCATCAACTATACCTTTTTAGATTCGGCTCATTGTTGATAAAAATCTTTTAATTACAAAAAATAATATTTGGAATGTTTAATTTAAAAGATATTTCTCCAAAAAATTATCTGACAGGAAACGAGATTAAAGTCCTTTCCGTAATTCTTGGATTAGGTGTGGTTGGAATCGGTGTTCATCTTTTCAATTCCTGGCAGGCATCAAAGAACAATCAATTTGAAAAAACAAATATTGATAGTATATTTACCGAGATTTTTCGAACAGATTCTGTTCAAAAAATTAATGTTCATTCATCCGATTCACTGCGAAATCGCTACTTCAAAGTCGAGCAAAAAAACAAAAAGGATGAATTAAAACCAGGAAGCATAAACATTAATACTGCTTCAAAAAAAGATTTGATTAAATTACCCGGTATCGGCGAAAAGACAGCTGATCGAATTATTGAATATAGAACGAATGTTAAGAAATTTAAGTCAAAAGATGATTTGATGAATGTCAAAGGTATCGGGCAAAAGAAATTTGAAGCATTGAAAGAATTTATAACCTTAAAATAAAAGATTCTTGGAGGAAAGATGACCTCGCGGAAAGAACCGACATACATTCACGTAATTTTATTATTAGTTGCTGCAGGCTTAGTCTACTTATTAATTCGAGTTGCAATACTTGACCCGCAAGAAGTAATTGAGCAAGAAAAGTTTTTCAAAGAAGAGTCCAGACTTCGTATGACCAATATTAAGGAAGCTGAAGTTCTCTACAGAAATAAATTTGGCAATTTTACGGACAATTTCGATTCATTATTCAATTTTGTGAATAATGATTCACTAATTGCAACAAAGAAAGATTCGATTTTCAAAAATTTAAAATCTGGAACTTTCGTATTGGATTCACTCATGTTCTCACCGAAAAGTCACACTTTATATATTCTTCAGATTGATACTACGACAACGAGTGATACAGTTGTAAATCAAAGAGGTAAATTCCTTCGCGTTGATACTAAAACCACTTTGGGCAACCGTTATTATCTAGAATGTCCTGATGGTTATGGTACAATTGGAGATTTGAAGAACGATCTCAAGATCAACGTACCATCTTGGTGACAATTGAACAAAAATTTTAATTAATGAGCCGGATCTAATCAACTCATTTAGCACAAATTGTCTCTTGTTTTTACTTAAAATTGAAATCGATTTAGTTTCGATAATTCATCAAAGGCACCTTTTCAGAGTAGGCTCATGAATGAAAAAATCAACTCGGTGGGATTTTCAATTTCCAAAGAAAATCTCTACTGGGTTATTTTATCTGAAAAGGACGATGGGCGGATTGAACTTAAAAACCTTGATAAATTTCAATTCAATTTTCCACTCGATTATTCCAATCTCTTAAGCCAAGAAAACAGATTAAAAATATATCGCTCAATTCAAAAGCAAGCAGAGTCGGGAAAATTCGTTGGTCTTAGTGCGAATCTGTGTCTGGATTCTTCAATCTCATTCATCACCAAAATCCCAATTGATGCCAATCTAAATTCTGAGGAAATTGAAAATCAACTTCATTGGGAATTCTCAGTTCTGATGGGGGAAAAGAGCATAAAAGACTACCACTTTTTCTATCATAAAATGAAATCTCTGCCGAGTGATACTGCCAATTCATTGATAGTTCTAATTGTCAGCAAAAGATATGTTTCTTTTTTCAAAAATATCTTTGAGGATTTGAACATCAATATTAACATTACCGATGTTGATCACTTCTGTAATGAAACTGCCTGCAGATATAATTATCCTGATTTCAATCAAGGCCATTCAATAGTTGTATCGGAAAAAAACTCACTGGTGGAAATAAGCGTAATCGACAATGGGGAGATATTCAATTATCGTCACATAAAAAAAAGCGATGACGAAACACTCCTCGATTTTTTTCAGAAACATCTTTTGGGCTTAATAAAAAGCCAATCCCAAAATTCACAGCTAAAAATTTACTTGAGTACTGAGAAGATTTCAAAAAAAGCTTACAAAGAACTTGCTTCAAATTTTCCAGTGGATATAGAATTAATAAATCCCTTCAGACATTTTATTGTTAATAAAGATGTCATCAATTCACCCGCCTATGAGAATTTTCATTGCTTTACACCATCGGTTGGTATCGCTTTAAGGGGGAGTTAGTATGCGGATTATCTCAGGCGAATTTAAAAGCCGAAAGATCAAATCTGCAAAAATTGATGGACTTCGTCCTGCAACTGATAGATATCGAGAGGCACTTTTTAACATTTTAAATAATCACATCGATTTTGAGGGAATAAAAGCCTGTGATATTTATGCTGGTACGGGTGCAGTCGGTTTTGAGTGCATAAGCAGAGGTGCGTCAAATTGCACTTTCGTTGAAAGACAGATTTCAGTCATCAAACTTCTACAAGAAAATGCTGCCGAATTGAACGTAATTGATAAAATTCAAATCATTAACTCATCAGCTGAGAAATTTACAGCGACAGCATCTGTAGAGTTTGATCTTATCTTTGCCGATCCGCCATATTTTACTTTTGATATTTATAAGACTTATGACAATATTATACAAAGAAAGCTCGTCGCGGAAAATGGAATTTTGATCATTCAACGAAGCAAGGAAACCCTAAAAGAAGACGAGGAGTATTTTTCAAAAAAAGTATTTAAGTTGATTGGAGATGATGCAGTTTATTTATTCAAATTTTAGAAAGTAAGTTCAAATGGAAAGAATAGTAATTTATCCAGGCACATTCGATCCTGTGACTCTTGGGCATCTTGATGTTATTCAGCGAGCGGCGGGTCTTTTTGATAAAGTTGTTGTATCGGTTTTGGTGAATGCTTCAAAAGCACCGCTTTTCACTAAAGAAGAACGAATGGAGATGATCAAAGAAGCAGTCAAAGATTACAAGCATGTTGAAGTGGATGAATTCGATGGATTGCTGGTTGAGTATGCAAAACGAAAAAATGCTGTCGCTATTATCCGCGGGCTTAGGGCAATCAGCGATTTTGAATACGAGTTCCAAATGGCTCTAATGAATAGAAAAATCTCCGATGGAATTACAACGGTATTTCTCATGCCGCATGAAAAATATACCTATCTGAACTCAACAATCGTACGCGAACTTGCACGCCTACATGCAGATGTATCGGAATTTGTCCCCAAAAGTGTATTAAGTTACTTAAAGGAAAAATTTCGTTAATTTTGAGTGCTTTCTTGACTTAGCTTCCAAGCTATTAAGGCCCCGAAAAGTTATTAGCTGTTCTCAACCTTCATTTTTTGACAATACCGAAATATTTCTTTAACTTTGCACGCTAAAATTTCAAAGATAAGTATGCCAATTGGAGAACTTTAAATATGAAACAGGAACGAATTACCAAATCAGCAAGAGAAATCGATATAGATAAGAAATGGTATGTCGTAGACGCTAAAGATCAAATTGTTGGACGTTTTGCTTCGAACGTAGCCCGAATTTTGAGAGGCAAGCATAAACCGATTTTTACGCCTCATGTAGACAGTGGCGATTTTGTTGTCGTGATTAATGCTGATAAAGTTAGATTCACAGGAAAAAGAGAAACACAAAAAACATATTTCAGACATTCAATGTATCCGGGCGGAGCGAAGACTGTGTCATTTCGCGAGTATATGCAAAAGAATCCCGCGTACATTCTAGAGCATGCAATTAAAGGAATGATTCCGAAGACCAAACTTGGAAACAGAATAGCCAAGAAGTTAAAAGTTTATGCAGGCGAATCGCATCCTCATGCAGCTCAAAAACCTGAAATATTACAATTTTAGTTTAGGAGAATTTAATGGCTGATAAAATAGCTGTTGGAAGAAGAAAGACATCTGTTGCACGAGTAACTATTAGACCGGGTTCAGGCAATGTGACTATTAACAATAAAACTATTGATGAATATCTTCCTACCGAGCTCGATAAACGAATGGCTTTAGCGCCAGTTGAAATTGTTGAAGCTCAAGGAAAATACGATTTCATAGTTGCTGCACATGGCGGTGGAATTGCCGGACAAGTCGGAGCAATTAAGCTCGGAATTGCACGTGCATTATTGTTGGTTGATGAAGAATTCAGACCAAAACTCAGGCAAGGTGGATTTCTTACTCGTGATTCGAGAATGGTCGAACGAAAAAAATATGGTCGGCCAAAAGCTCGTAAGAGATTCCAATTCTCAAAGAGATAAGATTACTAATTAATAAGCATATTCGTGGATCTGTTTGAGTGTGTCCCGATTTTCGGGATCTCAAACGGAGATGAAGCGGATAGAAGAAAAACAAAAAAAGGAGATATATGATCAATATTGGTTTAACCGAATTGTTAGAATCGGGTGCACACTTTGGGCACCTAACCCGCCGGTGGAATCCCAAGATGAAACCCTACATTTTTATGGAACGAAATGGGATTCACATTATCGATTTAAACAAAACAAAAGAACATTTAATTAAAGCCGCAGATGAACTTGAAAAAGTTTCAATGGAAGGAAAGAAAATCCTTTTCGTCGGAACAAAAAAGCAAGCGAAAGATGTGATTAGAACAGAAGCCTTACGTTCAGGTATGAATTGGGTCAGCGAGCGATGGCTCGGCGGAATGCTTACGAATTTTGTGACAATTAGAAAGTCGATCAAACGATTGCAGAACATTGAAAAGATGGAAAGTGACGGTACTTTTGACAGACTTGTAAAGAAAGAAAAGCTTGTACTGTCGAGAGAAAAAGAAAAGCTTCAAAAAGTTTTTGAAGGCGTATCTGAATTAACCAAACTTCCAGGAGCTCTGTTCATTGTTGATATAAAAAAAGAGCACATCGCAATCAAAGAAGCAAAACGTCTTGGAATTCCAGTATTTGCGATTGTTGACACGAACTGTGATCCTGAAGGAGTAGATCATTTAATCCCATCCAACGATGATTCAGTGAAAGCAATTGAACTGATTGTGAAAGTTATGGCTGATAAAGTTATCGAAGGAAAACAGAAAGCAAAAGAGTTAAAAGCCGAACTTCAAGCCAAAGACGAAAAAGTAAAGAAAGAAAAAGAAAAAGAGAAAGAAAAAAAGAAAGAATAGGAGAAGAGATCTCATGGCTGTTACTGCTGAACTTGTTAAGAAGCTGCGCGATAAAACCGGTGCCGGTATGATGGATTGCAAAAAGGCACTGGAAGAAAGCGGTGGTGATTTTGATAAAGCCATTGACTATTTAAGAAAAAAAGGGGCTGCTGTTGCTGCAAAAAGAGCCGAGCGTTCTGCCAATGAAGGTGTTGTTGTTACAAAATTATCTGATGATAAAAAGACTGCTGTCATTCTCGAGCTGAATTGTGAAACAGATTTCGTTGCTAAAAGCGATGACTTTTTAGGGCTCTCAAAGAAACTTGTGGATTTAGTCTTTGACAATAACTTCTCGACTGTTGAAGAAGTGCTGGCTGCAAAACATGGCGACTTAAAAGCTTCAGATTTAATTAACGAAGTTCTCGGAAAGATCGGTGAGAAAATTGAATTATCCCGATTTAAAAAAGTTTCAATCCCTTCTGGAGTTCTCATAGATTATATTCATCCAGGTGCTAAACTTGGCGTTTTAATTTCTTATGAATCATCAAAAGATATTCCGGCAGAATTCGTTCAACTTGGAAAGGATTTTGCAATGCAGGTTGCTGCAATGAAGCCCATCGTAGTTCGAAGAGAAGAGGTTGATAAAACAATTCTTGAAAAAGAAATTGAGATTTATAAATCCCAAGCACGGAACGAAGGAAAGCCTGAACAAATTCTTGAAAAAATAGCGACAGGTAAGCTCGAGAAATTCTATCAAGAAAACTGTCTTGTCGAGCAAGCATTTGTGAAAGATGGCTCTAAAGTCGTCGGTGATTTACTAAAAGAATTTAATAAAGCAAATGGGAGTGATATAAAAATTTCACAGTTCTTCAGATATCATCTTGCAGACGAGAAAAAATAATGCAAAAGGCAATCTACAAAAGAATCCTTCTGAAGCTCAGCGGTGAAGACCTCCTCGGAGAAAAGAAATTTGGTATCGATCCAAATGTTCTCCAGCGGCTTGCTGATGAGGTCGGAGAGGCAAGAAAACTTGATGTAGATATTGCTATTGTAATCGGTGGCGGAAATATCTTCCGTGGAGTATCCGGCAAGGATCAAGGATTTGATCAAGTAACAGGCGACCAAATGGGAATGCTTGCAACAATGATAAACTCACTGGCTCTTCAAACTACTTTGGAGAATCGTGGTATCCACACTCGTTTACTCTCTGCAATTAGAATCGAGGAAATAGCCGAGCCGTACATCCGCAGGCGCGCAATCCGTCACCTCGAAAAAGGAAGAGTAATTATTCTCGGTGCTGGAACTGGACACCCATATTTTACGACCGATACTGCTGCAGCTTTGAGGGCTGTGGAAATTAAAGCAGATGTAATTCTGAAGGGTACAAGAGTCGATGGAATTTATGATTCTGATCCTGAAAAGAATGCAAAAGCTATTAAGTTTTCAGAGATAAATTCGCTCGACGTTCTCAAAAAAGGTTTAAAGGTAATGGATCTTACAGCCATTACACTTTGTCAGGAAAATAAGCTTCCAATCATAGTTTTCAATATGAATATCCGTGCAAATCTTAAACGGCTTTTATTGGGAGAAAAAATCGGAACTATCGTTAATCACGAAATAAAAACGAATCACTAATTTTATCGAGGTGCATATTATGAAAAATCAAATTTTAAACGAGACCGAAGATAAAATGAAAAAGGCTGTCGAAGTTGTTAGGCAAGAGTTGGTGAAAATCAGAACCGGTAAAGCAACCACTGCTTTACTAGATGGAATTAAAGTCAATTACTACGGTTCGCTGGTCCCACTAAATCAAACTGCTAATATTAGCGTCGGTGATATTCACACGATATTGGTTCAACCTTGGGATAAATCTTCTATACAAGCAATTGACAAGGCAATTCTTGCATCTGAATTGGGATTGAATCCAATTAGCGATGGAAATGTTTTGAGAATTCCGATTCCCCCTTTGAATGAAGAACGAAGAAAAGAATTAGTTAAGCTCATTAAAAAGTTCGGTGAAGAAGGGAAGATTGCAATCCGAAACATACGTCGAGATGGAAACGCTCATTTGAAAAAAGCAGAAAAAGATGAGCATCTGCCTGAAGATGAACGTAAACGCGGCGAACAGGAAGTCCAAAAATTAACCGATAAGTATATTCAAGCCGTCGACGATTTACTCGCCTATAAAGAAAAAGAAATTATGGAAGTGTAATTAGGCACAGATTGCAGAGTGTGAGCTGAAACGAATTTTCGCTTCATGCTCGCCGTTTTAGAGTTGAAGCCGCTCGAACGAGCGGCTTTTTTATTTCACATAAAATAGTTTTAAAAATCATTGTTCAAAGAATTTATTCATATCATAAATTGTTCATCTCTTTTCTTATATTTGTAAAAAGATTTTCTGATTATTTATTGAAGTTTATCAGTCCTATCAAAAACGTCCAGGAAAAAAAATGAGTCTAAGTCAAATAGCAAAAAGCATTCATGGATCGCCAACCTTAGCTCTGAATGAAAAGGCAGCAATTCTGCGTGAGAAGGGAGACCCGGTAATTCATCTCGGAGGCGGAGAGCCAAAAAGCCGTGCACCACTCGATGCGGTTTTAGCTGCAGTACAAAATCTGAATACGGGCGAAGTTCGTTATGTTCCGCCTGACGGAATTCCTGCACTTAAAAAGGCAATTATTCGATACACTGAAGAATTTTACAATCGAAAAGTTGCTCCGCAAAATGTAATTGCTTCATCGGGCGCAAAACAGGCAATTATGGTAGCACTTCAAACAATATTAAATCCGCAAGAAGAAGTGATCTATCCAGCACCATACTGGGTTAGCTATCCTGATATGGCAAGATTATGTGGTGCGATCGGTGTTCCGGTTTACGCTGAAGATGGTTCGTTCTATCCAACTATAAGAGATATTGAGCAGCGTGTAGGAAATTACACTAAAGCCATTGTCCTCAATAGTCCAAATAATCCTTCGGGAGCGATGTATTCCGAAGAATTTATTTCTGATGTTGTCCAGTTCTGCGAGAAAAAAGATATTTATCTCATCATGGATGATATCTATCACCGATTGATCTTTGATGGAAGAAAACCCATTAACTGCTATAACTATGTAAAAGATTTTTCCGAGAATTCAAAATTGATCGTTGTCAATGGAGTCTCGAAGCAATATGCAATGACTGGATTCAGAGTCGGCTGGGCAGTTGCAAGTAAAAAAATTGTAGAGGCGATGACAAACATTCAAGGGCATCAAACCGGCGGATCATCCGTTGTTTTGCAATTGGCAGCCGCGGGTGCTATAAACGGCGTTCAATCAAGCGTTGAAAACCTTAGAGTAACATTGGAAAATAATCGAAACGTTTTAATCAGTCTGCTTCGTTCATTCAATGGAGTGAAAGTTACTAATTCTGATGGAACGTTCTACTCATTTGCCGATTTTAGCTACTACGAAAAAAGTTCGCAAAAACTTTCTGAATTTCTGATTGATAAAGTTCAAGTCCTTACTGTTCCCGGTGTTGAGTTCGGGATGGAAGGATATTTACGAATCAGTTTCTGCGGTGCGATAAAAGACATTCAAGATGGAATAGAGAGAATGAAATGGGCACTTGATCCAAATGCACCAAATGAACTTTATATCGGCGATAGAAAATTAGTGAGGGATTGGTCATGAGCAAATATCTCGAATTCAATACACCCGCTTCAAAACAGGCGATGGAACTCGCATCGGATTTCAGATTGAAACATCAAGGATTGACATATCTCAACCGAGTTTACTGGAATCTGCCGGAAGAAGCTCTCTATGAAGAAGCAATCTTTCGCAATGAAGGCAAATTAGTTCTAAATGGACCTCTTTTAGTGAATACCGGAAAGCATACAGCACGTGCTGCTGCGGATAAATTCGTTGTTCGTGAAGAAAGCACTGAAGAAAAAGTTTGGTGGGGCTCGTACAACCGCCCGTTCAGCTCGGAAAAATTCAATCAGCTTTTTACACGGCTTCAAGCATGGGCACAGGGTGAAGAACTTTTTGTTCAAGATTGTTATGCTTGTGCTGATCCGGATTATAGACTTCCAGTCCGCATTGTTACGGAAAAGGCATGGCACAGTCTGTTTGCACGAAACATGTTTTTAACCACTGCGAATAGAGATGAGCTTAAAAAATTCGTTCCTGAATTTACCGTTATCTCTGTTCCGGGATTTAAAGTTGATCCCATCATCGATGGAACACGTACCGAAACTTCCATTATTCTGAATTTCGGTGCGAAGATGTCGATCATTGCAAATTCATTGTACGGCGGGGAAATTAAAAAATCTGTTTTCACTGTGTTAAATTTCCTTCTCACTTTTCAAAATGTGCTCCCTATGCATTGCTCTGCAAATGTTGGTAAAAATGGTGAAGTTGCATTATTTTTTGGATTGAGCGGAACAGGTAAAACCACTCTCTCTGCAGATCCAAATAGAAGATTGATTGGTGACGATGAGCATGGCTGGAGTTCACAGGGCGTTTTCAATTTTGAAGGCGGCTGTTATGCAAAAGTCATTCGACTTTCTCCCGACCACGAGCCAGAAATTTATGCATGCACAAAAAAATTCGGAACTATATTAGAGAATGTTGTTTTTGATCCTGTATCGAGACAAATCGACCTGAATGACGATGCGATTACGGAAAACACACGCGCATCGTATCCAATTGAATTTATTCCGAATGTCGTTTCAGAAGGATATGTAAGAACACATCCTAAAAATATTATTTTCTTGACTTGTGATGCATCGGGAGTGATGCCTCCGATTGCAAGATTAACTCCTGAACAAGCACAGTATCATTTCATCAGCGGATATACTTCTAAAATTGCTGGGACAGAAATCGGACTTGGAATCGAACCGCAAATCACGTTCAGTGCATGTTTTGGTGCGCCGTTCATGGTTCGTCATCCATTTGAATATGCAGAAATGCTAAAGCAAAGAATGCTCAAACACAATGCAACAGTTTGGCTTGTGAATACAGGATGGGTTGGCGGGAGATTTGGTGTCGAAAAACGGATCAGCATCCGTCACACACGAAATCTTCTCAACGCTGCACTCGATGGAAAATTAGAGAAAGCGAAGTACCGCAAGGATAAATTATTCGGATTTGAAGTACCAACGACTTGTCCCGATGTTCCCGATGAAGTACTCGAGCCGTCTAACTCCTGGGGAAATAAAGACGAGTACTGGAAAAAATACGATGCTTTAGCCGCACGCTTTGTCGAGAACTTCAAATTGTTTGAACAAGGATGTTCTCAAGAGGTGAAGAATGCTGGACCGAAGCGGATGTCTGGTAAATCTTAAAAGTTAACACTTGAACAAAGTCTGATAGAACCTTGAGATCATGGGAATCAATACGGTAAAGTTTTGTCTTAAGTTATTTTTGCCATATTTTTACATGTGATAAAAAACATTTTTAATAAGGAAAAATTAAAAGAAATTCTCTCGATCATAGAAAGTGAATTTCGAAAACTGTACTGTGAAAAGGTTAGAAGAATTCTACTCTATGGTTCTTATGCTCGCGGCGATTATGATCCGGAATCCGACGTCGACATTCTAATCATAACTCGCGACGGAGATTTAAAAGAGTTGCATAACACTCGAACTGATATTGCTCACCAAATTCTATCCGATTTCGGGATACTTGTCTCAATAACTTTCGTAGAAGAATCTTATTTTAATGAGTGGCTTGAAACAATACCGTTTTATAAGTCCATCGCAAATGAAGGGATAACTATTTATGGATGAAAAAAGGATTTTATTGGCGAAATATCGGTTCTCTAAAGCAATTGAAGAATTAACCGTAGCTGAATTAGCTTTTTCATCTCAAAAGTATTCTGGTTCGTTAAGCAGTTCATATTATGCTATCTTTCATTCCGTTAGGGCATTACTTGCCCTTGAGGGAGTGGACAGTAAAAAGCATTCTGGAGTTATTCATCTATTCAGTCAAAAATTCATCGGCACTAAATTAATCGGGATTTCTCTTTCCAAAATTTTGGTGGAAGCTTTTGAGATGAGAATTGATTCGGATTACAAAGATTTTTACTTGGCATCAAAAGAGGATGCCCAACAACAACTCAATAATGCCAAACATTTTCTCAAAGAAATTCAGTCTTTTATTACAGCTAATTATAACGTAAGCTTAGTGTAATTTACATGTGTAGTATAATTCTGACAAATGGTTGCTAAATAGACATTCAATTATAGTATTGATCATTAGGAGGTTACCAAATGAAAAGTTCAATAGTAGTTGTTATATTCATCTCAACTTTCATAAGTACTTACGCTCAATTCCACAATTCACTTGATACTGATACCGATCCTAAAAGCATTGCTCTAGGAGAATCATCAGTAGCTAATATTGTTAATCCCACATCTAAAAGTAATCCTGCATCTCTATGTGGCATCCAAGGATTAAGCGCTTATTTTTCCCGTCGTAATCTTGACCATTGGGAAATGACTAAAGATTACTTTTACAACAGTATTGGATTAGCGTATCATAGTAATTTTGGTTTTCTTGGTTTTGATTATTCCAGATTTAATCTCGGGGAATTGCCGATTACGACTTTTGAGAATCCAGATGCTGTAGGGAAGATGATTATATTTGATCATACATTCACATTGACCTATTCAAATTACATTAGTGAGGATCTTGCTTTTGGTGTAAATCTTAAAACGTTTTCGGAGGTCGTCAAATTAATTGGTGAGACCGGTAACAAAAAGCCGCCAAGAACAACACTTCCAATTATACTTGATCTAGGGCTGATCTATAATCTTAACGGTTTTGTTCAAGAAGAATTTGCACGGGATCAAATTACTTTTGGAACTTCTATTCAAAATTATGGATCTGATTACCGAACGACTTGGATTTTATCAGAAAATACCGAACACCAATATTATATCAAATTACCTCGTTTCTTCAGATTGGGTATGTCATATTACTTATCCTTGATAAAAAATAGTGAGTCAGATTATTTCAGTTTTTTAGCTTCATTTGAATATCGCAATATTTTAAACAAAAAAAATCAATCCACATTCTGGGGAATTGGATTTCAGAGCAGGTTCCTTGATATCTTATCTCTTAGAATGGGCGGAATAATGAATCCATACTCAAGTATTTTTGGGGAAGAGAAAACCTTTACTATGAGGTATGGTCTTGGACTTAACTTGCCCCTGAAATTAATTGGAATAGATTTTCCGGTTGTTTTAGGTTTTGATTATACTTTTATTCCATTGAAGAACTTTGCGGGTTATTTTTACTTCATTAAAAATCAGAAAAAGAATTTAACGTCGTTTGAAATTAGTCTTACTTACGATGGAATACTTTTTTAACTGATGAACCCAACATGGAAGGCGATAAATAATTAGAAAAAATATTTCAGTAAATTAACTCGTTAAAAATTCGCGTTTTTTCTTAAATGAACATTTTCAAAAATTAAGAAATGTTGGACAGAAGCGATCATTAAAACTTGAATTGAATAAACAATAAGTTAGAAATTTGTAACTCACGATCCTGTTTAGCCAACAGTTAATTGTAGAAGTTGCGTTTCGAAACAAGAAAACATATCTTTTAACGGATGAAATATAAATTTGAATGGAACCAAGCTAAGGCTGATTCAAATTTAATTAAACACAGAGTTAGTTTTGAAGAAGCTAAATCTGTGTTCGATGATCCTTTAGCTGGTATTATTGACGATCCCGTTCATTCTATGGGTGAGAATAGATTTTTAATTGTTGGTATGTCAAAAAATTTTCGACTGCTTGTAGTTTCATTTACCGAGAGAGGAGAAACGGTTCGAATAATTAGTTGCAGAAAAGCGACAACAAAAGAAAGAAAAAGCTATGAAGAAAACTATATCTAAAAAAGAAATTCTCGAAGAAGATGATCTACTTCCTGAATATGATTTCACCAGTGCAAGGTCTAACAAGTATGCGGAATCTATTGCGAGAAAAAGGGGTATCGTACGTTTGGACCCAGATGTTAAAAAAGTTTTTCCAGATTCTGATTCAGTGAATAAAGCTTTAAGAGCAATTATTTCCATCTATCCAAAAAAGAAATCTAAAAAAGTTTCGATGTGATATTCCAAAAAGCCTTACCAAGAGTTATCGAAACAAATCTGAAGATGCTCCAATTTGAACTTTGGTCAACTGTCAAAGAATCCAAGTGATGAAAACTAAAATATTTTTAATCTGTCTAATCATTCAATCTTTAAATCTTTCAATTTCATACGCACAATCATTTCGACTTCAGCGCCCTGTTGCGAATAATATCCAAACAAATGGATCGTATTTATACGGTGAACCGCGTTATGGAAATCCATCACTCGCTCATCTCGGAATTGATATTGCAATTAAATATGATACTGTTCGTTCCGCATCCGAGGGATTAATTACATTTGTTGGCTACAATCCTGCTGATACGATTGGCGGCTACGAGCCTGGAGGCGCTGGGAATTATATTGTCGTGAGAACCTACTGGGAAGGAAAGCTTCTCTATCTTTACTACATGCATCTTCAACGACCGCTGCGAAATGTGAATGACGTCGTGTATCCCGGAATGCCGATAGCGATTTCAGGGAATACAGGGAATTCTACCGGTCCTCACCTGCACTTTGAACTGAGATTGAATACTTCAAGTCCGAGTGGTTCTCGTAATCGTCGCAATCCCGAGTTGTGGTGTGCAATCAATGGAATGGGTGCGATATACGGTAAGGTCCCCGGTGCGGCAAATAATACTCGTGTGGATATTTCTCCTGATCCCAAACCGAGACCGCCATACACTACATTTAGTTATGCGCTAACATACAACTTCAATGATCCCGGAATTGGAAGCGATGACATTTATCAAGAGAATTATGCAATTGGTGATGTCAAGCCTGGAACATATACAATCACTGCATTGGGCGGTACATACAGGCGGACTGTTACTGTCAGAGCAGGCGAACTTGTGAACGCCGATGGCCCAACGAATATTGCTGATGAAAAACCTGTCGAGAGATTTTATTTGTATCAAAACTATCCGAATCCGTTCAATGGGGAGACTCGAATTGAGTATTCAGTATTGAGTAGTGAGCACGTTACACTGAAAGTATTTGACGTGCTCGGGAGAGAAGTTGCGGTACTTGTTGATGATAATAGAGACACAGGTTCATATGTAGAGACGTTGCATGCAACGTCTTTACCAAGTGGGATCTACTTTTATCAATTGAGAGCTGGAAATTTTGTTGAGATAAAAAAAATGCTATTGCAAAAATAATTTTTATTAAATATTATGCAATATGAAAGACTACTCTTAGACTCCATCAATAAAATAGAATACAAACAAAATAGACGAGGTCACAATGAAAACTCTGTGTTCAAAACTGTTCTCTTCACTATTCTTGATTCTGTTCACTTCCGGTTTACTTTTTTCACAATCTAACTCAGTTGAACTGCGCGACAGTACTGGTACACTTGTAGCAACTTTCTCGGATATTACAACTGCTTACGCTGCAATACCTTCGACCGTCGCAGGTTCGTATCTAATAGAAATATTACCAGCTTACAATGGTTCAACCGAAACATTTCCGATTCAATTGGGACTTAAAAATGGGACTAGTTCAACTAACACTATCACCATTCGTCCAAAAGCAGGAAATACGGGGGAAGTAATCTCTGCAACTATAAACAACCCGGCCATGATCCTTGATAATGCAGATTACATTATTATTGACGGTCGCCCGGGTGGAGTCGGAGATCAAATCGACTTAAAAATTCAGAATTTATCCTCGAGCACTTCGGCACATACAATACGTTTAATAAATGGAGCAACTCATAACATTTTACAATATCTGCACTTGTATGGTGCATCCGCATCAACTGCAGGTCCTAGGAATGTTGATTTCGGTACTTCGGCGAATAATGTTACTGGTAACTCAGATAACATAATCAAATTTTGCAACCTTGAAGGTTCAAGATCAGGATTAGGGTTTGCCGGCACTGCTGCAAATCCAAACGCTAATAATATAGTTCAGAATTGTAATATCTATAATTGGGGCTATGCTGGGATCTGGCTCATTTCAAACGTATTGAATTTTACTTTAGAAGACTCTAAAATTTATCAAACGGCAGGTGTCAACAATACTTTGGTCAGCGGAATTATTTCATCTACGACTTCAAATGGAATGTTAAACATTAAGAGAAATAAATTTTATGACCTGCAGTCAACAGCTACTACCTCAACTTCGGTAAGAGGATTAAACATTACACCAGCAACTGGTTCGGTCTTAAACATAGAAAATAATTTTTTCTCACTTACAAAAGATCTTATAAATGTATCGAACTATCACGGAATTCATATTCAAGGTACAAATCAGCATACTTCAAACATTTACTTTAATACAATAAATATTGGCGGTTCTCATGCAACTGGGGGTAGCTCCGGCTCAGTAGTTTCAAGCGGAATTTTTAAAGTAAACTCAAATGCGTCTACAATCTTTAATTCAAAAAATAACATTTGCATAAACAAACGAACCGGCGGCTCGGGAGTTTTTCATGTCGGTAATTTAATTAGTAATACTGCTGGAGTTTTAGATATAAATTACAACTGTTATTATGCGAGCGGAAGCGCTTCAAATTATGCCGCAGGATGGGGGACGACATTGTACAACGTTTTAGCCGATTATCAAACGGCAGCAACTCCGCATGAAGCAAATACTAAATTTAAAGATGTGAATTTTATATCTGCAACCGATCTGCATTTGACGGGAAGTTCAATTGGTGATGCCGATTTATTCGGAACTCCGATCGCAGGTATTACGACTGACATTGATAATGAACCAAGAAGTACCACATCTCCATACAAAGGAGGAGATGAACCGATGACAAGCACAGTACCAATCGGCTGGTGCAACTTGCAATGGCCTGGAAGCGGAAATATTAATCAAGGTGGAAACTTCGATGTTTATGCTCAGATCTGGATTGACAATGTTACTCCCGGCCCCGGTCAAGCACCTGGAGTTTTGGGCTGGATTGGTTACAGTACAACAAATTCAAATCCTAACACCTGGACAAATTGGATTGCTGCAACTTACAATTCAGCAGGTCCAACCGGAAACAATGATGAATATATGGCGAATATTGGTCCATCACTCGCACCTGGAACTTACTACTACGCAAGCAGATTCCAATATCTTGGAGGTGCATATAAATATGGGGGATTCAGCTCCGGCGGTGGAGGATTTTGGGATGGAACAACTTACCATTCAGGGACTTTGACGGTCACTGCAACAACCATTAATGTTAATTTCAATACTAATCCAAATTGGAACATAGTTTCTGTTCCAGTAACCACAATACAAACAAATAAGGATAGTCTGTTTAAAGGAAATGTTTCCGCTGCTTACTGGTTTGATGGAAGCAGTTATGTTACACAGACAAGTTTAACAGGAGGCAAAGGTTATTGGCTGAAATTTGATTCACTAAAATCTCACACTATAAATGGAACTGCAGTTCCGGGAAGAGACGTTAACGTTCTTGCCGGCTGGAATATGATCGGGACACATCACCTAAATGTGGCAGCTTCGCTCGTTACAACTAATCCACCTGGAATTCTTGCTTCGAACTTTTATGGATTTGATAATGGCTACTTTGTGCCAACGACACTTGAGAAGGGAAAAGGATATTGGATAAAGACTTCGGGTGCCGGGATTTTAACAATTCCAATTCCGGTAGCAAAATCTTCTCCGCTTGAGGCATATTCCGAAACGGTTGATCCGAAGTGGATGGTGATAACAATTACTGATTCGAAGGGGGGAGTTCAAACTTTATATTTGGGTGACAGGATTACTGCAGATAAATATGAATTGCCGCCAATACCGCCTTCAGGAATTTTTGACGCACGATATGCTTCGCAAAAATATGTTGAATCCAGTGGACTGATTCAGCAGATCAATGTAAGCTCGACTAATTATCCAATCGAATTTGAATTCAGGAATCTCTGCGGCAGAGAGTTAAGAATTTCTGATG
>CAZNDS010000012.1:0-25257 GCA_964571865.1 uncultured Ignavibacteriaceae bacterium | reverse complement strand
CAATTGAAGAACGAATGCGTGTTCGTGCCGGCAATCCACCTATCAAAGAGTCGTATACATACAAAAAAGGCGAAATCCCGCAGCCCCAATCCGGAAAAGTTCTTGGAACCGGAATAAGCGAAGAAGAGATTGAAAAAATTATAAAAGAGTTTAAGAAGTAATGAGTTTGGGAAGTTTTTAAGGTTTATAAGGTTCGTAAAGTTCTTAAAGTTAATGGCTCATAATCCGTCAGCTGACGGATTGCACTGAGCGAAGCGAATGTGTTTGTAATGTTAAAAGGTTAGAGGATCTATAAGCCATTCAATTCAATCAAAAGAAATTATTTTGTTAGAATTTCTATTGAAGGTTTTCTATGATGATCTCGTTTAGGTTTTTTTCATGAACATTCTCTTTATTAATTCAATTCAAATGTGGGGAGGCGGTGAAGTCTTTTTAATGAATATCATGTCAGGATTGAAATTACGAGGACACAATGTTCATTTACTTTGCAGACCGAATACTGAATTAGCAGAAAATGCTCGCAAACTAGGATTTGATGTAACAACGATGCGGGTTGGCGGCGATTTTGATCCGATTATCAACTGGAAAACGAAGCAACTTATGCAAAAGGAAAAAATAGATGTGGTTTGCACAAATTTCGACAAAGAACTTCGATTCGGTGGAATCGCAGCAAAACTCGCTGGAGTAAAAGTGGTCATTCCCAGTAGAGAAGTCGACGTACCATTAAAAAACACCTTACGTTATAGGGTCATTTATAATTTCTTAGCAACTCATTTAATTGTTAATTCACATGCTACAAAAAAATCTGTTATCAATAGCGCACCATGGCTTAACGAAAACAAAATCAGCGTGATATATAAAGGAATATCCCTTGATCCGTATGATAACCAACCTGCAGTCCTGCTCGCCAAAGAATTGGGATTAAAGGAGAAAACAAAATTCGTAACTTTCATCGGACAGCTTGAGAAACGCAAAGGTATTAAAAATCTGCTCGAAGCTTGGAGTTTAATTTATTCTAAACATGAAGATGCCATTTTACTTTTCACAGGCAAAGGTCCAATGAAGAGTTATATAGAAGAATTCATCAATACAAAGAGTCTTCACGCCCAAGTTAAACTGCTTGGTTTCAGAAATGACATTCCATCAATCTTACAGCAATCTTATTTATTAACACTTCCATCTTTATATGAAGGATTTGGATATGTATTGGTCGAAGCGATGGCAGCACGAATTCCAACAGTCGCAACAAATGTAAGCAGTATTCCAGAGATTGTTGACGATAAGAAAACCGGCTTGCTTGTGCCTGTAGAAAATCCAGATAAACTTGCAGAAGCAATTTCTTATTTATTGAGCAATCCAGATGAAGCAAAAAAAATGGGAATAATGGGAAGAGAAGTCGTAGAGAAAAAATTCAAACTTGAATTTATGGTTCAAAATTTTGAAAAGGTATTTTTACAAGCACTATCGAGGTAGCGACGGGGCATCTTAATAAGTCGGGATAAGTTACCCCGTCTCAACCTCATCTATTCCACAATTCCAGCATATCGGCGATTTTATAATCCGTACCGACTTTATATCCAAGAAATTCTTCAGGCGATTTAAGCGATTGTGAAAATAGAATCGAAGAAATAAATAGAAGGGGAACTAACAAACGTAACATCTTTCCTCCAAATGATACTTAGAATAGCGAAGTTTACTTTTGGTTAAACTTTCAACGAACTGATTGAATTATACGAAATAAAAGTTACTTTTCAATCTCTTTAATAATTTGCTCGACACATTCTTCGATTGAATGTGTTGAAGTATTTACACGAAAATCCATAAACTCTTCATACATCGGTGCTCTTCTGTTGTATGCGAACACAATATCATCTTCAGTATTTAAAAGCGGATTGAGCTTTGGTCTTGTAGAATCATGAAGGAGCCGGTTTTTAATATCTTTTAGGCTCGCAGAAACGTAAACTAGAAATCCTCTAATTCTAAGATGATCAATATTAAGGGGATTTTCAACAACTCCGCCGCCCGTATCGATGATGGTTTCATCTTCATCTGAGATTTTCTCGATTATAGAAGACTCAACATCTCGGAAATATTGCCAACCATTTTTTACAACTATTTCTTGAATTGATTTTTTTTCATGTTCTTCGATTAACGCATCGCTGCAAATCACTTTCATTGATAGTCTTTTTGATAGAGAATCGGCAAGTGAAGATTTCCCCGCCCCGCGGAATCCAATCAAAACAATGTTCATAGTTTGAAAGCCCTTTTCATTTTATTGAATTCATTCCAGAAATTTGGGAAAGATTTTTTTACACAGTTTTTATTTAGAATTTTAATTTTCGGATTAAATAATTTTGCCAGTGCAAAGCTCATTGCCATTCTGTGATCATGATAAGTAGAAATTTCTGCAGAACGAATTTTGCCCGGTGTAATTTCCAACCCATCTTCAAATTCTTTTACGCCTGCACCGATTTTCTTTAGTTCGGCTGATAGAGCTTTCAATCGGTCGGTTTCTTTTAATCTTAAATTCCTGACGTTTCTAATCTTGGTTTTTCCCTCTGCGAAGCAGGCTGTAACGGCAAGAGTCTGTACGATATCGGGCGAAGAATTTAAATCTACCGATATACCTTTCAGCCGTTTTCCTTTTACGATTACTTCGGATTTATTTTTTATTACTTCGCATCCCATTTTCTTCAACACATCAACAAATTTTAAATCGGCTTGGAGAGAACTGCTGCCCAATCCTCTGATATTTATTTTTTTTCTTGTAATTGCAGCAGCCGCAAAAAAATATGAAGCGGAAGATGCATCGGGTTCAATTATTACATCCGATGGTACATAATTTTGAACCCTTGCAAGAGAGAACGTTTTGTAGTCGTTGTTATTAATGATAACGCCAAACTTTCTTTGCATATCGAGCGTCAAATCGATATACGGTTTGGAAACCAATTCATCCTCAACGCAGATTTCAGAATTTTCTTTCATAAATGGCAAGATCATTAGCAAAGCCGATAGAAATTGACTGCTTTCAGATGCATTGATTAAAATTTTTCCGCCAAATTTTCTATTTCCACGAATTGTAATCGGTGGATAATTATTTTTCGTTTTAATTTTTATTCCGGCTTGCTCAAGTGATTTTACCAGATTTCCGATAGGTCTCTGACGCATTCGCTTAGAACCATCGAGTGTTACCTTGCCATTATTCAGAGAAAGAAGTGCTGTCAAAAATCTAAACGTCGTACCCGCATTTCCGCAATTAATCGTTAAGCTATCTCGAGAAAAATTTCCCGCAAGTCCAATAACTTCAACCGAAATCTTTTTTTCTATTATTTCAACTCCAAGCTTCTGAAGAGCTTTTACCATAAACTTTGTGTCGTCGCAATAAACAAAGTTTTCAATTACGCTTTTTCCTTCAGCAAGTGCCGCCAAAATTAGTCCTCTGTTGGTTAAGCTTTTGGAAGGTGGAGGGGTGAAAACGTACATTAGATTAGAATGATTGGTTGAAATTCCTTAGAAGATATTTACGCATTTGGTTTCGCGGAAGATTGGATTTCGTAAACAGTTTGAATTGAATAAGCGCCTGTTCGAGAAAGAAATCAAATCCGTTAATAACTTTACAGTTATGTTTTTTAGCAAGGAGTATAAACTTTGAGTCAAATGGATTTAAGGCAACATCCATAATAAGTTTAACCGATCCGGTTTTTAGCACTCCCTTAACTGTTGAGAGTAAATATTTATTATCGCCTGGCGTTGCATTTACTATTACATCAAAATTTACTTCTTTTTGTTTGATATTTTCAAGTAAAAAAACATCGAACTCTTGGACAAGCTGTTTTGATTTTTGAATTGTTCTGTTAGTAAGGTAAACATTATTCTTAGACTCTCTTAGTGCAAAAATTAAAGCACGCGCAGTTCCACCCGCTCCAATGATTAAAACATTTTTGTTTCGCAAATATGAGTTTTCACAAATAAGCTTTTTTGCTGCCAAATAATCTGTGTTGTGAAATACGATACTGTTGCCTGCAAACAATGCAGTATTTGCCGAGCCAATTGATCCTACCAATGATGAGACTTGTTTAGAAAGCGAAAGAATTTTTTCCTTGTTAGGGATCGTGATGCTCACACCATCGACAAGCCCAGCGAAAGTTTTTGCGAAACTTTGAACATTATCAGTCAAAAAGTTAACATAAACTGCGTTGAAATTATTCAATGAAAATCCATGGTTATGGAAAATCCAACTTTTACTTTGCTCTAATGGATTACCGATTATTCCAAAAATCTTTGTTCTGCTGTTTATTTTATGAAAATTAAAAACTGTTGAAATGTTCTCGATTGAAATCTGCCCCGCTGCGGTTGCTGTTTCGTCATCTAGTGATGAATAGGTTAGATGAGTTCCAAACTTTTTCCCAAGTATTCGACTGACTTTCCCAAGCTCTCCCATGCAATGAGCCGTCAGCTTGATTTTTTTGTTTTGCACGGATTCAAGCAAATGAAATATTCTCGCATTGTCTTCCATTTTATTTGCATGGACAGAGATTTTATATGAGTGTGCTTTAACTTTTTCCATCCTGCTTAAGATGATCTTGAGCTCTGCTAAACGCGGCGTCCTTTGAAAATCATGATACGAGAGTATGAGTTTTGATTTATTCGAATTGGAAATTAAATCATCAACGATTTCTTTACCCCAGCTAAAATCTATATCAATGTAGTCCACGCTTGATCGGATGGCTGCAGAATACAATTCTTTAATTTGTGTTAATGTTGTTCCGCCAATTTTCTCTTTTCTAAATGTGACTATCTTTTTAATCGATTTATCTTTTAGAATTTTGTTAAATAAAACGGGATCAATGGTTTCAATTCTTATTTCGATTAAATCGGCTGAATATTTTTTTGATTTCCTTACAGCAGATTTATAATCAAAATAATTTTTGGGGGCGACTGAGATAACTAACATTTCAAATTTCAAAGGCTGATTTTACAACGGATTTATTAACAAAAATATTGTATTCACATTTTCCAATTTTTAAGGGGAGAGAAAAAGTTATTTTATCCTTAAGCTTTTTCTTATCAAACAGCATCTTATCCCATATCAAATTAAATTCAAATCGACTGCGGAGTTTTTTATCAAGTTTTAATTTAGAAATTAATTCAGCGATTCTGTTGAATTGACTCGCTTCTAAAACTTTAATTTTATTTGCGATACGAGATTCAACTATCATACTTTCCGCGACAGCGAAACCATGTTTGATTCGATAATTTGAGCAAGACTCTAAAGCGTGCCCAATCGTGTGACCAAAGTTCAAAATTTTTCTAAGACCGATTTCGTTTTCATCTTTCTCGACAATCTTTCTTTTTATCTCAACACACTTTTCAATGCAATACTGAAGCACCTCTGGATCGCGCTTCAATAGTTTCTCATAATTATTTTCAAGAAAACAAAATGAGTTTTTATTTGCAATCACAAAACTTTTTACAATTTCAGCCAGACCACTTAAATATTCCTCTTCCGATAGAGTTTTTATAAAATCAATATCTATAAAGACAAATGAAGGTTGATGAATCGTCCCGATCATATTTTTAGATTGAGGTAAATTTATTCCCGTCTTTCCTCCAATAGAACTATCTACCTGTGCGATTATAGTTGTTGGCACTTGAATATATTTTATACCGCGTAAAATTGTTGAAGCTAAAAATCCGGTGATATCTCCTACCACGCCGCCGCCAAGCGCGATAAGAAGTGTGCTGCGAGAGGGCTGCTGCAAGATTATTTCTCGTTCAAGTTTATTTCTGACTTTTTGTGATTTACTTTTTTCTCCAGCTCCGATACTAATAAAATGTGATTTGAATTTATCGCTGGAAAGAAATACCGATTTAATTTTTGAATTGTATAGTTTACTGACGTTTGAGTCGGTGATAAGTATACATTTGTCGGGGGAAAATTTTTTCCTTATTAAATCTCCCAGAGCAGAAAATTTATTCCTGCCTATCTCGATTTTGTAAGATCGATCAGATCTTTTGTTTAGGTTTACTTCTATTTCCATCAATAGGAAAGTGTTTTACCGACTGCTTCTGCAACCTTTTTAGATTTTTTCATCAGTTCTTCAAACTGTTCAAGCCGAATGGCTTGACCAGAATCAGAGTAAGCAAGTTCCGGCTGATGATGAACTTCCAACATCAGTCCATCTGCGCCCGCAGCAATTGCTGCAAGACTCATCGGTATTATGTAATCACGTTTACCTGTTGCATGACTTGGATCGACTAGAACAGGCAAATGGCTTCGCTGTTTAATTGCCGGAATAATACTGAGATCAAGCGTGTTCCGAGTATAATCGGAAAATGTTCTGATTCCCCTTTCGCAGAGAATTACATTTTTATTTCCTCCGATTAAAATATATTCAGCGCTGAAAAGAAACTCTCTCAATGTGGCAGAAAAATTTCGTTTCAAAAGAACCGGTTGAGATATTTCGCCAACTGCACGAAGCAAGTTCACATTGTGCATATTACGCGCACCGATCTGGATTATATCAACAATTCCTTCGAAGTACTTTAAATCGTTGTAATCGAGAAGCTCTGTAACTATTTTTAATCCAGTTTCATATTTTAACTGCTCGAGAATTTCAAGAGCACGTTTTCCCAATCCTTGAAATGTGTATGGATTAGTTCTATACTTGAATGCACCGGCACGGAGTATTTTAACACCATTCCTCTTTAATGAAAATGCAACTCGCTTTAATTGTTCTTCTGATTCAACCGCACATGGACCTGCAATAATTGTCAACTCTTTGCTCCCGATCTTTACATTTCCTAAATCAACAATTGTTTCAAGAGCATTGACATTTTTATACACGAGTTTATAATCTTCATTTATTGTTACAACCGACTCTACGTTAGGCAGAGATTTGAAAAGTTCAACATTCACATCAAAATTCGGCTGTGTTAGAATGACAGTTTTCTCAATATTTTTTAATATAGAAAACTCCAGTCCGATTCTTTGAACATGTGTTAATACATTTTCAATTTCAGAGGTTGAAGCACTGCTTTGCATCACAATTATCATAAAATGCTCTGTTTAACTCTCTTGGTTCAAACTCTTATATCTTTTATATTTGTACAAAGTATTGGAATCTTCAACATTATTTCACTCCGATTGACATGAAGATTTTCGTTCCAAAAATAATGCAATTAAAAATATGAATCAAAAAATACTTCGAGTTGGTCATAGTCCCGATCCTGACGACGCTTTTATGTTTTACGGATTAGCTTTCGATCATGTAAGAATAGATGATTATAAAATCGTGCACGTACTGGAAGACATTCAATCCTTGAACATTCGCGCAATGAAGGCCGAACTTGAAGTTTCTGCAATTTCGGCTCACACATTCCCTTACGTAGCAGATAAATATTACATTATGCGAACAGGTTCAAGCATGGGAATTGGTTATGGACCGCTCATCGTTTCAAAAAAATATTCTTCTCTCGATGAGCTTAAAGGAAAGAAAATTGCCCACCCTGGTGAGCTTACCACGGCAACTCTTCTAACAAAAATTTATGTTAACGACGTTAATTTAATTGGTTATCCATTCGATGAAATTTTATCTGCAATCGAAAAAGAGGAAGTCGATGCGGGAGTGATAATTCACGAAGGACAAATAACTTATCAAAATCTTGGATTTCGAAAGATCCTCGATTTTGGTGAATTGTGGAAAAATGATACAGGCCTGCCGCTTCCTCTCGGCCTCGATGTTGTTAGAAAAGATCTCGGCTACGATACTGCCGTGAAAATCTCAAGTGGTTTGAAGGCTTCTATCGAATATGGATACAAAAATTTACAGGATGCCGTAACTTATGCACTCAAATTCGGGCGCGGTTTAAGCTTTGAGCTTGGTGAAAAGTTCATAAAAATGTATGTCAATGAACTTACGATCGATATGGGAGAAGAAGGAAAAAAAGCTTTAGACTTGTTGTTCCAAAAAGCTTATGAGAAAGGAATGATTAAATATAAAGTCGATTTCGAACTTGTATAAATTTGTAACTACTAACTTTGACATTCGTAGAAAACACCTCAAAAAAAAATAATTCTGATATAGCTCGTTGAATACCAAAAAAAAATTAACTTACTATCATTAATAAATAACTGAAGGAGTAATAATGACTCACCTGAAAAAATCTGCTCCGTTCATTGCATTCCTGATTTCACTGTTCATTGTTGCTGGTTGTTCATCTCAGCAGATAATAATGAAATCAGATTCAACTGATACGTATGAATGGGTAAAAGCAGGAAAATTTGATAATGGCAAAATGTGGACATTCGATTTCCCGCCGATGAAATATTTTGCAGAAGAATATAATTTTGCCCCGTCCAATGAATGGTTCGAGAAAGCGAGACTCTCGGCTCTTAGACTTCCTGGGTGTTCGGCATCTTTCGTTTCGGAGGATGGACTTGTAATGACAAACCACCATTGTATTCGCGGCTCGCTTGATAGAGTAAATAAAGAAGGAGAGAATCTTCCCGACAATGGATTCTATGCGGCAACTTTAGAGGAAGAACGAAAAGTCCCTAACCTGTATATCGATCAACTTGTTCTAATCGAGGATGTTACTGCAGACGTTAAAGCCGCGTTCGAAAGCGGTTCAACCGATGAAGAAAAAATTGCCAACAGGAGAACTAAGATCGCTGAAATCGAAAAAAGCTACAACGAGAAAACCGGACTGATGTGCAGTGTAATCACTTTCTTCAATGGCGGAAAATATTCTATTTATGGATATAAGAGATACAAAGATGTCCGTTTAGTATTTGCTCCTGAAACACAAATCGCATACTTCGGCGGAGATTACGATAATTTCACCTATCCGCGTTACGATCTTGATTGTGCGTTTTACAGAGTTTATGACGAAGAGGGCAAGCCGCTTAAAACTGAAAATTACTTCAAATGGAAAAAAGAAGGCGTTCTTGAAGGCGAAGCCATTTTTGTGATTGGAAATCCCGGAAGAACAAGCCGCCTCAATACTGTTTCACAACTTGAATTCTACAGAGATTATGCCTATCCACTAACACTCAATCTGCTTGGTGATCTTGTTAAGATTTATACCAACTACTTAGACAATCATCCGGATAAAAAACTTGAGTATCAATCACGGCTGTTTGGATTTGCAAATTCACAAAAAGCTTATACCGGATATCTTGGCGGATTAAAAGATCCCTATCTAATGGCCAAGAAAAAAGATTTTGAAAAGACTTTTAAAAACGCTGTCTTCGGCAAGCCGAGTTTGAAATCAAAATATGGTTCAGCCTGGGATGATATTGCCGCGATCCAATCAGAGAAATCAAAAATATTTCATGAAATGAATGCTTGCCATCTCAGAGGATTTGGCAAATCAATTTATTTTTCAATTGCATCAGACTTAGTCGAGCTTGCACATCAATTGCAGATGCCGGAAGAAAAGCGCGGTCCAAAATATAAAGGCGGCGCTCTCGATACACTCAAGATGAAACTTTATCCTAAATTCGAAGCAGAACTCGAAAACCCAACGTTAGAATTTCAGCTTGAGCAAATGAAAACTGCATTCGGAAATAAAAATGATGCATTCAATAAATTGATTGACGGAAAATCTCCAAAAGCTGCTGTCGCAGATTTGTTGAATAAAACTATCTTAACAAATAAAGAATCCGTTGAGGCATTGTTAGAAAAAACTCCCGAAGAAATTTTAACTTCAGCCGATCCATTCGTCTCCTTTGTTGTTGGAATTGAAGATAAAGCAACGGAATTAAGAAAATCTTACATGGATTTGCAGGGCAGCCGCTTGGCAATGCAATGTATGATATTTATGGAACAACTTTCCCGCCAGATGCAACTTTCACTCTGCGAATTGCCGATGGTGTTGTAAAGAGTTACGAATACAATGGAACGATTGCCCCTGTCATCACAACATTTTATGGAATGTACGATAGGTATTTTTCTTTTAAGGGAAAGTCTGATTGGAATCTTCCGGAAAGATGGAAAAATCCGCCCACCAACTTTGACCTAAGCACGCCAGTAAATTTCATCTCAACTGCAGATATTATTGGTGGAAATTCTGGCAGCCCATTGATCAATAAAGATCTCGAGGTGGTCGGTTTAGCATTCGACGGAAATATCGAGAGCTTGCCTGGTAATTTCATTTTTGATGATACGAAGAATCGTACAGTTGCTGTTCATACTGCAGGTATGATCGAAGCAATGGAAGATATTTACAATGCCCAGCGCATTGTCGATGAACTTTTAAATGGAAAGATTAAGTAAAATTCTTCATTATGAATATCGTAAACAAACTATGTAATCGATTTTAATGATCTCTTTATGAAACTTTGTGCTCTTAGTGTTCTTTGTGGTTTAATAACTGCAGTAAACTAAGAGCACAGAGTTATTTTACTACTTCACTTACTCCCCTTTTACTTTTTATCATAATTTTCATTATACTTCACAAAGAATTTTTTTCAGAAAACAAAAAGAGGTTAAAATGAAGCATCGTTGTATTTCAATATTGCTGTTATCTGCAATCTTTGTATTCACTTCGAATACTGCTTTTGCCCAAATTTTACTTCAAGCCGGAATTGGCGGAGGAATGGTTTCTCCTTTAGCAGATTATTCAGGAAGCACTTCTGAATTTTATTCTGGGAAGAATTACGGCCTTTCTTCCGGATACATTCTCCATGCAAAAGCGAGGTTAGGTCTGCTTGCCATAAATGTTTTCGCTCAGATTGATTACAGTTCATTAAGTAACGAAGGTGAATCTGAACCAGGCAAAGGAAAGGTTGAACTTAGCCAAAATGTTATTTCAATTAAAGCTGGGCCGGAATTTTCTCTCGGTTTACCGTTAATTCCAATCAAACCCTATTTGAATGCTTTTATCTCTTTCAATTCATTCAGCGGGGAAACTAAATTTAATGGCGTGGCAAAAGTCCCAAGTGGAACGCATAAATTAGAACCAGCTTCGAGAATAGGAGCCGGCGGCGGAATCGGTGCGATAATTAATTTTGGACCTATGATGAGACTCGACCTCGGAATTCAATACAACATGCTGAATTTATTTGGTAAGACTTGGGAAGATGCGAATCCCGCGAAAGACCAAAGATTGGATTCCTATCTTTCTCTGAATGATGAAAAGGATCCATCGATTAATATGGGTGGAGATGAACATTTCATCTCCACAGCTAGAACTATTAACACATTACAAATTACCGCAACTTTGATGTTTGGATTGTGAAAGAAAATCTGAAATCTATTGCTGGCTAGTCGCAGTGCGGAGTATGACAGCAGCTAAATATAGTTCTGTACTTTTTCAGACTCTTATTGCCAAAGATGCTATCTTTTAACTCCGTGATTGATTTCTTGGAAAGATAGCATCTTTCCTGTAAATCAAATTTGAAAAAAAATCTGTGATTTAAAAGCCCAACTTCTCTCATAAGCTTTGCAAATTTAGAAGTCGGGCTTTTTATCAGATTCTTGAACGATTTCATTTTCAGTCTTTTAATGAAACTCTCTCACATCAGCTTGCAACGGTGTGCACCATACCTGCCATGTAAACGATATGTACGACAGACTCTAACGGATTATGTCTTAACGGCTAATTAGACGTGAATCAACTGACCATTGAAAATATTTCACATGCCACGAATTCACAAAGGTATTAAGAATTGGATTCACTTAATTTCAAAAAATTACACAAACATTCTTTGCATTTATGGGATGATTTCATTATCTTGTAATCAGATAAAAACCTCTTATTCAATAATAAAACCGGAGATTTATATGAAAATCTGGTTCACATCAATAGCTTTTCTTTTAATTTTCTCATCACAAAATATTTTCGCACAGCAATGTGTAGAGTGCCACAAGAACACAACGCCAAGCATCGTAACCGATTGGCAAATCAGTAAACACTCGGCAAACGGAGTTTATTGTTCGTTTTGCCACGGTGAAGATCACAAAACTGCAACCGATTATTCAAAAGCAAAAATTCCTACTCCTGAAACTTGTTCAACGTGTCACGAACAACAAGTCGAGCAGTTCAAAAAAGGGAAACATTCTATGGCTTGGGTTGCAATGAAAGCAATGCCTACATTCCACATGCAGCCAATGGCAATGATCGACGGAATGAAGGGCTGCGGCGGCTGTCACAAGATCGGACTCAAATCCGAGGACGAAACTAAAAAATTAAAATCCGAAGGAGCTGGATTCGGACTTGCTTCTTGCGATGCGTGTCATACACGACACACTTTCTCAGTGAAAGAAGCAAAGCAGCCGCAAGCTTGTCAAACTTGTCATATGGGATTCGATCACCCGCAATGGGAAATGTATTCGAGTTCAAAGCATGGTGTAAGAGCTTTGCTGAAACAAAACGGAATTCTTCCCGAAAATACTGCTGCACCGACTTGCCAAACATGCCACATGCAGGAGGGGAATCACGAAGTTCGAACTAGTTGGGGGTTTTTGGCAGTGCGATTACCCTTACCTGAAGATAAGCAATGGGCAAATGATCAAGTTACTATTCTGAAAGCTCTCGGTGTGCTTGATCCTGATGGAAAACCCACCGGAAGGATTGATGCTGTGAAAGCCGCCGATGTTGCCCGCCTAACGCCCGAATCGTGGCAGGCTGAACGAGATAAAATGCTTAAGACCTGCAATCAATGTCATTCGTTGAATTTCGCAAAAGCAGAACTTCAAAAAGGTGATGATATGATTCGCCAGGCAGATCGATTAATGGCTGAAGCGATTGAAATTGTTGCTGGATTATATAAAGACAAAATCTTATCTAAGCCGAAAAGTTATGCTTTTGCGTATCCGGACCTTCTCACATTTCATGACGCACCGACAGTGGTTGAACAAAAACTTTTTGTAATGTTCCTCGAACACAGAATGAGAACGTTTCAAGGGACGTTCCATGCCAATCCGGATTATGCTTTTTGGTACGGCTGGAGTGAGATGCAAAGAAGTCTAAGCGAGATAAAAGAACGCGCAGCGGACATGAGAAAAAAGCATAAGAAAAGATAATTAGCCAACACAGATTAAAAGATTCTATAAGCCCGACTTCTCTCATAAGCTTTGCAAATTAAGAAGTCGGGCTTTTTTTTATTACTACCTTAATAACAGCAGCTTCTTTGTTTCCGAATAATTTTTACTGGTTAATCGATAGAAATAAACACCCGAAGTTAAGTTGTACAATTCCGCGTCGAAAGTAACATCATAAGTTCCAGCCGGTTTTTCTTCGTTTACAAGTGTTGCGACTTCGCGTCCAAGAACATCAAAAACCTTAATCATTACTTGTGACCTATTTGCAATTTGATATTTAATTTTTGATATACTGTTAAAAGGATTGGGATAGTTTTGATACAGCTTAAACTCCGATGGGATAATTATGGACACATCATCTTCAACATTAGTCAATGTATGAAAATTAGATTTGTATTCATTGAAGACTGAGTTCGTAATTTCTCGGGCTTTTGTTATTGAATTCAATCGATCGGATCCTCTTCCGACAGTGTAGCAAATAATTATATCAATCGGATTGTTTATTTGAAGTTTAAACGGTCCGGTGGTTAACATCATTCGTTGATCAGACGTAGTATTTGTTAACCATCCAACTCTAGTGACAGGATCGCCCGAATAAAAGAATATAGGATTAATCAGAGCACAATTAACTCCTCCTCGAACTTCTCCGAATCTCCAAGTGCATGGATTAAGTCTCTGCCCTAATTTATTCAGGCCTAACATATAGTTTCGCGCTTCAAAACGACTTCCTGGATCATTTAAATCGGATGGAAGTGAAGAAAAATAATGGACAAATGATGATGGATCTAGATTTTTATATCCCAAAAAAGTCTGTTTACCAAGTATTTGTCCGCGATTGTTAACTGCAGTATCACTTGAACTTCCTGTATACACCAAAGGTCCTTGGACAGTCGTAGTAAAAAATGCAGGAACATTCACTCCGTATTGTATGTCAATATCCTTGTTATAGCAAAATCCACTATTCAGCAAAGTATCACAACCAACCAGATCGTCTGTGTAATCTCCTAGGTCTGGATCAGTCCAAATTGAGAAGAACACACTATCGTGAGTTGCGGCAACGGTACCTTTATTCAAAATGGAATAGCGAATAAAGACAGTATTATCGAATTTAGTTTTGTTAGAAGCAAATGCAGTTTGTCTTATCTCAATTCCTTGAGGAGGTACATCTGTGAATCGTCTTTGACTCGCAGGGATGCCATCGTTATAGACGCACCAAAACGTTTCATCTCCTAATATATCGGGCATATCTTCATTAGCATCCCATCTTCCATTTCCATTTTTATCTATTGGATTATAGATACCGTCGCCATCACCGTCATAAAAATATGCACCTAATGCAACAGCATCTCTCCAATCCTGCCAAGAAGTTCCAAATGGCATATCATTTCTCCTAAGGACGTATAATTTATTATTTGGATCAGCTGGACTTGAGCCGACATTCCCTGGCTGATAATCAAGAAGTCTCGAAGCTGTGGCAACACCATTCGACCATAAAAAATTGTTCGAATAACCGGACATCATGAATCCACCTGCGTACAAAAACCCAGATTCGGCAAAATGTCCGAGAGAGCCAAGATTTAGTGACTTTTTCAATAAGCTGGTTTGGTTATCAATATCTTTAACTCTCACAGAAAAAGTAAGAATAATCATTACATCTGCTGTTACACCTCTATTATCCAGAGGGAGCTTGACGTTATTGATTGTTAGAGCATTTGAGAATTTATGTTCAGGGATGTTAATAAAATTTCCATAGATAAAATCACCTGCATCGTTATCATTGTGGAGTCCATCATCGTAGAGAGTAACAACCTCGCCTCCATGAAGTTCTGCTTTCACTTCTCCAATTCCGTTATCATCATGTACATAGACTTTAAAATATAGTGGTAATTTTAAAGAGGGGGTTGAATGTTCAAATTTGAATATAGCCGGGGGCGGGATTGCATCAATTGTTACACCCAGAAAGCCAAATGCTAATTCATTATATCTTGAAGTTGAAAATCTTTTTGAATGAAATATTATCATAGGTTTATCATTAAAAACTTCTGCACCAAGGAAAAGGTCATCGTCGACATATCTTGTAAATTGAAAACTTGTTGACCAGCTTTCCCCCTCATTTACACTTTCAAGATAGTGTATATCGTATTGCATGTAAGCTGGAAATGGTGTCGGTTTTTGAATTTGGTAAATAAGCCGTATTAACCCCAAAGAACTTTTAATAATCCTTGGTTTCTCTTCGTTTTGTGTTGAATTTAATATTGGAAGAGGCGGTGACCATGTTAAACCGTTATCATTACTTTTCGAGTAAAAAATATCTTGATTACCTGAAGCAAAATCTTGAAATACTGCCAATAGCTTCCCGCTTCCAACTGAATTAATTGATAAATATGTATTTTTAGAAGTTGACAAAAAAAGTGTAAATGAACTCCAGGTATTTCCATCGTCTGTGCTCTTTGATAAGTACAAATTTCCAGCTCGGCTGTGAGCGAACCAGAGTGTGCCATCGCTCGTTTGAGTTAGTATCACATTTTTAGGATTGAACACTGTTCCGCCGATTTGCTGCTGTACAGACCAGCTTACTCCAGAATCATCTGAATGAATTTTGAAAAACTGTATTGCAGTTGCCCATATTATAATTAACCTTCCTGTGTTCGTTTTAAGAGCAGTATAAGTTGAAATTGAACCAATATCTTTAATGAGAACTGGTGCTGCCCAATTAAGACCATTATCTGTAGTGTTTGACGAATATAATTTCTGTTTCCATACATAAGTTAATACACAATGAGATTCGGAAATCTTTAGTGGTTGAGCATCTACAATTGTAGAATCTGAGAATGGAAACACCGTTATTTCAGTTGGCTGTGAAAATAAAAGTTTTGTGAATGTTAATAAGACGATAATAATTAAGTGCTTTTTCATTGTTACCTCCTATTGGTTTTTTACGTGTTAAAAAACACCTTTACTATTCCTATTTTCAAACGATGAATTAATACAAGCAAAGCGAGTTGGTTAAAAACTTTAATTGTTCCTGAGAGAACAAAAATACCACCCAGAAAAAGTCTTAGTGGTTCAAAAGAAAAATCAAGTAATGAAAATTGTTTTCCCGATTTATCAAAGTATTTTGAAAGCCACTTCGCCATTGAGACCTTGCAAATTATTCTTTTTATACTCTAATAAAGCTAAACTGCGGGACGGGATTGATTAATGAGGATTTATTTAGCTTAAATAACTATCGTGAATATACAAAATAAAACAGTGAGGGGGCAAGAATAATCGTAAAATCAAATTTGAAAAAAATCTGTGTTTTAAAAGCCCGACTTCTCTCTCATGTTCTGCAGTTTAAGAAATCGGGCTTTTTATCAGATTCTTGAATGATTACATTTGTTAGCGAAACTCACCCACATTCTTTGCTTGCTTGTCACGGACCTCCGTCAGCTGACGGACCGTGACATATTCAGTTCCATTTAACTAAAAACAAAGATAACTAGTCGCGGTGTTGACCTTGACCGCCATGTAAAAATAATTCTAGGTTTTGAAAAACCCGACTTTTCTGATTCATTCAATTTGTAAAAAAGTCGGGTTTTTGATAGGTTCATGTGTGATTCCATTTGTTAGCGAAACTTACAACTCACCCAGATTCTTTTCGTTCAATTTTTTCCTTAAATTTGTAAAGCATAATTTGAATTTTAACAAGGGAATTTTATGAACAAACTTTCAATCGATAATTTAGAATTAAATGGTAAAAGAGTTTTAGTCAGAGTCGATTTCAATGTACCGTTGGATGAAAATCAAAATGTTACTGACGATACACGGATCCTCGCATCACTTCCAACAATAAAAAAAATTATTAATGATGGGGGAAAAGCAATTTTAATGAGCCACCTTGGAAGACCGAAAGGAAAACCAAATCCAAAATACAGTTTGAAACCTGCCGCTGTAAGATTGTCTGAAATTCTCAATAAAGAAGTCAAGCTCACGCCTGATTGTATTGGCAGCGATGCAGAAAAAATCGTTAACGAAATGAAAGATGGCGATGTTGTTCTGCTCGAAAATCTTCGTTTCCACGCTGAAGAAGAAGCAAACGATGAAAACTTCGCAAAGCAATTAGCATCGCTTGGAGATGTTTATGTCAACGATGCATTCGGCAGTGCACACAGGGCACACGCATCAACTGAAGGAGTTACGAAATATTTCAAACAAAATGCCTCCGGATATTTAATGCAAAAAGAAATTGAGTTCCTTTCAAAAGCTGTCGGAAATCCCGAAAGACCTTACACTGCAATTCTTGGCGGAGTAAAAATTTCCGGGAAGATAGATGTTATCAAAAACTTAATGAGCAAAGTTGATAACTTAATTATCGGGGGTGGTATGGCTTTCACGTTTTTCAAAGCACAGGGACTTGAAATTGGAAAATCACTCCTTGAAGAAGAAAGAATTCAAATGGCAAAAGACATTCTGGAAGAGGCGAAATCAAAAAATCTAAAATTGTTTTTACCCGTCGATACGTTAATCGCTGATGCTTTCGACAATAATGCAAATACTGAAATCGTTGACATAAATTCAATTAAACCAAATTGGCAGGGACTTGATATTGGACCAAAAACAATTGAACTTTTTTCTGAAGTTATCAAAACATCAAAAACAATTGTGTGGAACGGACCGATGGGTGTTTTTGAAATGGATAACTTCGCTGCTGGAACTAATGCAATTGCAAAAGCATTAGCCGATGTAACATCCAAGGGAGTTGCTACAATTGTCGGCGGCGGCGATTCTGCTGCAGCAATTTCAAAAGCCGGATTAGAAGATAAAGTCTCACACGTTTCAACAGGCGGCGGTGCATCTCTCGAATTTCTTGAAGGAAAAATTCTTCCAGGAGTTGCTGCACTTTCTGACAATTAAAAAATAAATGTTTGAATCATTAAAAATGATTTGTTAAATTTTGACAAATTGAAAAACACAGAAGCCATAAAACCCAATCCCACCAAAAATACCCCATTAATAGCCCTAAACCAATTGGCTTCTGTGTTTAATTTTAATCACTTCTTTTTATTATAATTTCGTTATTTTAACTTTTGATAATTTACTATGAATAAGCAACAAGGATAGTATGGCTTACGGAGATAAAAATTACAGGCCAAGTTTTTTCGGAGGATTTAGTTTTTTCCCGCCTGTTATTAAAAATCTTTTAATAATTAACGGTGCTGTGTTTTTAATTCAAATTTTCTTGCAGGGATTTACTTTTACCGATAGTCTCGGACATCGTGCAAGTGTTTCCAGCTTACTTACGGAATATTTTGCGTTGATGCCGTTTGGATATGGATTTTTACCATGGCAGTTGATCTCGTTTCAATTTATGCACGCCAGTTTCACTCATATACTTTTTAATATGCTTTATCTATGGATGTTTGGAATGGAACTCGAGAATGCCTGGGGCTCGAAGAAATTCTTGATTTATTATTTGACATGCGGAGTCGGTGCAGGATTAACTCAGCTTTTTTTATCCCCATTGTTTGATGGAGCTGTTGGACCAACGGTCGGTGCGTCTGGCGGAGTGTACGGAGTTTTGATGGCGTTTGCTCTTATGTTCCCTAACCGCCCAATTTATTTATATTTCTTTATTCCTATTCCTGCCAAATATTTAATTGGATTTATGATACTGATTGAGTTCTTCTCTGTCGGCGACCAATCGCTTACTGCACATTTAGCGCACATAGGCGGTGCGGTTATTGGTCTAATTTTTTATTTAGTTGATAAACGCTCAGCTATCTCGGTCTCCGAATACATAAATAAATTTAAAAGGCCCAATGAGGATAAATTCAGTTTTAACAGACCGAAAAAAGATGTTAGCGATGTTAACTATTACGATATCGAGGACAAAGATGAACAGGTAGATCAAGAGGAAATCGATAAGATACTTGATAAAATAAGCAAGAGGGGTTATCAAAGCCTCACCGAAAAAGAAAAAAGAATTCTGTTTGATGCGAGTAAGAAGTTGTAACGCTCAGATGAAATTTTTTATTTCTCTTCTTTTAATAATTATTATTTTGATTATGGGCTGCAATTCCTCAGATATCATTGAGGAAGAAACATTTGTACAGATTTATTCAGAACTATTGATCTCTAAAGAGAAATTTAAAGGGGATACAAAAACATTTATTGCAGACAGGGAAAAGATTTTCAAAGCTTACAATGTTGACAAAACACAAGTAGATGCAACTTTAGAATATTACAATTCCGACCCTAAAAGATGGAAAGTATTTTTTGAAAAAGTTGTGAAGAATCTAGAGAATATTCAGTTAAATGCTTCGGCGAAGTAAATTTCAACTTGCCTCAATTCTGACCAGTCCCCGGATTTTTCTAATTTTTTTAGTTAGTTTGTTTTAATCCTTTTTTTACTGGCATTGAGAATTGTAACCCCAATTATTTCTCCTTTTTCATATCTAATAATAATATCATCTTCAGTAAGCTCGCTATCGTCAGCATGACTGGGTTTCTTAAAATTCAGATACAAAACATCTGCTTCGGCATCATAACTTGACCAAATACGTTCAAAGGGAATATTTATTATTTGAGGTACAATGTCAATGATTCTTTCAACTTCTAAAGCGGCCATAATTTCCTTTTCCTTTCAATTTGTTTTTTCCGTCGGGTCATGAAAGCAGTTATTACAAATCCATCTGTTTGACTAATCTCTTTATAAACTACAACTAAAAATTTATTAATACCTATTTCTTTTATTGCAATATGCTCGCCAGCATTCCCTAAAAAAATTGATTCTGGGTCTTCTATCGTTTCAAGGACTTCAAAATATAGTCCTGCCATTTCAGAATGTTCTTCCGTAATGTGAAACCATCTTTCCTCGGTTAATCTTATATTAACATTATTCTTGGGCCGAGCGAATTTTATGAAATTACTCACAAAAGCAAATTAACCAAAGGGTTATCTTATATCAACCGACTTATCAAGGTTATCTTAAATATGACCTTTACTTCAATTTCCCGAAATAACTCAAACAAATTCTTATTTCGGCAAATGATATTTCTTTTGGAAGATGAGATTTTATAACAGGAAGGAAATTAGACTCAGATTTTTCAATCGCCTCCTTTATAAGTTCAATATTTTTCAAGGGAATCAATTGAGCAATATTTATATCAAAAGAATTTTCAAGGAGGGTTTGTACATGTTCAGAAATTATTGTATCGCTGAGATTTCGTTTTTCGCAAATTTCAACCAGACTCATTCCTTCACGAATCATGTTTAGAGTTGTTCGTATGTTCTGCGGAAGATTTTTCGCTTTATCGTCCCTATCATTTTGTATTTCATTTAAGAAAGAATTTACTTCCTGAATCATCGCCTCGCCGCATTTTAGAAATATTTTCTCACCCACTCCTTTTATTCTAAAAAATTCATTTTTGGTTCTTGGCATTTG
Organism: uncultured Ignavibacteriaceae bacterium; assembly: GCA_964571865.1. Lineage (GTDB taxonomy): Bacteria > Bacteroidota > Ignavibacteria > Ch128b > Ch128b > JAHJVF01. The sequence goes on along the minus strand of CAZNDS010000012.1, from coordinate 4,782 downwards.
AACTGAGATTTCGCGGAGAATTTCATCCGAACAGATCATGAAATTCGGCTGATTGTATTTTTTTGCAATAAGATTTCTCACATCGCGAAGTCTATCATAAAGATTCAGATTTACTTTCAAATCAACCTTTGACGGTTTTACAGGTGTGGGAAGAGTTAATTCTTTAACAGCGGAGTCTGAAACTATTCTTTCCCCTTCGTCGGTTAAATATAATGTTGGATACAGTGATGCTGTCTTGCTCAGTTTATTTTGAGCAATTAGAGAATCGATCTTTTCTCTAATCGTTTCTTTCGAAATGCCCGAGCAGAAACCGTAAGTCGAAACTTCATGCAGATGATAATCGGCAATTTTTTTTGTCTTCGCACCACGCAGTATTTCAATAATTGTGGCTGAGCCAAATTTGCCGCGGACTTCCTTGATTGTTTTTAATATTTCTTTTTCTAGGTCGATTTGCTCAAATCTGAAAAGTTGATTCGGCGATTTACACGAATCACAATTATTACACTTAAATGATTCAGCAGCATCTTCATGAAAATAATTTAGAATGAATTTCCATTTGCATTCATCTGTATAGACAAATTTTTCCATCAGATCAAGCTTGCGGATGTTATACACCGCTCTTTCTTCAAGCTTAGAGTAATTAATTGGGAGCTGTTCAGCATATACCCTTTCGCCTTTGAAATTAAAACTTTTTTCATCTTTCGGCATTTTGCATTCGATCATTCCTCTCTGTTCAAGATTTCTCAATGCAGATTCAATTTCAAAGCTAGTGAGCATCAAATCATTCGAAAGTTTGGCAGCATTAACGTTCACAAAGCTTGATTGAGGTTTACTCCCATAATTTCTCAAAATCCACTCGATCAAATTTGCCTCGTTCACATGCAGTCGTTTTGAAATTTGCCTTGCTTCACCTGTTGAAATCGCCAGTTTAATTGCGAAACGACTTTGGGAGTTCAATTTGAATTGTATTAATCCCTCCTTTTCAAACAAAGATAAGATTGAATTCAGCTGCCCTTCAGATATATTCTCGCGTAATGTTTTTTTTATGAAACCGATGTCTGTTGGAATTGGATTTGAATTCTCTTCCCCAATTTTTATTTCGTAATGATTTTGAATTGAATTATAAAATTTAATTATCAGTTCGCGAGTCGGAGTGGAATTTCGAATAAAATATTCGTGAATATTTCTATCCTTCTTATCATAAATCAAAACCGCTTCGGATGGCAGCCCGTCTCTCCCCGCACGGCCAATTTCTTGATAGTAATTTTCAATCGAGCCTGGCATTCCTTGATGAATCACCATTCTAATATCTTCTTTGTTGATCCCCATTCCAAAAGCATTTGTGGCGACTATAACTTCTGCTTTATTATTGAGAAAGAAATCTTGAACAAGTCTGCGGTCGTCAGCGTTCATGCCGGCATGATAAGGCAGCGATTGAATGTTTTGAGAAACCAAGTGTTCGTTTAATTCATCTACTTCTTTCCTTGATTGACAGTAAATGATTTTTATTCCGCGCTTCGATTCTAATAGTTCAACAATATTTTTCTTTCTGTTTCGACTCTTCAAAACCGATAGGTGAATATTTTCTCTGAGAAATCCTTTAACGAAAACCGATGGCTCGTGTAAATCCAATTTAGAAATTATATCGTCTCTCACTTCGGGAGTCGCGGTGGCTGTAAAAGCCGCAATTGGAATTTCAGATGATGAACGTGAAAGCGATTCTCTTATTTTTAAATAACTTGGGCGAAAATCGTGCCCCCACTCGCTCACGCAATGCGCTTCATCTACTGCAAGCAGCGAGAGATTTAATTTTGAAATAAATTCGCCAAAACTTTCTGTAATAAACTTTTCCGGTGAAACATAAAGCAGCTTCACGTTTCCATTCAATGCTTTGTTTTGAACAGTCAATTGCTCGCTATAGTTTTGAAAACTATTGATGCATTCGGCTGACAGTTTTGATTTTATTTGTTCGACTTGATCCTGCATCAAAGAAATAAGGGGAGAGATGACAATCGTAACACCATCGAAAACAAATGCTGGAATTTGATAGCAAAGCGATTTTCCGCCGCCTGTCGGCAGAATAGCGAGAGTATCTTTTCTCTCTAAAATGGATTGAATAATTTCTTCCTGCCGCGAACGAAAACTTTCAAATCCAAAGACTTCTTTTAATATTTCTTGAAGCGATTTCATTCAATCAAAAATAAATAAAATCAAACTCGTTTTCTGTTTTAAGTTTTAGCATAAAAAATTAGGAATTATAATTAAGATATTCAGCGCAGTATTTCTTTCAGCTTCGAATATCCAGACTTGCTCACAGGAATTGCACTGCTATCCTGAAGAATTACTCTATAGGACTCTTTCTCAAAAAGTTCTACTTGCTTAATAAATGTAATCCTCACGATGTAAGAACGATGCAGGCGGATGAAATGCTCTGGCTCCAGATTGTCCTCAAAAAATTTCATAGTTTTTTGTTTTAAATATTTTCCTTCTGATGTATGAAGCATTACATAGTCGTCTTGTGCTTCAATCCAATTAAGCTTTTCAATTGGAATTATATTTATTTTGCTTCCCGTTTTAACAATCACACGAGTGAGCTTTTCACTTGAACTTTCAACATTTTTAATGAAGTCTGTGATTTTTTTCTGATTATCACTTTTTTTGTTCAGAAATGGAACTGCTTTTTCAACCGCACTTTGAAATCTCTCTTCAGAAAAAGGTTTTAACAGGTAATCAATCGCATTCACTTCAAACGCTTTGATGGCGTACTGATCGAACGCCGTAGTAAATATTATCGCCGGAGGTTCTTCGACCAACTCGAGCATTTCAAATCCATTTATTTTCGGCATTTGAATATCGAGAAATACAATATCAGGCTGCAGTTCGCTGATCGCTTTTATTCCTTCGAATCCGTTGCTGCATTCTGCTGCAACTTCAATTGAGGGAATGCCGGCTAAATATTTTTTTATCACTTCTCGTGCAAGGATCTCATCATCGATGATTACTGCTCTTATTTTATCCATTTCTACCCTTGCTTATTTGAGGGATAAAAATTTCGACAATAAAAATATTATTTTCTTTTTGTGTTGAAAGAAGTCCATCATATCCATAGATAAGCTTCAATCTGTCTTTTATGTTTTTCAGCCCGACGCCCTCGCCTTTGTTTTGCTTAACTTCAGGTTCAAAATTGTTCTCTATTCGAATGGATAAATGTTCTTCTTTTTTTTCGCAGTCGAGTTTAATTTGAATCGGCTCAAGACTTTCGTAGACACCATGCTTAATCGCATTCTCAAAAATCGGCTGAAGTATCATAGATGGTATCTCATAATCAAGAAATTCATCAGGTACATTTTGAATGTATTTGAATTTATCACCGAACCTAATTTTTTCGATGTTTAGGTACAGATTAATATTTTTCAATTCTTCCCGAAGCGTATTAAAATTAGATTCGGTCTTTGATAAAGCATACCGCAAAAAATCGGAAAGCTGAATTGTCATTTCCCTTGCTCTCGACGGATCGGTCAAAGTCAGCGAACTAATTGAATTCAAACTGTTGAAAATAAAATGAGGATTGATTTGGAAACGCAGGTTTCTTAGTTCAGCTTCGATTATGCTTGTCTTTAATTCCGATTCTCTCTCCAATTTTTCATTGTAGCCTTCATAATAAAGCAGTGTATAATGAAAAATCACAAAAACCGAGTAGATTAGAATCCCGATTATCGCACGCCATAAAATCGTATCAATAAAAAATCTATAATACTCATTACTCTGTTTTGCAAGTTCGAATAGAATCAAATAATTAAGCTCGAGCCAAATTGCAGTCACAACCAAAGAGGCAATTGCATGATTGAAAAATATTTTCAACGGCTTGGTTGATTCAAATGAAATATATTTTGTGGGAAACTTTGACACAAATCCAAGTGCCAAAAAAAAGAGGAGAAAAGTAATCGCATCGATCAGACGGCTGGCAGTTTCTCCATTCGAAATATAACCAAGCCCAAAAAAGTAAATCAGCGAGACGACAAACCAAAAAACCGTAAAGTATAAAAAAGTATTTCGTCTTGATATGTTTAACATCTTATTCAAATATAAATGAAATAAAAGATTCCATCCCGAAATTTCAGAATGGAATCTCTATGAGGATTTTTACACTCTTTTAATTTCGCCGCCGCCAAAAATAACAAACCCTTTCACAAATAAAGTTCTATCTTTCTGCTGCGCTCCTTCTGATTTACTCAATCCTTTTTCCGAAAATCCCCCAAAAATCGGAAGAACATCAACTACAACGCGCCAATCTTTCGGGATATAAATTTCCCACCCGCCAAATGCGGCAAATGTATCTATCACATGATCGCCCGGTGCTAATTTACATTTTGAAAGATCTATTTCAGAGCCGCCGAAGACAGCTGTGATTTTTCCTCCTTGAAAATTATCCGATACGAAAGTTTTCTCTCCGCCGCCGAAAATCGCAACATCATCTACCTGATCTGCATTTATTGGAGCCCCTCGCCTGTGAAAAAAACTTGGTTTACTGCCTCCCCATTCTGTCCGTCTGATGATTAAATACCCGCCAAGTACGATCAACAAAATGGGCCAGAGCAGGTGAATATCATAATCCATCCATGGAAAAATTCTCGGAAGAAGAAAGAAACCACCAACGAGCATTGCCACTATTCCCATTCCCTTATGGCTTGATGAAAGAAAGCTGACAAGACCTATAATAAAAAGAATAAACGGCCAGGAAAAAACTATACGCCTTATTTCCCAGTCGATCATCCCAACATT
>CAZNDS010000011.1:15725-25299 GCA_964571865.1 uncultured Ignavibacteriaceae bacterium | reverse complement strand
TTATTTAAATCTTTTGTTTAAAACAAAAAAGGCTGCCCTTTTGAGACAGCCTCATAAAAAGTCCTATGATTAAAAATCTTACAGTTTCAATGTCACACCAGCTGTGAGATAACTAATCCCGTAACCAACTTCTCCAAATGTACCAAATGAGGGGGAGAAGTAGTAACGTGCACCGAGTACACCGCCATAAAATAATCCGCTTGCGGCAGCACTATATGCTGTACCAGTGTAGCCCGAGGGTGTTGTTACACTTACAACGTTATAACCAAGAATGGCCCCAACGTATGCATCAAGATTTTTGGAGTCTAAAAAATGGTATTCTCCTCGTCCTCCCACCAAGATATAAGTATATTTCCAAGACCACGAACTCCCAAACCATCCCCAATCATCAGTTGAAGATGCATATCCTGCAATAACTCCAAGTGAGATTTTATCTTCCAAACTGAGGAATTGTAATCCAAGGCTAATTGGTGGTAGGTCAGAAGTTCCTGTACCAAAACCGAAACCAAAACCAACTCCAGCATTCAGCATTTTGTCGCCCTTTTTATAAGCTTGACCAAAAGCAGAAGATGCTACAAATGCTACTACTATAGTAACAAAGAGAAATTTGGAAATTATTTTCATAAATGACCCTTTATATTTTGTGATTAATTTATTTGTTGGGCAAATCTATAGAATTAGAGTACATTTGTCAAGAAATTCTTTTTTAACTGGTTGCAACGATTTAGACAAGAATCAAATAATTTGGAGTTTTACAATATTTCTTTCTTCAATATCTGTCCCGTATGACTGTTTCGATTATCACTTAATTCGAGTGGAGTTCCTTCCGCAACCAAATAGCCGCCAGCTTCACCCCCTTCAGGACCAAGATCAATGATCCAATCAGCAGATTTTATTACATCCATATTATGTTCAATCACGATCACAGTATTGCCTTTATCGGTTAAATCTCTTAAGACACTTAAGAGAATTCTTACATCTTCAAAATGCAGCCCAGTAGTTGGTTCATCCAGAATATAAATAGTTTTTCCAGTTTGAATTTTTGCTAATTCGGTAGCCAGCTTGACCCGCTGTGCTTCACCGCCTGATAATGTAGTTGCCTGCTGACCGAGTTTTATATAACCCAATCCAACATCATAAAGTGTCTTAATTTTTCTTTTTATTCTGGGAAGTTCCTCAAAGAATTCCAATGCAGTTTCAACTGACATATCCAAGACGTCGGCAATCGATTTTCCTTTATACCTGACTTCCAAAGTTTCTTTATTATATCTTTTTCCTTTGCATACATCACACAACACATAAACATCAGGAAGAAAATTCATTTCAATTTTTTTTAGTCCATCGCCTTCACATTCATCACATCTTCCTCCTTTAACATTGAAACTGAATCTGCCTGCTTTGTATCCTCTGATTTTCGATTCTGGAAGCTGCGTAAATAAATCGCGAATCAATGTAAATAATGTTGTATAGGTTGCAGGATTTGATCTTGGGGTCCTACCTATAGGTAATTGATCAATCTCGATTACTTTATCGATATGTTCCAATCCCTTAATATCTTGAAATGAAAGCGGAACAATTTTCGAACGATAAATTTTCTTGAATAAAATTTTGGATAGAGTATCATTGATAAGAGTTGATTTGCCCGAACCGCTGACACCGGTGACGCAAATAAATTTTCCAAGTGGGAACTTAACATTCAGATTTTTCAAATTGTTACCGGCTGCGCCAATCAATTCCAAGTATTTTCCATTTCCATTATTTTTTGAATAATTGAATGGGATTGATCTTTTATTTATTAAGTAATCGATAGTTATGGATTTAACTTTATTATTCCCATTTTTAAGGAACTTGCTTAGTTCTCCTTCGAGAACGATACTCCCCCCATGCTCTGCAGCGCCTGGACCAAGATCGATTATGTAGTCTGCATTTAAAATGGTTTCCTTATCATGCTCAACAACAATGACTGTATTTCCAAGGTCTCTTAATTTCTTTAGTGAATTAATTAATTTTAAGTTATCTCTTTGGTGAAGTCCGATGCTTGGCTCATCCAGGACATACAGTACACCGACAAGCTGTGAGCCGATTTGTGTCGCTAAACGAATTCGTTGTGCTTCGCCGCCTGAGAGTGAGACAGCACTTCGATCCAGAGTAAGATATCCAAGACCGACATTCAACAAGAATTCGATTCTCATTTTTATTTCTTTTAGAATCTGCTGTCCTATTTCCATTTCTCTTGAAGTAAGTGAAATAGTATCAAAAAAACTTTTTACATCTAAAATTGAGAGAGAAGTAATATCACCGATGTTTCGATCCAATATTTTAACTGAGAGAGAATCCGCTTTCAGACGCTGGCCATTGCAAACAGAACATTTGGTTGTGTTCATATACGCTTCAATCCAATCGCGTACATTGTTCGAGCTTGTATTTGAATGATAATGATTCAACTGCGGAATAATTCCCGTGTAACGATGCGTGTATGATACTGATTGCCCGCTTCCAAGCTTGTATTGAAAAGTTAGTTTTTCTTTACCGGAACCATTTAAGATAACATCCATAGTCGATTTTTGAATCTCGTTCATGGGTGTATCGAAATTGAATTTGTAAATTTCGCCGAGAGCTCTTAATTGATTGAATAACCATGTATCTCGTGGTTTGCCGAATGGAGCGATGGCTTCCTGATTAATTGTTTTTCCCCAATCCGGAATTATTAAATTCAAATCAAGTTCTTTTTTTTCACCAAGTCCTTCACACGCGTTACAAGCTCCGAATGGTGAATTGAAAGAAAATGAGTTTGGTGCCAATTGACTGATACTCGTACCGCAATCCAAACAGGCTAATAGTTTGCTGTACGTTTTATCAAAATCATTACAATTAATGATTATCATTCCATTGCCGTAACCAAGCGCCACATCGAGAGATTCACGAATTCTTCTTTCAGATTTTCGGGTTACTTCAACACGATCGACAACAATTTCGATATTGTGAACTTTATATCTCTCGGTTTTCATTCCCTTAACAATCTCTTTGACTTCTCTATCAATTCTTACTTTGACAAAACCATCTTTAGAAATTTCGTCGAATAATTCTCTATAGTGCCCCTTCCTGCCTCGGACAACAGGTGCAAGAATTAAAATTTTCTTTCCAAAATAATCCGAAAATATTGAATCGTATATTTGATCGGGATTTTGTTTTTGAACGAGCTTTCCACAGTTAGGACAATGTGGTCTCCCAACCTTGGCAAACAACAAACGCAAATAATCATAGATTTCTGTGACTGTTCCGACTGTCGATCGTGGATTCGTCGAAGTAGATTTTTGTTCTATCGAAATAGACGGACTTAATCCTTCAATCAGATCAACATCGGGCCTCTCCATGTTGCCCAAAAACTGACGAGCATAAGCAGATAAACTTTCAATATATCTTCTTTGTCCTTCAGCATAAATCGTGTCAAATGCCAATGAAGATTTTCCTGAACCAGAAAGACCCGTAATTACAATTAATTTGTCTCTCGGTATTTCGAGGTCAAGATTTTTAAGATTATGCTCGCGGGCACCTTTTATTACTATCTTATCCATTTTGTACAGTTAGACACACAAATTTATCTTTTCATATTAAGCAGTCAGTGTATAAAAAGCAAATTCGATTTCATTTTTTTAAAAAAATAAAACTAAATTTATTACATGAATCCGAATCAATCTTTTCCAGATAGTTTTTTTACCATTGAACATTCAGCTTATAAAAGTATTAAGATCAAAAACTCAACCTTCATTGGATTTGCATTCCCAATAACTTCTAAAGTTGATGCAGCGTCCAAAATAAATGAATTACAGAAAGAACATTATAATGCTTCACACATTTGTTTCGCATACATACTTAAGCCCGATTCAAAAAATTTTCATTACACTGATGCAGGAGAACCGAGCGGAACTGTCGGGATTAGAATTTTTACCTCGATAAAAGGAAAAAACTTGACTAATGCTGTGGTTGCAGTCGTGCGGTATTTCGGAGGAACTAAGCTTGGAATTGGTCCGCTCGGAAAAGCTTATAGTCAAACTGCAGACGAAGTGCTTAACACGTCAAAAATAATTCAAAAATTTCTCTACAACACTTTTCAGTTCAAATTGAAATATGAAGAGTATAACAATATTTCCAAGGCATTTAATGAGTACAGTCTGGAGGAATTAAAACCAATTTTTTCTGATGAAGTTAAGATTGACCTGAAAGTTCGCAAGTCGATGCAAAAAGAGTTTGAGATAAAAATGCTTGATTTTTTTCGAGGTAAAAAAATTTGGTCAGTAATTGACGATTAGCTTTTCTGCTTCAGGCTATTTAAATAAAGCTTAATTTTTGAAAAATCTTCTATGAGTGAAATGAGATTTTTAAATGATGTTTGAGTTAGGTCGAAGAATCTAACTTTAAATAATGCCCTTTCTTCTGATGAATAATTTGGAATCGCGTTTTCAAAAAGTTCTTTTAGTTTTTCAACCGCTTCTTCAAAATCTTTTTTTATACCGGCTTTATAATCCTCACTAACTTCGTTGGATGAAGTGTTTAATATTGATATCAGCCCAGTTGCAAACTTCGAAGTAAAGGAAACATCTTCAAGCAATTGGTTATTTCCCATCTTATAAATTGATTCAATTATTTTTTGAATCTCTATGCCATTTGCGAGTTCTTTCCCGATGAATATTTCTGTTTTATCGAGAAAGTCAATTGCTTTTTGTTTCGGATCAGCCATAGTAATTTTATTTCAAGAGGACCAATTTTTTAGTGTTGGCAAATTGTTCCGTTTCTAATCGATAAAAATAAACACCGCTCGGAACTGTTGCACCGAAATCATTCTGTCCGTTCCAATCTACGAATTGATTCCCGGCACTTAAAATATTGTTATTTATTAAAGTTCGTATCCTGCGCCCGAGCATATCATAAACGCTTAATGTGACAGACTGAGAAACCGGTAAGTCAAACTTTATTCTTGTGATGTTATTAAACGGATTCGGATAATTTTGAAAAAGTCTATAATCAAATACAAGATTCAGCGGTTCAGATGGTGGAAATACTTTTTTATCCTTCAGGACAAGGGAATAGGATCCCAGACTTTTTTCAGGAATTCTTTTCACATCGCCAGTGGTCGTTTCATAAGTGAAATAAAATCTTATTTTTTCATCTACTGAAAGTGCTGGAAGCTTCGTTTCATATTTCACGCCACTTCGGACTAAGCTCATAGAAGTTTGAGAAAATGTTTTTCCGCCATCATTAGAATAATGCAAAATCACCGTGGATGATTTAATATCCGATTTGAAGATTGACTTAAGTAAAAAATAATCCTCTGCTCGTTTCACAATCTGTGGAAAAGAAATTACTTCAACGGCATCAACAATTCCCCAGCCATAAACCGTATCAGGTTTATTGGATTGGCTTGATGTTAACCTCATTGCATCTCTGACTTGGTAATTATTTAACTCTGGATAATGGGAAAGTAATAAACCGGCGACTCCGGCAACAATCGGCGTCGATGCGGAAGTTCCGCTTGCAGTAGAATAAAGCGACGGTGAACCAGGAAATGCTGCATACACTGAAACTCCCATAGCACAAACATCGGGTTTTATTCTACCATCGCTGGTTGGCCCTCTTGACGAGAAACCAGCAATTGTTCTCGATGAATTTACTGCACCGCAAGCAATAACATATTTTGCATCTGCAGGCGAGATGATATATTTCCATGGTGTGTTAAACTCATTTCCAGCTGCGGTTACCATCACAACTCCTCGTGCAAATGCGGAATCTACTGCTCGTGCTACTATTGTTGTCGTCCCGTTCATATCTTTATATGAATAATTTTCGGCAGCGTCATCAAATTCACTGTACCCGAGTGAACTGCTTATAATATCAACTCCGTATTTTTCCATCCAATGAATTGCTGCAGCATAGTTGTCTTCTTCAATCCTTTTTTCTGTTCGAATGTCTTCTGTTTTACCGAGAAGAAAATTACTCTCGAATGAAGCTCCATAAATTTTCCCATCTTTTTTCCCGCCTACTATTGAGAGAATTGCAGTCCCATGATTATCTTGACTTGGATGATCGCCAGGTTGATTCGCAGTAGTGTCATCGCCAAAGACAAAATCCTTTTCGGCAATAAGAGTAATATTTTGAAGTGCTTCATGTTCGCGCCATCTGAAACCAGTATCAAGAAGTCCAATTAAAACGTTTTTTCCCTTAATTCCTTTCTCATGAACGGCAGGAATTTTAGAAACGTTGAGTTGGGTAAATGAATTACCATAATCGATTAACGATGATTTTGAAAATTGATTTCCAAAGAAATAACTTTGTTCAGAATTCTTCATCGAAAGTTCATGTTTGAACTTAAGGGATTTAACTTTTTCGATTCGATCCGTAAATGATAACCGTCTAACCTCTGCAATTTGATTATCGTTTAGTAAAGCTGACACTGCATTAAACCATGGCAACTCATGAATGATCTTCACACCGGTTGATTCAAGCTTTTCTTTGTAAACTGAATAAATTGGGTAATCGGTATAGGTAAAAATTTCATCGCCAGAAATTTTCTTTCTTCTTTCTATCGTTTTCGGAGAGAATTGATTAAACAAATCTTCCTCTATGGCTGCTTTATTGAAATGCTTTGTCTGACTTTCCCCTTTATCTTTGAAGTAGATAAAATATTTGGTTTGAGAATTTGATATTGCACAGGAAATTAAAAAAATTATTAAGATGCTTATAAGTTTCATATTTTTTACAACGCTTTACTAAAAATAAAAAATTGCATCCGTTAATAAAAGAGTTTGAGTATAGAAAATTGGACCCAAATATTCTGGGTTATTTAAGATAAATCATGTTGATCAATGTTCAACAATATAATTAGGAATTAATATATCAGCTTAGCAATTCTACTTATTTTAACACTTGCAAGTTTACTAATGAAATCAGGGAAGAAATCAAGATCGCGTTCCCACGACCAATAAATTATCAGTGCTTCACCAATAATTAAATCTTCGGGAACAAATCCCCAGAATCTGCTGTCTGCACTGTCGTCTCGATTATCTCCCATCATAAAGTAATAATTTTTTTGAACAGTGTAGCTTGTAACTGGCTTCCCATCAATTTTTATTTTTCCGGCTTCAACGGTTACTACTCGGCTGCCGAACTCGCGATCAATGAGAGTTCTCCATAGTTCAATATTATCTGTGCTCAGTTCCACTATGTCCCCTTTTTTTGGCACATGAATCGGCCCATAATTATCTTCGTTGAAACTTGATAGTCGGGGAAAGACCCTTGGATTCGAAATCCCCTTTGGTGTCAATGACGGATTAATGAATTTCATGTGCTTCGGCGGATCAAATAATTCATTATTTACATATAGAATTTTATCTTTAATATAAATTTCATCTCCCGGCAAACCGACGCATCTTTTAATATAATTCACTGCTTCATCTAATTTCATTTTGTCACGATCGCCAGGATACTCAAATACTATTATATCACCCCGTTTTGGATCCTTAAATCCCGGAAGCTGAAAATATGGCAATGCAATATCTGTAAATGGAATATATCTTGGTGACGTTGAGCCATAAGTAAATTTTGTCACGAGAAGAAAATCACCAACTAGTAAGGTATTTTCCATTGAACCAGTTGGAATTGTGTATGCTTCAACAACGAATGTCTTCAAAATAAGAGCCGCAATCGCTGCGAAAAGAAGGTTTTCGAACATGTCCCACATTCGTTGACCGCGGGTTCGATTTTTCTTCAATTCTTCTTTAACTCTTTTTTTCTCTTGTCTTTTCTTCCAGTAGTTTTTAAGCCAATCCATCTTTAATCCTATTTAATAATTAATAATGTACAATTTACAATGCAGAATGAATGAACATTTTTTCTAGATGTTCCATCATACATTTAACATCTCCCCTTTTCCATCTTCCATCTTCCATCAACCATCTTCCATCAACCATCTTCCATCAACCATCTTCCATCAACCATTTTCCATCTGTCAGTTTACGGATTAATCTTCCATTGATAATACAGCAAGAAACGCTTCCTGCGGAATTTCAACATTTCCGACTTGTTTCATACGCTTCTTACCTTCTTTTTGTTTCTCCAATAATTTTCTCTTTCGAGTGATATCACCGCCGTAACATTTTGCAAGAACGTTTTTGCGCAATGCCCTGACTACATCTCTTGCGATAACTTTGCTGCCGATTGCAGCTTGAATCACGACTTCAAACAATTGCTTTGGAATTAATTCTTTCAATTTAGAACAGAGCTTTCTTCCCCATTCGTAAGCTTTGCTTCGATGAACGATGAAAGAGAATGCATCAACTGGATCGCCATTTAGGAGGATTTCAACTTTAACCAAATCAGATTCACGATATCCAATGAAATCATAATCAAAAGAAGCATACCCTCTTGAAATTGATTTTAGCTTATCATAAAAATCGAAAATAATTTCTGATAGAGGCAGTTCATAATGGATATCTGCTCGTGTTGGATCTAGATATGTTGTGTTCTTATGAATTCCCCTTCGATCCATACATAGTTTCATAATGCTGCCAATATATTCGGAAGGTGTTACGATTTGAGCTTTAACATATGGCTCTTCAATAAAATCGATTTCTCCAACTACAGGCATGAATGCAGGATTATCAACTATTACAAGCTCGCCGTTACGCTTAGTGACTTTATACTCAACGTTTGGAAGTGTCGTGATAATATCTTGATTGAACTCCCGCAGCAATCTTTCTTGAACAATTTCCATGTGCAGTAATCCAAGAAATCCACAGCGAAAACCAAAACCGAGAGCGGCTGATGTTTCTGGAATGTAAGTTAATGCCGCATCATTCAAAACATATTTATCCAATGAATCGCGAAGTTCCTGATAGTTATCGCTGTTCGTTGGATAAAGTCCGCTGAAAACCATTGGTTTAACTTCCTTGTAACCTGCAAGTGGTTCAGACGCCAGATTGTCAAGTGTCGTTACTGTATCACCGACTTTTGTATCGTGAACATCTTTGATACCTGCGATTAGATAACCAACATTACCAGCTGAAAGTGATTTCGTGCGAATTCGTTTCAGTTCAAGCGTTCCAATTTCTTCAGCTTCAAAAATTTTTTGATTGCGGAAAAACTTAATTCTTTGCCTTTCCTTAATTTCTCCTTCAAATACTCGGATGTAAGTGATCACACCGCGATAAGCATCAAACTTTGAGTCGAAAATTAAAGCTCGCAGAGGCAATTCAGTATTGGCTCCTGGAGCTGGAATTTTTTTCACTATTGATTCAAGAATTTCATCTACACCAATTTTCTGTTTGGCAGAAGTTAAAATAATATCTTTTTTTTTACAGCCAATAAGATCAATGATTTGATGAGATACTTGCTCAACCATTGCGCTCGGCAGGTCAATTTTATTTATAACAGGAATGATTTCCAAACCAGCATCAATTGCAAGGTAAAGATTGCTTATTGTTTGGGCTTCAACTCCTTGTGAAGCATCAACGACTAATAGTGCACCTTCACACGCAGCAAGCGAACGCGAGACTTCATAAGAAAAATCTACATGACCGGG
>CAZNDS010000011.1:0-15715 GCA_964571865.1 uncultured Ignavibacteriaceae bacterium | reverse complement strand
ATTAAATTAAGAATGTAATCTTTTCCTTCAATGGATTTGTATTTCATCTGCACAGCATGGGATTTAATTGTAATCCCTCGTTCACGTTCCAAATCCATATCATCAAGAACCTGATCTACAAGCTCACGCTGAGTGATTGTTCCGGTTCGCTCTAATAATCTATCAGCAATAGTCGATTTACCGTGATCGATATGTGCTATTATGCAAAAATTTCTAAACTGAGTCATCAACTCTTATTGTATAATTAAAATATATTATTTTGTCTTTGTAAAAGTCATGAGTTATTTTGGTTCGCCGTTCAAAAATGAAGAATTAATTGACGAAAGGACCTTTAAGACGATTCATTAACGAAAATTTCGGACTCAATATAAAGCCGAAGTGAAGTAAATTCAAGTTAATAGTTAGCATTCAGCTTAAAATCAATTGAATCGATTACTGAATAATTTTGCTCGTTTATAAATTTCTATTCAGAATTTATTTGAGTGTTTCTTACCTTTGTACAACAACAAAGGTTGATATGAAAAAATCTTGGTTATTGATTGTTTCACTCCTGCTCACATGTTCTTTAAGCTTTGCCCAGCACATCCGTTTTGCATGGATAACCGATACGCATATTGGTTCGCCAAATGCTGACAAGGATTTGCTAAATGTAGTGCAGAATATAAACCAAAATAAATTCGATTTTGTGATAGCTACCGGCGACATCACGGAAAAAGGCTTGAATGATGAGCTTATCGCAGCAAAAAAAATATTTGCTGCGTTTAATTTTCCTCTATACATTATACCGGGTAATCACGATACAAAATGGAGCGAATCCGGTTGCACAAAGTTCAGTGAATTATTCGGTAATAATAAATTCTATTTTGAATACAAAGATTTCATCTTTATTGGATTGAATACTGGAATCCCTTTACGCGGCGGTGGGGGACACTTCGAACCCCAGGATTTAATATGGTTAGATGATAAACTAACGACATTACCGGATACAGCTAAAATTATTTTTGCCTGTCATCATCAGCCCGATGGCGAAGTAGACAATTGGTATGAAGCGGCAAATCGGCTTGCAAGATTCAATTTTGCATTTATTATCGTAGGGCACGGACACTCAAACCGGAAATACAGTTTTGCGGGAATTCCGGGTGCGATGGGACGCTCAACTCTCAGCAAAAATAAAATCTGGGGATACAATGCGTTCGAAATATTTGACGAGAATATTTCAATTACCGAAATTAATGCTGATACAAGTTTCTTATGGCACGAATATCCAATCATGAAACCTGAGAATGCAAGCATCACTCCAATACCCAATTTTGAAACCTCAAAAAAGATTGAGATCAACCAAATATTTAATACCAATTCAACCATGACACAGAGTGTTGTGTACTCGAACGGAACAATTTACTTCTCCGATTTGACTGGCAATTTATATTCACTCAAACAATCAGGTGAGATCAATTGGTCAAAAAAATTAAACACTTCCTTTTATGCAAAGCCCCTTGTTCTAAATGAAAGTGTAATATTTTCAGGAACTGACGGCAATTTATATTTCGTCACTAAAACCAGCGGCAAATTAATTATGCAAGTCAAACTTGGAAGTACTATCATTTCCTCTCCGGTTTTGACTGATAAAGAAAAAGCAATAATTGTCTTTAGTAATGATGGATTAATAAATAAAATTTCAACGAAGGATTACTCAGTAACGAGAACAAAGATCAGTTCGGCAAATTTTGAATCAGCCCCACTATTATTGAACGATGATCTTTTCATTGGGTCGTGGGACAATTATGTCTATAAAATTTCCACAAATTTTTCTGATGAGAATCCATTTAAATGGAAATGGACAGAAAATAAAAATTTCTATTATTCTCCCGCAGTAGCTCAACCAGTTAGTGATGGTCGAGTTATCTATGTCACGACTCCCGATAAATACGTTTCGGCAATTGATATTAATTCCGGAAAAACCTTGTGGCGAACGAATGCATACAATTCATGGGAATCAATAGGAATTTCCAATGACAAAACAAAAATTTTTATAAAGAGTGTTTCGGACTTCGTACAGTGCATTTCAGTCAGTGATACATCTCATAACTTAGTCTGGAAAGCTGATCTTGATTTAGGAACTGATACAAACCCGACAACAATTTTAGAGCGCGATAATCGAGTTTATGTTGCATCTAAAAAAGGATTTGTCTTTGCATTAAACAGTAATAATGGTGAGATTATTTGGAAAGCATTTCTAGGAACCGCTCGCGTAAACAATTTAGAGTTTACTGATAATAATGCTTTGATTGCGACAAATATGGATGGGAAAGTGTTTTTAATAAAGGAAAGATAGATTAGGCAAATTCAAAACTTGCCTCGAGCATGTCGAAAGGTGCGCAATTACAAATTAAATCAACAAAATTTATATGAAAAAGTTTAAAGGAATAATTTTCGATATTGATGGAACGCTGACGTCGACAAATGAGTTGATCTTTGCCACCTTCAATCACATCGCAGAGATATATGAAAACAAAACTTATTCTGAAGAAGAGATAATCGCAATGTTCGGTCCGACGGAAGATGTAATTTTAAAAGAAAAATTTAACGGCGACAAGTTTCAATCTGTCTACGATGACTATTACAAATTTTATAAAGAGAATCACCCAACAATGGCTGATCTTTATCCAGGTATTATTGAAATACTTAGACTCTTAAAAGCCAAAAAAATCACGACTGCAATCTTCACCGGAAAAGGGAGAAAGAGTTCGCTAATCACTCTTGAGATACTCAACATTAAGAATTATTTCGATATGATCGTAACAGGTGATGATGTCCGAAATCACAAACCGTCATCGGAGGGGATAGTTAAGTTCTTACATGAATTTAAGTTCTCTCCCAACGAAGTTTTAATGATCGGCGATTCCGTTGCAGATATTACAGCTTCTAATGAAGCCGGAGTTGAAATTGCTTCTGTGATTTGGGATTCTTATGCAAAGGAGAAAGTAAAAGAACTTAATCCAAGGAATTATTTTTGCACAGTTGAAGAACTGCAGTTTTGGTTAAGCGATAAGATTTAATGCTGGTAAATCTTTTAACCAAAGAGAATAAAACAAAAAACAAAGAAATTAGTTCTCTGTCTTCTGAGGTAAAAATTACTTTATCTACTTCCCTTCACCAATTTAATCTCCACTGCCAAACGGAAAGATAAAAGAAATTCTCGGTTCAATTCTTTTTTGTGGTGAGTAACCAATCACTTTGTCACTGATGTCCCGTCGAGGAGTGTACGTCCACTGATAAATTACCGAAACCAAAACGTATGGTAAAGGTTTATAACCTGCTTCGGCAGTTAAAATTGAACGATCATCAAGTTTGAAAATATCCTTTTCATCAATGATACCGAATTTATCATAATAACCCCGCACGACGAAACTTGCATCCTTTGGACTTAGATCGGTTTCGAGTCTGAGTGCACCGGAGTTTGAAATTTTATCATATCTGGAGTATGAACCAAAAATTTGAATAAAGTTCAGCAGATCAATCACCAATTCGCCGTAGTAAGCATTGCCAAGTGACTTAGCATTCTTCAATGCTAACACTTTACTTGAGATAGATCCGTTTGTTGAATCAAAGATGAATCTTTGTACTTCATAAAACTGATTAAAATATTTTGGAATAAATTGATCGCCGTTAAACCATCTTTCGAAACGGAGGTCGGCACTGAATAATCCTAGACCACTAAAGAAAAAACCGATACCGGCAGTTGCCCCGCTTCCAAAGCTCATTATTTTTGTAAAATTAGTGTAAAGATTAATGTCGACAAGTTTTGCTTTTAATAGTGGGAGATTTGCGTCCAAACCGATTATTGAAGTAGAACCTACGTCAGAAGTGACTTTCAAATTTTTTGAAATTGGATCAATAATTGCACTTGTTGCACCTGCAAAGTCATTTAAATCAATTGCATACGAAGCTCCGACCTCGAGATCACCAATAATTGGAATATCTGCTGCAGTTGTGAAATGCAGCGGTCTTGTATATCCCCGCAGTCCGAAAATTCCTTTGCCGCTTAAATCGCCGTAGAGAGATTCGAATCCGAAATCACCAAAATCAAGATCGAGTTCAATTCCAATTTTTTTATTGTCAAACGAAGCGCGATTGTTGTAGTAATAAACGATGTTGCCCTGTCCAAGAATTGCTCTATCCAACCCTCCGACTTTAACATAAATTGGTTCTCTCTTATAACCGTATCTTACATACTTAATCAAGCTTAAGTAATCGGATATCGTATTGAAGTCTTCATGACGGACATTGCCTTCTTTGTTTATTCGAAGATTTAAATCGAGTCCAACACCAAACTTCCCAATAGAGATATCCGGAGAGAGAGAAAACATATAGTATGGTTCACCATCTATCCAGCTTAGTCCTAATCCACCGGCGAACTGATTGGGCTCACGAGGGAGTCTGCTTATTTGGGAGTAAGCTGAGACGAAACAAAATATTAGAATTAACAGCGATTGAAAATATCGATTCATACATCCTCAGAAAATTTATCGAAATTTAACAAAAAAGATAGGATAATTAAACCTCTGTTTTGGATTGCGACCAGAATTTTAGCAAGAAGGTAGATTATTTCAATAAAGTTATTTTAATCCTCTTAGTCCATTTATTTTGAGTAAGTCTCAGAAAATAATTACCGCTTGCAAGATTTGATGCATCGAGTGATAAATTGTACTCGCCTGATTGCAGGTAGCTTGAGAAAAGAGTCCCTATTTCGTTTCCAAGAACATCGTAAATTTTAATGCTCACGTCTCCAGATATTGGTATGATAAAATTAATATTCGTTTTCGTATTGAAAGGATTCGGATAGTTTTGGGAGAGAATTGGGTAAGATAATTCAGATTTTGATTGTTCGGTTGAAGATGTACTATAAAACACATTTATTGTATCTGAATACTTAAAACTTCCATCCGTATCAATTTGTTTAAGTCTATAATAAAATTTTTTGTTGAGTTGAACGAGAGTGTCCTTAAAGTTATAATGTTTTGGTGAATTACTGTTTCCATTTCCCAACACAAAGCCAATCACGTCAAATATTCTGGTTGAATCAGCTCGTTCTATATTGAAGCCATAGTTATTGACCTCTGTTGCTGTCCCCCATCGCAGAAATATTCCATCACTCAAAACATGTGCTTCAAAGTAGACTAATTCAACAGGCAGAGGCCGATCCCTGCCATAATCGCTCTTAAGTGAAAAGCTTTGCGCATTTGTATTTTTCACCACAATGAAAGAAAGAATAAAAATTAAACAAAGACTAATAATTAATCTTTCAGTTAAGAATTTGATTAAATAGACAAAATTCATCTAACAACAGCTAATTTTTGAAGAACTTCTAAACTTTTACCAGATCGTTTTGCAATGACTTTATATAAGTAAACTCCATTTCCAATTAAGTCCCCATCTTCATCTCTTCCATCCCAATGAACTCTATTAAAATTTGTGGATAATTCTGAGGAGGTTCTGACAATTTCTTTGATCAATCTTCCGGAAACTGTATAAATTTTGATCCTCAATTCATCAGGGATTTGAGTCAAATTGAATGTGAAGTAAGTTTCATTTTTAAAAGGATTCGGATAATTAAATAATTGATTTACATGCAACTGACCCGAGACCTTAAAATATTTTTCATAGCCCGGTGTGCTCTCTAAATGGCCAAGTGAATTCTTTCCAAAAATTCTAAATGTATACTCACCGTCTGAAAGATGTGGTTGATACTGAAAAATAATTTTTCGTTTACTAGTATCATGTAATATATAGAGAGCTGAGTTTTCGATTTTCCTACCATTCAAAAAGAACTGGATTGATGTAGTATCATGCGCTGCGAACCAAACAGGGTAAAGGAATTCAATGTTTAGATGAGGATTATCTGAGACAAAATCACCATCTTCGATATTTTTACCATCATATAAAACCTTGACAGTTAAACTACTCACAGAAGTTACGTTAGTGTCTGCTCTAACATAAAAGGGAATTCGAAATGAGTTATTAGATTTGTATAATTCAATAATCTTATTATTTGGATCGATTTCAATTTCAAAGAACATGCTTCCTTTCCCATCAACCAAATAATTTCGATAAAGATGAGTTAGATTAAATCGTTCTAAAGATTTAAGTTTCAATACTAGTGTATCAATCAACAAAATTTTCGAATTATCGTTTTTGATTAATTTTACTTGGACATTTACACTATCGGCGTCAGAATCTCCAAGATTTTGTAAGAAAAATTTTACGTTAAGGCTATCACCTTGGTAAATTGTATCCCTTGATAATGATACGGTTTGATAATTCAGCCCAAGTTCTGGTGGTGCTTTATAATTAATACCGATATTTTTTATGAGAGGTGATTCTTTACGCGAATTTGCTGTAACATTTAATAGTAGTTTTATTCGTGGATACAATTTACTATCAATAAAAGCAAGAGATGCGCTATCGCTGATAAAATTAATTTTTTGCAAAGTATCGGTTCTACCTATAGTACTAATTCCAATTGGATAAAATTCAATCTCAGTCCCTTCAGGTTTAGATAGGTCAATTTTCATGTCTCTCCATTTAATTGAATTCCCGGTAAGAGGGAATATTATGCTTCCAGAATCATTTTTCACCAACTTTGAAACATCAATAACAGCTGGTCCTTCAAACAATTTTTTATATACTTCAGGTACTGAACCAATGGACGCACCCTTTTTACCAAGAATTGCCCAAGATTCTCGATAACGTACACTATCAATATAAAGACTTCCTAAGGACTTAATTGCATTTCTAACAGGAGTTCCTCCAGAATATCCTAATACAGATTGAGCACCATCATCACAAATTGCCATGGCTATCATAGTCCCCTTTGGAAGTGAATTGATATAACTGGTTAATGAATCACCAGAGGGCGGATTCGGATAAAGAAAATATCTGAATGAAAAAGGCTTATATGTTAGAGTATCTATCAGTGCAGTAGCAATTCCCCAAAAATAAGTATTTGGAAGTGATTCGACAGCATTGTACTGCATTGAAGCAAATGAGCCTGCTGATTGACCTGCGGAAGTAATTTTTAATCCGATATTTTGCTCAGAAAGGACCCATCCGCCTAAACTTGAATCGAATCTTGTTTTGATATATTCAATATCTTGGTGCTCAAAGGATTTATCGATAAACCAAGAGAAACTTCTACTTGAATTCAAAAAGGAATAAGATTGTGACCAATCAGAACCAGAGGTGTTTAATTTCATTCTCCACCAGTACCTTTTACCATCTAGTAATGATGGAATTTCAATCGCTGTAAATAGCGTATCAAAATCTCTATTGTACTCAATTGGTGCTGTGAAGTTTTTATCTTGTGATATAGATAGTTTTAAGCTACTTAAACCTGTCTGAGATTTTATTACAGGATTAAGGATTCTAAGCTTTCCTTTAAAAATAGAATAATATTTTTCGTTCTCCAATGACAATAAAGTTGTAGAATATACGTCAATATTAAAAGTGGCTGTATTATCCGATTCATCTAATTCATTAATTAGATTATCTTTATCTAGATGTATTTTGATAGAATGCCTTCCGACTAATCCCCTTATTGGAATACTCACAATTAGCTGTGTCTCGAATTGAGGGATGTTAATTATTTCTCTTTTTGAATACACTATTGAATCTTGAAATTCATCATTAATATCAACGAACATCTCACTATTTGGAACTAATCCTAAGTTTCGTATAATAATTTTTATTTTTATCGAATCATCAGTATCTCTCGGAGAATCACCAATAAGGGATATTGAACTATTGTTGATGCTCAAATTGGGTTTATCAGGAATTCTAAGTGAAATAATTGGGTCCCCAAATAATAAATTGCAGTAATTGAAGACTCTGTTAACAACAGTATTACCCGTTTCAACAAATTGTTTAACCTTACCTAGAAAATGTGCCCGTCCAATTATTTTAATACTGTCTTGTAAAAGTTGGGAATAGAAATATTTTGGAAATCTGAGTGACGTTGACAGATATCCCCAACTGGAATTTCCTAAATAAGCAATTGCTTGCCCATTTGGGGATTGAGAAATGAATAGTTCTCCAAACGCGTCAATATCAGGTTCTGCAAACTTTCCTGTTGAACAACCAAAATCGGAAATAAGCGGAAAACGATCCGAATATTTATTTTGAATATGTTCGACTTCGGTCACTCCATTATCCCACACTCTTGTACCACTGTGTCCAATATATGAGATGAACATGGCTCCTTCATCCAAAGTATTCCGAATTTCTTCTTGAGAATATGGTCCGAAATTAGTCGGTGGAGATATAGTTTTATAAAAGTGTTTTCCCTGTCCTCCGATTGGTGAAGGTTTAACAATATTTTGAAGTATATCTTCATTAGCTGCTTTTATTTGTGCCAGCTCAAATGGTTTTGATACATCTCCACCACTAAAAAACATATATACTTTATTCCAAACGTTAAATGGTTTTCCAACAAAACGTCTATGCTTTAATAAATAATTGTTAAACTCATTGTCATTGTTTACAGGGATCCTTCCAACAAACATTTGCGGAAGATTTACATTCGAAGTATCCCAGGTTACATACCAGACATCACTGACGGGATTCCCGTACGACGTTACAAGGTTTTTCTTCCTAGGTAAAGGTACTGGCTCAATAACATCTCTGTAGTCATAGTTAGCATCACCAGCAAGTGTTAGATAGGATGGTTTTGGAGATGACCAGTATATACTAGCATTAAATAAAAAATCCCGAACTGCTTCAGCTCGAGTCATCCCGAATGAAAATTCATCAAAAATATCCTCAACAAAGACAAGCTCTGTTCGAAGACCATAATGCATTGAAATAAAATTTTTATAATTTGTAGCTGATGAAGATAGTCTCTTATTTGTAAGAAGAATATAGTCTGCCCCGCGTGAAGAGCTCCGAAGATTAACAAAATATTTTTTCCCACTGAAAAGTGGTTTTTGCACAAATTCATTTTTAATTATTAGATAAACATCTCCGCGTTGCGAAGTATCACTAAAAGTCAATATCTTTGAGGGACCTGAACTCAGCGTAAAATTTTCAACTCTTTTAATGTTTGGTTTTATTTTATAAACGACTAAATCTTGTGCTTGAACATTAATATTTTCAACCTTAATAACTTTCAATCCATGTAATACGTTCTCTGGAACAATCAATAAAATCGAATCATTCACAGATTTATTCATCCTTGTGTATTCAATGTCTACCCAATCAATTAACGATTGATGAAAAGCTGCGCTAGTTGGGATACCAAAAATCCTTAGTCTATTGATTCCATTAACTAATAAATTTGAGCTTTGAGTAGAACTAAAATTTACAGTCTGTTTATAATTATAAGTAATAGTATCCTGGGGAGAGGTTGAATTAATGCTCACACCATTTTTATGTGCATTAGTTGAAATATTTGCAGCATTGCTAATTAATCTTACTAAAACCTTCACGGGTGTATTTGGGACCGCATCTCGTGCATTAAATGAAATTGACTGTGATCCCGTGCTACCCAAGACCAACCAAGTCCACACTTTATTTTCTTGCCAAAATGGAAGTTGAACCCGTGGCGAAGTTGCATCGTAGTACCATAATCGCTTATCTTGTTCAAAATGCATTCTAACAAGATGAGACGCAAGGGTATCAGTTGAGGCAGGCAGGACTGAATTTTGGATAACACATCGCTTGCCATTTGTACCGCCCCATGATAACCAAACCACAGCTGTATCACTATATCGGTCCATAAAGTTCATGTAATCTTGACCCAACGATCCAATCTGACGGTAATTGGTTGAATCATAGTTCCTTTCGGAATAAAATTCAATAAAATCTGTAGTATCAAAATTAAAGTCATCCTCCCCCTTGACATAAATCTCATGCTCGTTGCCTTTAACGTAAAGTTTAAATGTTTTAGGATTAATTAAAGATGGATTTAATCCATAATCAATTAAATCATTGTAGCTAATGCGATAAATTGCATCTTTGGCGATTAGAAATTTTATATATTCTTTCGTATAATCAATCCAACTATCAGATGAAGTAATATCATCCTTTATTTTTTTTTCAGACCGAAAGTTTGCGGCAAGAGCGTAATTTGAAATTATTTGCTCCAGTTGTTTATCGAAATCCCCTCGAGAATGATCACTTTGTTGATAAGGCTTAACATCGTTTATATTTAATTGTATCTGAAGACTAGTTAATTCAATTAAACGACTATTTTCAATTATGTATCTGTAGGGGAAAATTTTTACAGCGACACAATAATAATCCCTGATCCAGGTATAACCAATTATTTCAAATTCCACTTCTGGATAAATATTCATCAAATTAAAATTCTCAAATAAGGGAGCATCTTCGTAAGTAATTGCAGAGTCATTAGATATTCTAATCCTTGGATTAATAGATAATTCAAAATTTTCAACGAATTGAATCTCAGAGTTAACTTTCATTAAGCTAACTTTACTATATGGCGGAATGGCGAAATAAAATATTTTTTCTGGGAGAATTGGATAACTCGGTTTATTTTCATCCATAAAAAAATCTTTGTTTGCAAATTTTAACTTTCCATTTTCGACTGTAAATGGTTCTTTATCGAACTTGATATTCACATTGATTTTTTCTTGTGAATGTTCCATGAAAGAAATATTTTTTTGTGCTAATAAAGACGTTGACATAATTGACAGAATAAATATATTTATTAGTGTGCCAATCACAATTCGTTTCTTTTGGTTACAAGTTTTCATAGTTAATGAAATCTAATTATTTATTGCTAAGATTACTTTTATCCTAATACTTTATTTGTATGGATTTATTCTTAATAAATTTAGTCAGAAAATACGACAAAATCATTGTCATTCGATTAAAATATTAAGTAATTCAAAATTTAAATATCTTTGTAAAGAAATATAGTTGAATCGGGAAAATCGGTATCAAGTACCTTTCGTTGCCAAAATAGAGTAAAATAATCACAGTAAAATAGATAAATATGGTAATCATAACTTTATGGATTATAATATTGAATAATGTTTTTCTATTAATGATAAACGAGATTACACTACCAATCACAATTATATAGAATAGAAAATTTGCAACAAAAAAAGTTAGACTGATAAAAAGATTAGGTATCTCATTTTTAGTATTTTTTAACGCCCAGGTTATTGAACTATCACCACGATAGTAGGAATATATAATTTTCATCGGCAATCGAAGAATTGACCGGATTGGTTCGCTATAAATACTTTCCAATCCTTTTTTATATGCGCGTAACTCCTCTTTAGCTTCATTCTCATAATTTAGATCATAGGTAAAATCAAAATTCACGCCACCTGAAGCTTTTGGATGATTACCCATTAAAAAGTTAAAACCACCATTGGTCGAAACAGGAACAATCCTGTTAAAAACATTATAATTTCTTATTGTCCAAGGCAAAAGGATTAACACCGAAATGGAAGTTATAATTATTGTTTTAAGCACTCCCTTTCGTAATCCTATACTTATTATTAAAATAATTAAAATTCCTATGGGTAGTAATAAAGAACTTGGTCGAAGATAATACATAATCCCAAGCAAAATTCCAGCCCATATAAAGTAATTTTTTCCCCTACGAAAGAGAATATAAATAAGAATCCAGAGGAAAAGCGTAAAAGGGAAATCAGACATCACAACATTAACCGAGAACAGATTATTTGGAGAGAAAGTCATCAATGCTAAAAATAAAAACATTTGTTTTTTTGAAAGAAATCCTTTAAAAAGATTGTATAGAATAAATATGATCAATGAAGAAATTATTACATTTATAATTTTAAATACTAAAAGAAAATCAGAGCAAAAGTACTGAATCATGGCAATTATTGCAGGTAGACCCACTGGCCAAAATGCAGTCGGGAAACCTAATTCGTGTGTATATTGTCCGTTCTGAGTTAACCGAATTGCAAGATTGATATAATACTCGCTGTCAGAAATTGGAATTGTATCTATGAATGTTAGAATAGTAATTTGAACAATAATGTTACTTATAATAAAATACCAAACCAAAAAATCTGTATTGATCCCATTTTTTAGTTGTTTACTAATTCGATGCCAAAAGAGATAAAGAAGCAGTAGAAAAATAGTGACTATTATAGACGAAAAAGTAATTTGCGAAAATATTTTTTGATAATATATTCGGTCGAGATAATCAGGATTGCTATCGATGATTTTTAATAGGGAATATTTTAAAAATATTTCATACGAAAAAATAAATACAACGTTAAGTATAATTAATAAAATCAGAAATAATTCAACCGTAAAAAATATCTTTCGTTTAAATAAATTCATAGATTACATTTAAGGTGAATTATTCTATAAAAGAATAATGGTATTCCAATAATATAGCGTTTCCATAATCTCTTTGGTTCTATTATCAACCTAAATATCCACTCCAAACCTGAGTTATGAAGAAACTTGGGAGCACGTTTTTTTGTCCCGAAGTAAAATTCCAAAAAATTTCCAACGCATATAATTTGCAAGTTAGAAATCACTTTTGAAATCTCGTGTCCAAACTCTTCTTGTTTCGGGACCCCCAAGCCAATAATAATTAATTTTGATTCGCATCTTGTCAGTTTTGAAATTACTTTATGATAATCTTGGACCGCTTCATAACCATCTAAATACAACTCAATGTTTAGTCCCTGCGAATCTAAGGTGGATTTCGAAAAACTTCCACCTATAATAATAAGTGGTATTTTTGCATTTTTAAATTCAACAAATAGTTCCTCATTTAATTCTGATGCATTAAATCGATCTATTTTTTTCCTCGAGATTAATTTACTTGCAAACCACATACCAATTCCATCCAAAAAATATTTATAATCATTCAAAAGAATTTTTTGATATTTGTTGCAGGTATATCCGATATTAAAACAGTTTTGATTTATATAAGTAATGTTAAGGGGTGCTCGATTTTTTATTGAAGCGTTGACAAGATTTTTGATTTCAGACTTTTCAATTAGCAGATCTTGAAATGGATTGAAAATCTTATCGCTCATATATCTCTAAAAGTTTAGTTATATATTTTTCAGCTGAAGTCAATCTTAAAACTTTTTCATATAAATTATGTCCCAGTCTTTGTCGCAAATTGTAATCTTCGAGAACATTAAGTATACTTTTTTTAAGTTCATTTTTATTTCCAGGTTCTACTAATAACCCATTCTCTCCATCATCTATGAATTCAGCAATGCCCCCTATTCTCCCTCCTATAAAAGCTTTCCTCGCTAACCCGGCTTCGAGCATAGTATACGGAAAAGAGTCTATATGCGAAGGTGAAATTACTATCGCAGCAATTTGATAAAAAGCATCAATATTTTTTTGTGGATTTATTAAAATAATATTGGAATTATTTTTAACAATATTTTTATAATCAGCAGATAGTTCAAAACTTCCTACAAGTATCAGCTTGATATTTTTTTTAACTTCCATTAATTCATTAAAAACGGTTATTAATGTATTGCAGCCTTTCATCTTAGTGATTCGACCACAGAATAATAATACTTTATCTTCCTGCAAAATATTGTAATTTGAAACTAGGTTAAAAACCACTTCATTATTTACACTCGTTGAAGGATTTACAAAATTGTTTAACACTGAAATCTTATTTGGTGTGAGATCGAAAACCTCTTGAAGATTTTGCTTAACAAAATTACTAACCGCGATTATGTGGTCAGATTTAAAGCTGAAATGTTCAAAACCTGATACAATACTATGAACTGTAGTAATGGTTTTGATCGGCAGCAATTTAGAAACAAAATATGAAACAAGTTCAGGATATCTGTGATGTGTGTGAATTACATGAATATCATTTAGTTTACAAAACTTGTATAAGGATAACACATTAACAAATAATTTAATTGGATTTTTGTTCCCTCGTTTGAAATTAATAAAATAAGGATGAATATCTAAATCAGTTATTCTCTCAAGTGAATCCCCTTTATTAGTTATAAAAAATATTTGAACTTTTTTACACCTTTTTAATTCCCTTAATAGTAAATATACATGCCGGCTAACTCCACATGCATAATTAAAATCTGGGGATATATGAAGAATTCGAAGCATTACTTCAATTCTGAATGTAAATCTGAATAAAGGTTCTCAAAAAAATGTATGAATTGGTGTTTGTTATATTTTGTTTGAATTGCATTTTTCCCATTTTGGCCCAATTTTTTTCGAAGCAAAATATTGTCAGCCAACTTAAGTATTATTTCTACCGCAGAGGCAACATCACCACGTGGAAATATAAAACCACAATTCTCGCTTTCTATTATTTCTTTCACTCCGCCGACATCAGTTGCAACTATTGGTACACCTGAAGCCATTGCTTCCCAAATTGATAATGGGAAACCTTCTGAATCAGATGTTAACAGCAAAACATCAAATAATTTATAACAAGTCTTCGCATTTTTTACGTAACCTAAAAATTCAAGCATATCCATAATATTTAATTGATTCGCAATTTTTATCATATCTTTTTCAAGAGGGCCATCCCCAAAAAACAAAAAATAAATTTTCAAGTTTCTAATTTTCAATTGATGAAGAATCATTAAAGCAATATCAATTCGTTTTTCAAAATCCAGACGGGCGACTATTCCAACGATGAGGTATTTCCGTTTCAAATCGAGTATTTTATTGATGAATGAATTCTCGATTTGTTCTTCGTTAAAATCATCAATACTGTTATAATATGTTTTAACAGAAGGAAAAATTTTGGATTCCTTTTCGAGTATTTTCTTACTAGTAATTGAAGGAGTGATAGCAACATCAATTGCTTTCGCATAACAAATAAAAGTATGCATCATGTACAGAATTTTTTTTGCAAGAAAACCATGATAAACCGATTCAATGAATAACCCGTGATAATTATAAATTAATTTTTTTTTCAAAAATATATTCAATATTCCAATAATTATATATTGTTTTAAAGAATGAACGTGTAGAATTTCAACTCTGTTCTGTTTTAGAATCTCTTTA
Organism: uncultured Ignavibacteriaceae bacterium; assembly: GCA_964571865.1. Classification (GTDB taxonomy): domain Bacteria; phylum Bacteroidota; class Ignavibacteria; order Ch128b; family Ch128b; genus JAHJVF01. The sequence continues at coordinate 685 of CAZNDS010000011.1, read as the reverse complement.
ACGTTCAGAGTCCCTCTTATACTAAATTTTTTACTGAGTTCTGGTATTTTATAAAATTTTATTCCTAATTCCTTTAATTCATATTCAACAATATCACCACCCTGAAAAATTACTGACTGTTCAAAGTTTTGGCGATCCAAATTTCTTAAGATCATCAAAAGATGAGTGAATATCCCATCTGCCCTGCCTGTTATTCGATCACAAATATGACAGATTTTGATTTTTGAATTACTAACTGTTACTTGCATCATTTAATAACGTAGAATACTCATTAAGATACATAGCACCTACAGAATTCCAATTCAGTTTGCTAGCTATCTGTTTGGCATTTTTTGAGATTTCATTTAGATTGAATTCACAGTTTATAATCCGTGAAAAAATCGATTTAATCTCATAAATATTGTTCTTGCTGTAAATAAATCCATTAACACAATTTTGAATGTAAGTTGATAAGCCATTATTATCAGAAATAATTGGGATTAATCCCGCTAACATGCATTCACCCGTAAAAATAGAAAATGTATCAAACGCTGTAGATCGAATTACAAAATGTTTATCTCTTAAGAAATCTTTTAATTGCTTTGGATTCAATAATTTTATTAGTAAACAAGTGATGTGCTTGGGCGAGAATTCAGATTTAATTGACTCGCCAATAATATAAAGTTCCATATCAATGAATTCTTGA
>CAZNDS010000010.1:19428-26422 GCA_964571865.1 uncultured Ignavibacteriaceae bacterium | reverse complement strand
TAGAGCACTTCCTTGGTAAGGAAGAGGTCACCGGTTCAATCCCGGTCGCAAGCTCAGAAAAAAAAGATAGAAAACAATGAGAGATATAATAACATTAGAATGCACAGAGTGTAAAAGAAGAAATTACACAACAACCAAAAATAAAAAATTACATTCTGGAAGGGTTGAATTTAAAAAGTTTTGCAAGTGGTGTAATAAACATACCACTCATAAAGAGACTAAATAGGTTCTACGTCAGTAGCTCAATTGGCTAGAGCAGCGGTCTCCAAAACCGCAGGTTGGGGGTTCGAGTCCCTCCTGACGTGCACAATTAGGTGTATATATGAAAGAAAAAATTATAAACTTTTTTTCCGATGTCGTTAAAGAAATGAAAAAAGTCACTTGGCCCACAAAAGATGAGCTAAGAGAATCGACAGTAATCGTTATTGTTACCTGCGTGATTCTTGCATGTTTCGCTTTTTTAATCGACCAAATTCTGAATAACTTAATTAAGGGATTGTTCTAAACTATGACTTATAAATGGTATGTAGTTAGAACTTATTCAGGACACGAGAAGCGCGTTAAAACAGCTCTCGAGAATGAGATTGAATATCAAAGTCTGCAAGATTTCATTAAGCAGGTTCTCATCCCAACCGAAAAGGTCTTCGAAGTTAAAGACGGAAAGAAAAAAAGTAAGAGTAAAAGTTTTTTCCCAGGATATGTTTTGATCGAAGCATCCTTGGATAAAAAAATTATCGATATAATTCTTAGCATCCCATCTGTCATGAGTTTTTTGGGGAATCGGAATAATCCTCAAACTCTTCATGCTGATGAGATCAAACGAATTTTTGGAAAGATCACCGAAGAAGCAACCGGGGAAAGATTAGAAAATCCTTTCCGTCTCGGTGATCCAATCAAGATAATCGATGGTCCTTTCATTAATTTCAATGGAATTGTTCAAGAAGTAAACAATGAAAAAATGAAACTCAAAGTAATGGTTAGCATCTTCGGGAGAAAAACTCCTGTCGAAATTGACTTCATTCAAGCTGAGTTAGAAAAATAATTAGAGAGAATTTTTTATGGCAAAGAAAGTAACTGGATTTATTAAGCTTCAAATTCCTGCAGGTCAAGCAAATCCTTCGCCGCCAGTTGGACCGGCATTGGGCCAAAAAGGTGTGAACATTATGGAATTTTGTAAGCAGTTTAACGCTAAAACTTCAGACAAAGCTGGTTTAATAATTCCCGTGGTGATTACAGTTTATTCAGATAAATCATTTACATTTATCACAAAGACACCTCCTGCATCTATTCTTCTGTTAAAAGCAGCAAAGCTCGAAAAAGGTTCACCAGAGCCAAATAGAAATAAAGTTGCAAAAGTTACAAAAGATCAAGTAAGAGAAATTGCCCAACTTAAAATGCCAGACCTTAATGCTAATGATGTTGATCATGCAATGAGCATGGTCGAAGGAACAGCACGAAGCATGGGAATTTTAGTTGAAGGTTAATCATTTTTTAAAAGGTTGATTATGAAAGTAAGTAAAAGATTAAAAGCGAATTCGAAGAAAGTCGATTCAAAAAAAGATTATAAACTCAATGAAGCAATTAGTTTGGTAAAAGGACTTTCAAACTGCAAATTTGATGAATCAATTGATGTTGCTGTTAGACTTGGTGTTGATCCACGACATTCTGACCAAATGGTCCGAGGCACTGTTGTTCTTCCTCATGGTACAGGAAAAAAGGTAAGAGTTTTGGTTCTCACGAAAGGTGCAAAAGAAGAGGAAGCAAAAGAAGCTGGCGCAGATCATGTTGGATTTGATGAAATGATTAAAAAAATCCAAGAAGGATGGTTTGATTTCGATATAGTAATTGCAACACCCGATGTTATGTCTGAAGTTGGTAAACTTGGAAAAATTCTTGGAACAAGAGGTTTAATGCCTAACCCAAAGAGCGGAACAGTGACTAATGATATTGGAAAAGTTGTAAAAGAAGTCAAAGCTGGTAAGATCCAATTTCGAGTTGATAAAGCAGGAATTGTCCATGCTTCAATTGGAAAATCTTCTTTTGAGGAAAATAAGCTTCAAGAAAATTTGAAAGCATTTCTTAGTACGATTGTTAAATTGAAACCTTCCTCAGCGAAGGGTCAGTATGTTAAGAGCGTCTATATGTCAAGTACGATGAGTCCCGGTGTGCGGATTGATCGTAGCGAAGTAGCAGCGCTCTAGTAAATTAGAATTTACGCACTCATAAATAGCTTCTATATAATGATAACTATTGTAAAGTTCAGACAGGAAAAAATATGAACAAAACAGAAAAGGCTGAAATTATCGCAAACTTCGCCGAGAAGTTTCAAAATACGCCGGCTTTGTATTTGATCGATTATACCGGAATAACTGTCGAAGAAGTAAACGAACTTCGCAGGGAATTTCGAAAATCGAAAGTGGAATACAAAGTTATCAAGAACACTTTGGCGAAACGTGCGATTGATGAAGCCAATAAATTCGATAAACTTAAAGATTATTTTGTCGGTATGACAAGTGTTGCAATAAGCTCTGATGACCCAGTTGCAGCCGCCAAAATAATTAAAAAGTATAAAGATAAATTTAACAAGCTTGATCTTAAAGCCTGCTATATCGAAAGCAGCTTTTACGATGGATCAAAGCTCAATGAAATTGCATCGCTTCCAACAAAGCCGGAGATCATTTCTGGAATTTTAGGAAGTCTTCAATCACCGATCAGCGGGATTGTCGGATCAATCAATGCAGTCATGCGTGATCTCGTCGGTGTGTTGGATGCAATTGCAAATAAAAAAGAATCAAATTAAAAATTTTATTTTAGGAGATTAAAATGTCAGAAAAAATTGCCGGATTAGTTGAACAGATTAAAGGTTTAACGTTAGTTGAAGCAGCAGAATTGAAGAAGGCATTAGAAGATGAGTTCGGTGTAACCGCAGCAGCTCCGATTGTTATGGCAGCAGGCCCAGCAGGTGGTGCAGCAGCTCCAGCTCAAGAAGAAAAAACTGAATTTACTGTAATGTTAACAAGTGCTGGTGCTCAGAAAATTAACGTTATTAAGGTTGTGAGAGCACATACTGGATTAGGATTAAAAGAAGCTAAAGATTTAGTCGATGGTGCACCGAAACCAGTTAAAGAAGCTATCAGTAAAGACGAAGCTGAAAAAATAAAGAAAGAGATTGAAGAAGCTGGCGGTTCAGTCGAGCTTAAATAATCTTTTGTCTTATTAAATTTTTACTAAAACGGGAAGTGATGAGTTGAAAAATCGACTCATCATTTTTCCGTTTTATTACGTTTATATGAAACACAATATTTTATCAAGTTAATGGAGAATTAAATTGTCAGAACGAATATCATTCTCGAAGATCAAACCGGTTATTGATGCTCCTGATTTACTTGCGGTACAGTTAAGTTCATTCGAAGATTTTTTACAAGCAGGTCTTCCTCATGCAGAAAGAGAGAATAAAGGCCTGCATAGTGTATTTCTCGCTCACTTTCCCATATACGATACTCGTGAGAACTACAAATTAGATTTTGTCGAATATTATTTGGAGAAACCAAGATTCACAATTACTGAATGTCAAGAAAGAGGATTGACTTTCGCTTGCCCCTTGAAAGCAAAACTTAGGTTGTCGATCAAAGATTTGGATTCTCAAGAATTCGCCGAAGCTATTGAACAAGATGTTTATCTCGGGAACCTTCCATTTATTACCGAAAAAGGAACATTTATCATAAATGGTGCTGAACGGACTATCGTCAGTCAGCTTCATCGTTCGCCTGGTGTTGCTTTCGCTGAATCAAGACACCCAAATGGTACTATGATTTATACAGCGAGAATAATTCCGTTTAGAGGATCGTGGGTAGAATTTGCAACAGATATTCAAAATGTAATGTATGTTTACATTGATCGCCGCAAAAAATTTCCTGCGACTACATTACTTCGTGCACTTGGATTTTCTTCTGACGAACAAATTCTTGAGCTTTTTGAATTAACAGATGAAGTAGATGTTGACAGGAGTGATGTAAAAAAATACATCGGTAAAAAATTAGGTAACGACTTAGTCGATTTCAATACGGGTGAAATTTTCGCATTTAAAGATTCTGAGTTTACGGAAGATGCTCTTAAACGGGCAAAGAAAGCCGGAATCAAATCTATCAAGTTCATTAAAGATGATCAACCAATCGATGGACATATTATTATTAACACTCTTGCGAAAGACATCTCAAGAAGTGAGGATGAAGCTCTCGAGGTAATTTATAAACAACTTCGTTCAACTGAGGCGCCGGATTTAGAAACAGCACGCGGCTTAATCGATAAATTATTCTTCAATCCAAAAAGATATGATCTTGGTGAAGTAGGTCGTCATAGGATGAATACTAAGCTTGGATTGAAAGTACCAGGCGATATTACAATTCTTACAAAAGAAGATATTCATACTATAATCAAATATTTGATCGAGTTAAAAGATCAAAATCGTTCTGTTGATGATATTGATCATTTAGGAAATAGAAGAGTCCGAACTGTTGGCGAACAATTAACTTCACAATTCAACGTTGCGTTTGCACGTCTTGCAAGAACAATAAAAGAAAGAATGAATTTGCGTGAATCCGAGAACTTCGCACCGCAGGACTTGGTTAATGCAAGAACAATTTCAAGTGTCGTTAATGCATTCTTTGGTACAAGCCAACTTTCACAATTTTTAGATCAGACCAATCCATTGGCAGAGCTCACTCATAAGCGAAGATTGAGTGCTTTAGGGCCCGGTGGTCTCACCAGAGAGCGAGCAGGTTTTGAAGTTCGCGACGTTCACTATACTCACTATGGACGACTTTGTCCAATTGAAACTCCAGAAGGTCCAAACATCGGCTTGATATCATCGCTATGCATTTACTCAAGAATTAACAAATTCGGTTTTATAGAAACACCATATCGAAAAGTTGCAAAGAATCAGGCTACCGATGAAGTTGACTATCTTACTGCTGAGAAAGAAGATGAAGTTACGATTGCTCAGGCAAATGCTCTGCTTGATGAAAAAAGCAGATTCGTGAATGAACGAGTGAAATCAAGATTTAAGGGAGATTTCCCGGATACTGAACCTGCAAATATCGATTTCATGGACGTTGCACCAAGCCAGATCGTGAGTCCCGCAGCGGCATTAATACCATTCCTCGAGCATGACGATGCCAACCGTGCACTAATGGGAAGTAATATGCAGCGCCAAGCGGTTCCATTATTTTCTCCAAAAGCTCCACTCGTAGGCACAGGAATGGAACACAAAGTCGCATTAGATTCACGTGCTATGATAGTTGCCAACACAAGCGGTGTTGTATTATCGTGCGATTCAACTCATATCACCGTTGAATATGATATGACGGAAGATGAAAAGCTTACTTCTTTCCGTGAGAAAAATATAGTCAATTATGATTTGACAAAATTCCAGAGAACAAATCAAGATACCTGCTTGAATCAAAAACTGATAATTCAGGAGGGTGCACGATTTGAAAAAGGTGCTGTTTTGGCCGATGGTTTCGCTACAGAGCAAGGCGAGCTTGCATTAGGCAGAAACGTCTTAGTTGCTTACATGCCTTGGAGAGGGTACAATTTCGAAGATGCCATTATTGTGAATGAACGCCTAGTTGCGGATGATGTTTACACTTCAATTCACATTGAAGAGTTCGAACTTCAAGTGCGCGAGACAAAACGAGGTGAAGAAGAACTTACGCGTGAAATTCCCAATGTCAGTGAAGAAGCGACAAAAGATTTAAATGAAAATGGAATTATCCGTGTTGGTGTGGAAGTAAAAGAAAATGATATCTTAATCGGTAAAATTACTCCAAAGGGCGAAACCGATCCAACACCTGAAGAAAAATTATTAAAGGCAATTTTTGGTGATAAAGCCGGTGATGTAAAAGATGCTTCACTTCGCGCAAATCCGGGAATGAAGGGTGTGGTTGTTGCCACAAAACTTTTCAGCAGAAAGCGAAGAGATTCTGACGGTAAAAAGGAAGAAAAGAAAGCTCTTGAAAATCTTGATAAAGAGCTTAAAAGAAATACTCTCGACTTGAGAGACAAATTTGCCGAAAGACTTGGTGCTATCTGCGATGGTGAAGAATCATTAGGAATTAAATTCAAAGATGGCAGTACGGCAATCAGAAGCGGCACAGGACTGAAACAAAGTAATTTTGAATCGCTGGGTGACGATATCAATCTTCTCGATTTTGAAAGCGATTGGATGAACGGAAGGAAGAAAAATTCTCTTGTCAAGAAGCTCCATTCAAATTACAAGCTTAGACTCGAAGAAGTTGAAGAAATTTATAAAAGACAAAAAGCAAAAATTCAAACTGGCGATGAACTTCCTCCTGGAATAGTTCAATTAGCAAAAGTTTTTGTTGCTAAGAAAAGAAAAATCTCCGTTGGAGATAAAATGGCAGGTCGTCATGGAAATAAAGGAGTAATCGCAAAAGTGGTTCCTTCCGAAGACATGCCTTATACTCCTGAAGGAAGACCGGTCGACATTATTTTAAATCCTCTTGGTGTACCATCGAGAATGAATTTGGGTCAATTATATGAATGTGCTCTTGGTTTGGTATCGCAAAAACTTGGAGTGAAATTTGCTACGCCTATTTTCGACGGAGCTAAGTGGGAAGATATTCAGGGCTATATGGATCAAGCCGGTGTAAATGCCAACACCACTCTATATGATGGTCGTACGGGTGAAGCATTCGATAGGCCTGTGACGGTTGGTGTTATTTATATGATGAAACTTTCTCATTTAGTTGATGATAAACTCCATGCTCGTTCTATTGGACCTTACTCACTGATCACTCAACAACCGCTTGGTGGAAAAGCTCAGTTTGGTGGACAGCGTTTTGGTGAAATGGAAGTTTGGGCACTCGAGGCTTACGGTGCTGCAAATACATTACAAGAAATTCTCACTGTAAAGAGTGACGATATTGTAGGTCGTGCGAAAGTTTATGAAGCAATAGTAAAAGGTGAAAACCCT